>NZ_JBFBCF010000017.1:0-110211 GCF_040683035.1 Streptosporangium sp. NPDC051022 | reverse complement strand
CGGTGGATGAGGGTGTGGGCGGGCAGTTCGGCCAGGCGGGCGGAGTCGTGGGCGGGTGGCTCGGTTCGGTGGATGGCGGTGTGGGCGAACGGTCCGATCCGGTGAACGGATCCGTAGGCGGTCGACACGACCCGGTGGATGAGGGTGTGGGCGGGCAGTTCGGCCAGGCGGGCGGAGTCGTGGGCGGGTGGCTCGGTTCGGTGGATGGCGGTGTGGGCGAACGGTCCGATTCGGTGGGTAGCGGTGTGGGCGGGCTGTCCGGTCCGGTGGGCGGAGTCGTGGGTGGGCTGGGCGGGCCGGGTGAGCGGGATGCGAGGTTGTTGCGTGCCGCGGCCCGTGAGCTGGTCGACATCGGGGTCACGATCCACGAGGCCGCCGCCCACGCCACGGCCGCGCTCACCGACGGCGCCGTGCTCGGGGCCCTGCCGCGTGCTCCGGTGGCGGGCTACCCGGTCCAGCGCGCGCTGCTGCGCGCGGTCACGAACGACCGGGGGCTCGGATTCGCCTTCACCGGCGGCAGGCTGGGCGCCCTGGCCGCCAAGTTCGGCGCGGTGGCGGGTGCGGAGAGCCTGGCCGTGCGCGTTCTGGCCACCTCGCTGCGGCTGCGCATCGCCGCCGTCGCCATCGACCACCCGGAGCTGGCCGACGACGCCATGCTGGGCCGGCTCATCGAGGCGGCCGCCGCCGACCGCGACCTGGAGGCCGTCCGCGCGCTGCGCGCCCTGCTCAGGGACCGGGGTGCGGTGCGCACGCTCAGCACGCTCGCTCCGATCCTCGGCGAGGTTCTCGCCCTGCGGGCCCTGCTGGACGAGAACCCCCTCAACGACGCCACGGCCTGGTTGATAGCCACCGGAAAGGGCTACGCCAGCGCCGACCCGATCACCGGTGTGAGCAACAGGGCACTGGCGGTCCTCGACGTCGGGGAGGGGGCCGCGCGCCGCATCGATCTGGCCGCGGCCGAGTCCGCGCGGCTGAGCACGCGGGGGTCGCTGCTCGGCTTCCTCCACAACGTCAGCGTGGTCGGCACGACGGGGCGGATGCTCATCCAGAGCGTCGAAGGGGCCGACGGGGTGCTGCGCCACGTCGTCCAGGTGCCCGGCATGCGGGCCGGGCGCCCCGACAACGACTCGCCCCAGGACCTGCTCGGCGCCTTCAGCAGTGCCATCCTGGACAGCAGCCCCTACAGCCGGGCCCTGGCCAAGGCAGTCGACGACTACGGCCTGCCCCGGGGAGCCGAGCTGGCCCTCATCGGGCACAGCGCCGGAGGCGCGGCCATCATGAACCTCGTGCAGGACGCCGGGTTCTGTGCCCGCTACACCGTCACCCACGCCGTCGCCGTCGGTTCGCCCATCGACTTCAAGACTCCCGCCGACCCGCGCACCTGGGTCGCCAGCGTCACCAACCAGCACGACATCGTCCCCACCCTCGACGGGCAGGGCGCGGGCGGCTGCTTCGACCTGCACCCCGACTGGTACACCGTGGACTACTACGACTCGACCCACCTGTTCCCGCTGTGCCACAGCCTTGAGCACTACATCGCCAACCTCACCGACGACCTGCCCGAGGCGCGCGAGCGGATCGACGGACGGCTCGCGCCCTACCTGGGGCCGGTCGCGCGCTCGCAGGCCTACCGGCTGTTCGACCGCGTCCCCCGTCCCGAGGGCTTTCCCTTCCTCACCGTGCCCACCCATCCGGTGGACACCCCGCGAGGAGCCGTCGAGCTACCGGTCAGGTGCCAAGGCGGCAGCGCCCTCACCGCCTACTTCGCCGCGGACCCGGCCGCGGCGGCCCGCCTGCTGGCGGGGACCGGGCTCGGTCCCGCCGTACGGATCGGGGGGCGCGCCCTCGTCGCCGTGCACGCCTCCTGGAACCGGCGGACCAGCATGGGCGGCTACCGTGAGGTCCACGTCGGGATCGTCGTGCCCGATCCGTGGCGGGCGGGATCGCTACGCGTCTGGCCCGACCTGCTGCGCGGCGCCGACCGGCGGCGTTCGGGGAGCTTCCTGGCGGCTTCCGCGGTCGATCCCGATCCCGCTTCCGGCCTTGACGACGGCACCCTCTCCGCCGTCGCCCGGCGGTTGTGGGGCGGCGAGCCGTACCTCGTGCCCCTGGAGTTCGAGCTCGCCGCCGGGGTCGCGCGCGTCGCGGCCGGTGGTCCCGACGACCGGCTCCTCACCCTGTGCGGGCCGCTCGGTCCCGGGCTGCCCGTGAGCGACCGCGACCTGGTCGGCTACGCGCGCGGCGACGGTACGGCGCTGCGTTCGTGCGTGCGGACCCGGGGCTCGGGCCGGGTGCATCCCGTGCCGCTGATGCGGCTGACCGTCGGGCGGACCGACCATCCCCTGGCCCGCGGGCTCCGCGACCTCGGTCTCAACGGGGCCCGCCCGCTGCTGTGCCTGTCGGCCGCCGCCCGCCAGACGCTCCAGGACGCCTGCGTCCCGGTGCCGACCACCTGACGACCGGAGGACGCCGATGCCCGCCGTACCCGAGGAAAACGCCGGGCCTGAGGAAAACGCCGTACCCGAGGGAACCGCCGTACCCGAGGGAACCACCGGGCCCGAGGGAACCACCGGGCCCGAGGGAACCGCCGTGCCCGGAAGGATCGCCGTACCTGGAGGAGCCGCCGTGCCCGGAAGGATCGCCGCACCCGGAGGAGCCGCCGCACCTGGAGGGGCCGTCGTGCGCGAGAGGCTTGCCGCCCACGCCGCGGTCCTGCGGGCCGACGCCCGCGCGCTCACCGAGTGCGCCGAACGCCTGCGCGAGATCGAGGCCAGGCTGGAGGCCCACGGGGCCGCGCCGCCGTGGCTGAGCGAGTCGGTCGGCGCCCACCTCGCCGCCTGCGCCACGGCCGCCGCCGATCTGGCCGAGGCCGCGGCCCGGTTACACCGTTACGGCGGCCGAACACATCCATGACGCCCGTTGGCCGGGCGTGTCCCGGCATCGGCCGATCGGATGCCCTCCGCCGATCGGGTGCCCTCCTCCCATCGGACGTTCTCTGACCATCGGAGGCCCTCCGCCCATCGGGTGCTCTTCTCCCGTCGGGCGCCCTCCGTCCATCGGGTGTCATCCTCGTGGCGGCCGGTCAGGCGTGCCTGGACGCCCACCGGCCGGATGTGCCCTGACACCGGCCGGTGGGCGTCAGAGCACGCCCGCCCGGCCGGTCGAGGGTTTCCGGCGGGCGCCGCGCGTCGATCTCCGGCGCGTACTGATCTCCGGCGCGCGCTGATTTCCGGCGCGCGTTGATCTCCGTGGGCGCCCGCGGTGTGCCGGGTGCCGGTCAGCCGGCCTCGTGTACGGCCCGCGCCGCGCTGAGCCCCGACTCCAGCGCCCCCTCGATCCAGGCGTGCCACAGCGAGCAGTGTTCGCCGGCGAAGTGCACGCGCCCCTCCGGTGCGATGATCGCGTCGTGCAGGCTGGTCTGCTGGTGCGGCTCGAACAGGGCGAAGGCGCCCGCCGCGTAGGGATCGTCGTACCAGGCGTGCGTGACGCCGAACTCGAAGTGGTCGTGGATCTCGGGGTGGATCTTGGCGACGTCCTCGAGTGCCTGCTCGACCCGCTTCTGCGGTGACATCGCACCCCACCGCAGGGCGTCCTGGCCCCAGGTGTAGCTGGCCAGCAGGACCGAGCGGTCGTCGTCGGGCGAGGGATGCGAGGGGTAGCAGATGCGCCGGATCGGCAGGTCGGTGACCGTGGTGCCGCCGACGATGCCGTCGGTTCGTTCCCAGAACGGCCGCCGCACCTGGAAGAGGATCTTGGTTGAGGCGTTGTAGTTCAGCTCGCGGATGGCGCGCTGTTTGCGGCGGGAGAAGGCGGGCCTGACCTCGACGTCGCGCAGCACCGAGAAGGGGATCGTGCAGATGGCGTAGTCGCCGGTGAACGTCGTCTTCCCCGAACCCGTCTTGACGTGCAGGGTGACCGAGTGGTCGTCCTGCTCCACGGCGGTGACCTCGTGACCGAACCGGATGTGGTTCCTGAGCTCCCGGTAGAACGCGTCGGGCAGCCGGTCGGAACCACCCTCGATCTCCTGCATGTCCTCGAAGGCCCGCCCGATGATCTCGCGGAACTGCTCGATGACCGCCGCGTTGAGATTGGCCTCCCGGAAGCTCATGACGCCGTAGAGCTCGATGGCTCCCTCGGAGAAGCCGCGCTCCCGCAGGAAGCTGCGGATGGAGTAGCGGTCGTACTCGGCGCAGATGCGGTCGAGCGCGTTCTCGCCCTCCTGGGCGTACAGGTCGTGGATCTCCTGGGTGGCGCTGCGCCACAGGTCCTCGTAGGTGCGGCCGCGTTCGTGCTCGGCCAGGCCGAAGTCGACGACCCCCGGGTTGTCGTTCAGTTCCTTGAGCGTGGTCCGGACGCCCTGGATGTATGCCAGGGTGTTGGGATTGCCCATCACGAAGGGGCGCAGGGACAGTCCGAACCGCCGGCAGTAGGCCAGCGTGAGATCGTGCACGCGCGGGATCCGCATCGCTCCCGCCTCGGCGTACAGGCCGGGTGCGAAGTCGCGCAGGGTGAGCACGCGTCCGCCGACCCGCTGCTGGGCCTCCAGGACGACGGGCTCGTGGCCCTGACGCATCAGCTCGTAGGCGGCGACCAGTCCGGCCATCCCGCCCCCGATGATCAGCACGCGTTTGCGGGGTCTGCCGCCCGCGGCCAGCCCGTGCTCGGCCGTCGCGACCAGCTCCGCGGGCACCCGGAGCTCGTGGCTCGGCCTGGGTGCTCCTGCCTCTACCAACTCGGCGGGCATGGCCGTACCAGCCGCCATCGATGTCGACCGTCTCTCGTTCAGAGTGTCACACCTCCCGGTTTCACGTAAAGCAACTACATGATTGCCCTAAGTGATGTCTCTTGCCAAGAGGCGATCCGGACTCACCGGATCCGCCTCACCGGGAGGGGAGCCGGAACGGTCAGGGGAGACAGCCCACGTGCGCGAGGGCCTGCCTCAGCAGGACCCCGTGCCCGCCGGACATCTCCTGCTGCACCAGCGGCGACGCGGCCTCCTGCGGCGTGAACCAGACGAGGTCGAGGGCGTCCTGCCGGGGACGGCAGTCACCGGCGACGGGAACGACGTAGGCGAGGGATACCGCGTGCTGGCGGGGGTCGTGGTACGGCGTGACGCCCGGCGTCGGGAAGTACTCGGCGATGGTGAACGGCTGGGGAGACGCCGGGATACGGGGCAACGCCACCGGGCCGAGGTCCTTCTCCAGGTGCCGCATGAGCGCGTCGCGGACACGCTCCTGGTGAAGCACGCGGCCGGAGACGAGGGCACGGCTGACGGTTCCGTCGGATCCGATGCGCAGCAGCAGGCCGACGTGCGTGACCACTCCCGCGTCGTCGACCCGTACCGGCACGGCGTCGACGTAGAGGATGGGCATCCGGGCACGCGTCGACTCCAGCTCTTCGGGAGAGAGCCAACTGGGCGAAGTTTCGGTCATTTCGGTCATTGATCGATCGTACTTCGCAGCCCGTCCGGAGACACGATAACTCCCGCGAGCCGCGGCGAGCGGCCGACCCGCCGAATACGCGCAGGTCGGTGTGGGTGGCTCACCGCCTGTCGACGAATCCCGTCCGGTAGGCCCAGACGACGGCCTGGGTCCGGTCGCGGACCTCCAGTTTGCCCAGGACATGCTTGATGTGGGTCTTCACGGTCTCCAGGGACACGTGCATCGAGCGCGCGATCTCGGTGTTGGACATGCCCTCGGCGAGCGCGCGCAGTACGTCGCCCTCGCGTTCGGTGAGCCGCGCCGCGAGGACGGCCGCCGGATCGCCGGGGCCGCGCCGGGTGGCGAGCGCCTCCAGCAGACGGCGGGTCACCGACGGCGCGAGGAGCGCGTCGCCCGCCGCGACGGTGCGGATGCCGGCGACGACCTGTTCCGGGGTGGCCCGTTTGAGGAGGAAACCGTCGGCGCCCGCGGCGATGGCGTCGTCGACGACCTCGTCGAGGTCGAACGTGGTGAGCACGAGCACCCGCGGCCGGGGCGGCGGCCACGACGTGATCTCGCGGGTGGCCTGGACGCCGTCGTGGCCCGGCATCCGGACGTCCATCAGGACGACGTCCGGCGCGCTCGTCCTGACCCCGTGTACGGCGTCGCGCCCGTTGGCCGCCTCACCGACCACGCCGATGTCGGGCTCGGCCTGGAGGAGGGCCCGCAGCCCGCCCCTGACCAGCGCGTCGTCGTCGGCGAGGAACACCTTGATCACGACCGCGCCGTCCGTACCCGGCCGGGCAGGGTCGCCCGTACGCTGAAGCCCTCCGCCACCGGTCCCGCCTCCAGGTCCCCGCCTTCGAGCCGGGCCCGCTCCCTCATGTTGACCAGGCCGCGGCCGGGCACCGGAGCCGGAAAGCCGCGCCCCTCGTTGGTCACCTCGACGCGCACCTCGTCCCCGGCCTGTGCCAGGTTCACCCGGATCCGGCCGCTCGTCGTGTGGCGCAGCGCGTTGGTGACGGCCTCCTGGATGATCCGGTACAGCGCCCGCGCCGTGCTCGGGGCCAGGTCCACCTCGCCGGTGTTCAGCTCCAGCTCGCGACCGGCGGCGTGCACGCGGCCGGCCAGCCCGGTCAGGTCCACGGGGTCCGCCGGGTCCGCCGGGTCCGCCGGGTCCGCCGGGTCCGCAGGGTTCACCGGGTTCACCGGGGCGGCCAGGTCGGCCAGGCCGGCCGGATCGGTCGTCGCCGGGGCGGAGGCCGCGCCCGCGGCGCCGTCCACGGTCGGATGGAGGACGCGGAGCAGGCGGTCCAGCTCGTCGAGCGCGCCCCGGCCGAGCGTCTCGATGTGCCCCAGCGCCTCGTGGCCGAAGGCCGGGTTCTCGGCGAAGACCCGGCGCCCGACCCCGGCCTGCATGACCATCACGTTGACCGCGTGCCCCAGGGCGTCGTGCAGCTCACGGGCCAGCCTGGTCCGCTCCTCGATGAGGATCCGCTCGGTGCGCATGGCCCGCTCCCGCGCCTCGCCCAGGGCGCGGGCCTCGGCGGCCGCGGCGTACGCGCGCCGGCTCCGGGCGGCGTCGCCGCCGATCGTCGAGATCAGGAAGCACATCGTGATTCCCAGCAGTTCGAGCGCCCCCACCGGCGCGCGGTCCAGCGTGACGTAGCCGACGACCGCCAGTCCGGCGGCCAGCGCCCCCGTCAGCCGCCGCGTCCAGTCCCCGTACAGCGAGAAGCACGTGAAGAGCGCGATCCACGCGGGCCACTGCACGACGGTGACGGTGTATCCGGCCGCCGCGTTGACGATCAGGGCCGCCGACGTGACGATCGCCACCGTGACCGGGGCGACCTGCCGCCAGAGCAGGCACAGCACCGAGGCGGTGGCGACGGCGAACCCGAGCGGGTCGATGTCCCGGTAGGGCGGCCCGGCGGAGGCCAGCAGGCTCGCGACGACGGACATGACCGTCAGTCCGCCGGCCAGCCAGGCGTCGCCGCGGGCCGGTCGGGTACGGCGGAGCCCGTCGGCCTCGCCCGGCGGGGGGATGCGCATGCCTCATCCTGCACCCGCCCCGGGCCCGGAGGTCAACACCCCGGCCCGCGTTCTCCCTGGTCCTCCCCCAAATGAGGGAGGCGGATTCCACTCGGGCGAGGGGCGACCGCCGTACCGCCGCGAACCTAGCTTGTGGCACGACCGATCGACCGCGGAAGGCGTGCTCATGGTGATGATCGACGAACGGGTCCGGCGTGCTTCGAGGCGACGCGGCGCCGTCGGATGGTGGTGGATCGCGCTGAGCGCGGTCGCGATCGCGGTGCTCGCCCCTCTGCCGTACCTCACCGACTCGTTACGGGGCCTCGCCGAGGGGCACGACCAGATCGCGGCCAACTACGTGCCGCGGCCCTCGTGGGCGCAGGTCGCCTTCTACGTTCACATCGGCTGTGGCGGCCTGGCGTTGCTGCTGTCGCCGGCGCAGTTCGCGGCGCGGCTGCGCGCGCGTGCCCCGCGGGTCCACCGGGTCTGCGGCCGCGTCGCGATGGGCTGCATGGTGCTGGCCGGGAGCGCCGGCCTGGTGCTGGCGCCGATGAACCTGGCCGGGGCGGTGGGGACCGCCGGATTCGGGACGCTGGGCGCGCTGTGGATCGGCTTCGCCGTCGCGGCCTACCGGGCGATCAGGCGGGGCGACGTCGCCTCGCACCGCCGCTGGGCCGTCAGGGCCTTCGCACTGACCTACGCCGCGGTGATGCTCAGGCTCTGGCTCGTCCTCCTCGTCCCGCTCCACGAGGTGGTCGCCGGCCTCGACGAGGACGCCGCCTTCGACCGCGCCTACCTGATCGTCCCGTTCCTGTGCTGGGTCCCCAACCTCCTGGTGGCCGAGGTCATGCTGCGGCGACGCCGGAGCGGCCGGGAGACCCACGGCGCCGGCGGGCACGGCCGCCCGCCGGTCACGTGAGAGGGCGGTCCTAGTCGATCAGCCAGCCGTGTCTGCGGGAGAGGCCCAGGAGGCTCTCGCGCAGCCGGACGATCTGGGCTCCCGTCAGGTCGGGAACGCTCTTGAGGAACAGCTCGGTGAGCTCCTGGCTGAGCTCGACGGAGTGCAGGACGTCGCACATCTCCTCGTCGTCGTGCGACCCCTCGGCCGCGGCCGGACGCTGGAGGGGTTCGGGCGAGCGGGGCCTCTCCCCGGCTACGCGGACGTTGAACGCCTTGAGCCCGCGGTCGCCCTCCATGACCTCGTACTCGACGGGGGTGCCGGCCGTGAAGGCGGCCTTGTCATCGAGGAGCTCATTGGTGTGGACGAAGATATCCGGGCCGCCGCCCTTGTCGGGCACGATGAATCCGTAGCCGCGAACGTCGTCGAAACGCAGGATCCTTCCAGAAAACGCCACAGCAAACCTCCGAAAACATCCATCCACCACCTGGTCAGAAGCGGGGAGATCGTCCAAGCCCTGACCGGGAACGAGTCTTACATGTGGTGGCACGCAGAACAACAGCCACTATGTGTAGCCCATACTACATTGAGAGTAATCTCATCCGGCGGTTCCCCCCGGCCACGGTGCCTTGGGGAGGGACGTGGTCCCGTGGAGGCGCGGGTGCCCGGTGGGCCGGACTCGGAGCCGGACCTGGACCCGGATCCGGGGGTGGCCGTCCGCCGGTGGTCCGGTGGCGGGGCCGCGGCGCCGTACCGGCCTGGTCCCGCCCGGCCCTGCCCGTCATGGAGCGCTCCGGGGGCCCGTGCCCGTGCCGAGGGGTCTGCACCCCCTGAGAATGTTCTGCCATTTTTCCGAAGGTGTGATTCCCCAGGGGAGGGCTTGTTACAGTTTCGTTCATCGGGGCGATTTCACATCGGAAATGAATGGTCCCGGATTCCGGGTCTGCGGGCGGGAGACCGACATTGAGTGAACTTCTGCGCTGGAAGACCGAAAGTGGAACGATCGTCGTCGAGGCCGATGAGGAACAGGCGGGCTACGCCTCCGTCGTCCGGCGGCCGGGAGAGATCGTCTCCGACGTCAAGAACAGGTTCGAGGAGTCGCTCGAGAGCTTCCGCGACGCCGCCGCCTCCGCGCTGAAGGTGTTCCGGGACGACACGCTGAGGCCCGACGAGGTCGCCATCGAGTTCGGCCTGAAGTTGAACGCCGAGGTGGGGGTGGTCATGGCCAAGGCCGCGGCGGAGGGCCATCTCGTGGTGAAACTGAGGTGGGCGCGGGGCGATGCGGCGGTGCCGGGCGAGTGACACGGGACTGGGGGTGGCGAGTACGCGTTGACGCCTCCGGTGATGTGGGCTCCGGCATACTCGTCGACGATTCGCACGTGCTGACCTGCGCCCACGTCGTGAGCGGGCACGCCCGGGCCACCGCCGTGATCGGCGGCGAGAAGATCGGCGCCGAGGTCGTGCCCTGTGCGCACTGGGCCCAGGTCGACGACCCCGGAGACGTGGCGGTCCTGCGCCTGGAACGCAGGACCGGAGTACGGCCCGCCCGCTTCGCCGACCTGAACGCCCTGCACCACGGCAGGGTGGAACTGGGCGCCTTCGGATTTCCGCACGACAAGGAGAACGTGGGATCCATCGTCACCCTGAACTCGCGGCGCGACATGGGCCTGCAGGAAGAGGAGTGGTGGCAGCTCGACGTCGACGCCGCCCACCTGGAGGCCATTCGCCGGGGCTTCAGCGGGGCGGCCGTCTACCTGCTCGACTCCGACCTGGTCGTGGGCATGCTGTCGGACACCGACCGCAGGCTCAACGGGCTGAGCGGCCGGATGCTGCCGCTCAGCAGCATCCGGCGATACTGGCAGGAGCTGGACGACCACATCCCCTTCGGCTGGCTGGAGCGGGAGAGCAGGCGCGAGCTGCGGCGGCTGCTGGCGGGAATCCGCAGCGCACCGAAGGCGGACGCCCTGGTGGAGAGCGCCTTCCCGTTCCTGCAGAGCGAGCGGTCGTTCTCCTCGCTGTGGGAGGCGGTCAGCTACGTCGGCGAGCAGCTCATGCGGGACGAGGCGATCGCCCACTTCATGACGTTGCTGGTGCGTCACGTGGACGGGGCCGACCGGCGGCGTCTCGCCGACTGGATGCGGCGGTGGATGCCCGAGCACCTGCCCCGCGGCGAGAGCGCGCCGCCCGCCTCCGTGATCGTCAGGGTGGACCGCAGGCGGGACAGGACCGAGCTGACGATCGAGTCCCTCGTGGACGGCGAACCGGCCGTCCGGCGGGGACCGGTCGCCATCGAGGACGAGGAGACGTTCCGGGAGAAGGTCGAGGAGCTCCTGCCCGAGGTGTGCAGGATCACCCGGCGGCGGGACCTGATGTTCGAGTTCGCGCTGCCGATGCGGTTCTTCCATCTTCCGTTCGAGACCTGGCTGCTGGACCGGGAGGACGGGATCGAGCTGCGGTCCTTCCCCGTGGTGATCCGGGACGTCAAGCGCCTGGATCCGTGGTCGTTCCGCACCGGCTTCGCGCTGGAACGCTGGGAGTCGCTGCGCGCGCGGGGGGAGACGGCGCCGCGACCCGTCGACTGCGACCTCCCCTACACGCTGCCGGAGTACCGCGAGTGGATCGCCGAGGAGGACGTCGGGGCGCTCGCCTATTCGGCGCGGCCCTCGGGCGACCACCTCAAGGAGGCGCTGAGCGTCGGCATGCCGGTGATGTTCTGGCCACGCGCCCAGTGCGAGAGGGCGACCCACGAGGCCTGCGAGCGGACGCTGCGCAACCTCACCAGGTACGTCGAGGACGCCCACCCCAACGCGCTGCCGAAGAAGGTCAAGAAGCTGCGCAACGACGCGCGGCACCCCATCAAGGGTGTGACACACCAGTACGGCAGGGAGCTGACCCTTTTCTGGGACGACCCGGCTCGCACCCCCGACCCTCCACTAGGGATGGAAGCCACCTGACATGCCGAACTGGAAGATATTCGAGGGGACACGCGTCCAGCACGACAGGATCGGCGAGCTGCCCCCGCCGCCGAAGTGGCGGGAGTTCACCGGAGGGCCGCCGCTGAGGACCCCCGAGGGGAAGCCCTGGAACCTGCACCAGGCCAAGGCCTACCGGTCCACGGCCGCCGCCGTCGAGCAGGTCAACGCGGCGCTGTACCTGCGGAGGCCGTTGCTGGTGACCGGTCCGCCCGGCAGTGGCAAGTCGACGCTGGCGGCGGCGGTGGCCTACGAGCTGAAGCTCGGCCCCGTGCTGCACTGGCCGATCACGAGCAGGGTGACGCTCAGGGACGGGCTGTATGAGTACGACCCGCTCACCCGCCTCTACGACGAGCGCAGGACGACGCCCACCGGTGACGACATCGGCCGCTACCTGCGTCTCGGGCCTCTCGGAACGGCGCTGCTGCCCTACGGGCGGCCGAGGGTGCTGCTGATCGACGAGATCGACAAGAGCGACCTCGACCTGCCCAACGACCTGTTGACCATTTTCGAGAAGGGGGAGTTCGAGATCGCCGAGCTCTCCCGGCGGGAGGATCCGGACGCCGAGGTGCTGACCGCCGACGGCGGGCCGCGGGTGCCGGTCAGGGAGGGGATCGTCAGATGCCGCGCGTTCCCGCTGGTCATCATGACCAGCAACGGCGAGCGTGAGTTCCCACCGGCGTTCCTGCGTCGCTGCGTCACCCTGGAGCTGCGCCAGCCGGCGGACGAACAGGAGCTCGCCGCGATCGTTCGCGAACACCTCGACACCCTCACCGAGGAGAGGTCGGCTCTCGTCCGCGACCTCGTGAACCGCTTCTTCGACCGGCGGACGGTGGGGGAGCTCGCGACCGACCAGCTCCTCAACGCCGTGTACCTGTGCCACCACGCCGCCAGGGACGCGACGGTGGATCTCATGGACCTGGCGGAGAAGGTCATGCCGTACCTGTCCGGGCAGGCCCGCCCCGATGAGCGTTGAGAGGCTGCGTTCGGTACTCGGTGCGATAGGGCCGCCGCCCAGCACGCTCGAACTGGCCGAGATGCTCTGGCTGGCGGCGCACATCGGCGGGGAGCCCGCCGTGCGCGAGGCGCCCGCTGGGCCGTCTCCGGATCCCGTCCCCTTCGCCGACGAAGACACCGGTGTCTCCCAGGACGAGCAGCCGGCCGACCTGACGTTCCCCCCACCGGCGCCGGCCGACGCGCACCGGTACGGGGTGCACCTCCCCGACGAGGAGAGCGAGCCCGATCCGGACGCGCTCGTCCGGGAGGTGCTCGTTCCGACGGCGCCCATGCTGACCGAGACGCTGGAAGTCCAGCGCGCGTTACGGCCGTTGAAACGCCGCGTCGAGTCGAGCCGGCGCCGGGTTCTCGACGAGAACGCCACGGCCGACCGCATCGCCCGCACCGCCGACCGGGACAGCCCGTGGCTGCCGGTCATGGTCCCGGCGACGGAACGATGGCTGAACCTGTTGCTGATCGTCGACTCCGGTCCCTCGATGAGGATGTGGCGGCCCCTCGGCAGGGAACTGCACGAAACGCTCGCCAGGACCGGCGCGTTCCGCAACGTCCGGATCGCGCGTCTGGACGGGGACGGGGTGACGACCGCCGCGCCGGGCGGCTCGCGCCGGGGCGCGTCGACGCTGATCGACGCCACCGGTCGTCAGGTCGCCCTCGTCCTGAGCGACTGTTCCGGGCCGCACTGGTGGCGGGGCCGGGCGCAGCGTGCTCTCGTCCGGCTGGCCGCGCACGGGCCGCTGGCCGTCGTGCAACCGCTGGCCGAGCGGCTCTGGAGCCGTACGGCGGCGCCCACCACCCTCGGCACGCTGTACGGATCCCGGCCCTGCGCCCCCAATCCGGAACTCAGGTTCGTCCCGTTCGACGACGACCCCGGACCGGGTCCCTCCGATGTGCCGGTCCCGGTGCTCGAATGCTCCCACGGGTGGTTCGCGGAGTGGGCGCGGGTGGTCGGCGGAGTGGGCGGGGCACGGACGGCGGCGGTCGCCTACCTCGGCACGGAGACGCCCTCCCACGAACCCGTCGACAGGGAGCGGCGGCTGTCCGTCGAGTCACGGGTCCGCAGGTTCCAGTCCTCCGCGTCGCGGGAGGCGGTACTGCTGGCCGCGCACGCGGCGGTCTCCTTCCCGGCTCTGCCGATCATGCGGCTGATCCAGAGACGGGTGCTGCCCGCCTCCCAGCCCGGCCACCTCGCCGAGGTACTGCTCAGCGGCCTGCTGTCGCCCAGGAACAGCGAACTCGGCGTGTACGAGTTCCTTCCCGGGGCCCGGGAGGCGCTGCTGAGCGCGCTTCCGCGTTCGAGGGCCTGGCACACCGCCGAACTGCTGAAGCAGATCTCCCGCGAGATCGAGCAGCGGGCGGGGCGCGGGGCGGACGCCTTCCGGGCCCTGGTCATGTCCTTCGACGGCGACGAGGAGGCGGCGGCACCGGCGAGCAGGCCGTTCGCCCTGGTCAGCTCGGCCGCGATGCGAATGATCACCCGGACGGCGCTTTCACGCGCCGTGCCGCGGAACCCGGCCGAGGCCCGGGGCACGACCGTCCGCGCCACGGTGGGCGCCGGGTACTCGCCGGCCGACGGATACACCCTGGTGCGGGTTCTCGACGAGAGCGACGCCGTACGGACCTGGCGGGCGGTGGACGGAACGTCCGGCGAGGTCGTGATCAAGCAGATCAAGAGTCCGCCCGGACAGGGCGAGGCGGACTTCGCCGCCCTCAGGCGACGGCTGACAGAACTCGTCGAGAGGTCACGGCGGACCCGGCATCCGGCGCTCGCGCGTTACCTTGAGCTCGTCGAGAGCGACGGCAGGCTCTGGCTCGTCATGGAGAGGCACGAGGGGGAACCCCTGGCGCGCAGGCTCGCCGAGCACGGCCCGCTGCCGTGGGAGACGGTCGCCCGAATCGGCGGGCAGCTCGTGGCGGCCCTGATCGACTGCCGGGAGGCCGGTCTCGTGCACGGTCTTCCCACCGCCGAGGACGTTCTCCTCGACGGCGACGACGTCACACTGACCGGGTTCGAGACACGCGTGATCAACGTCCGGGTGCCGTCGGAGCCGGCCGGCCACCTGTCTCCCGAGCTCCTGGACGGCGAGTCCGTGTCCGTCACGTCGGATCTCTGGGCCGTGGGCGTCACCCTCTACGAGGCGGTGGAGGACGGGAGCCCCTTCGGCTCCGGACCGAGGGGCGGGAGGCGCCGCACCATGCGGCCGCCGCGGCTCGCGGACCGCCTGGGGCCCCTGCTTGAGCGGCTGCTCCATCAGAACCCCGGGCTCCGGCTCTCACCGGACGCGGCGCTCGGCGCGTTCGACCGTCTCCTGCTGGGCGAGGACGGATCGGGGGAGTCGAGCGCGGACGAGTCCTCCCATGAGCCGTGGATCACGATGTGGGGTCCGCCCGGCAGCGGCAAGACCACGTTCCTCGGCGCGCTCAGCATCGCCACGAGCCGTTCGAACAGCTCGCTGAAGGTGATCGGCGCGGACATCCCGTCGACGGACCGGCTCATCGACACCACGGCCATGCTCACGACCCGGCGGCACTTCCCGCCGACCACCCTCTCGCTGGAGAGCTTCCGCTGGATCCTGGTGGGGCAGTCGGAGGTGCGGAGCGGGTTCCTGAACAGGCGGACGACGCTCCGTTCGTACCGGATGGGCCTGAACGTCTACGACCCCCCGGGAGAGCTCTTCCTCCCGGCGGAGACCCACGGTCCCGGCCGGGAGCAGATGATCGAGAACCTCGTCCGGAGCAGGGGCGTCGTGTATCTCTTCGACCCCGTCCGGGAATTCGAGGTGGGGGACGCCTTCGACTCCCTGCGGGACATGCTCCTGCGGGTCAGTGCGAGGATGGACTGGGAGAGATCGGCGGACGGACCGCTCCCGCATCACGTCGCGGTCTGCGTCACCAAGTTCGACGAGCTCCGGGTGCTGAGGACGGCGGTGGAGCTGGGGCTCGTCTCGGTCGACGAGGACGATCCGCACGGGTTTCCGCGGGTGCGCTCCGAGGAGGCGGGGGAGCTGTTCCAGCAGCTGTGCGCCGTCTCCGCCAGCGGCACCGCGGATATGATCCTCCCTCTTCTGCGCCAGTACTTCCGGCCCGATCGGATCAGGTTCTTCGTCACCTCGGCCATCGGCTTCTACCTGGATCCGGTCACCGGCACCTTCAACATGGACGACCCGCAGAATCTCATCCCCGACGACAAAGGGCGAGATGTGCGGATCCGCGGTCAGGTCCGCCCGATCAACGTGGTCGAACCGCTGCTGTGGCTCAGCCGGCGACTGGATCCTGCCACGCGATCCTGAGATCAGAAGTCGTCGTCGTCGGGGAACAGCTCGAACGTGCCGGGGCGCTCGGTCCTGACGTCGATCAGCGAGCGGAGCGCGCTGTCCTCCAGCGGAGCGGCGTCCTCGTCGTCCGCCGCCGCCGTGACGGGCCCGGTGCGGAGCTCCGCCGGCTGGGAGACGAACACCGTGCTCGGCGAGGCGGAGAGTGGTTCCCGCCGCCAGATCTCCCAGAGCGTGGCGGCCGGACCCGGGGACGCCCGGAGGCCGCTGTAGGTCTCCCTGGCCATCCGGTACTCGTGCTGCTCGGCGAGCGCGAGGATCCTCTCGTAGTTGCCCGGCCGCTGCATGAGCTTGACCGTGATGGGCAGGCACTCGATGAGGAGGAAGAACAGGAACAGCAGAATCCGCGCGGTGTTGAGCGAAGCCTCTCTGCCGGAGACCATGCCGAGCGCCCTCAGCCTGATCAGCAGGCCGTTGTCCGCGAGGTTCTCCGTGTCGAAGGCCTCCTGCAGCGCGGTCTGACGGCGGACCGCCGCGTTCAGCTGCTCCTGGGCTTGGGGAAGCTCCCTGACGGCCTGTTCGAGCCGGGCCTTCTTGGACGAATCATCGTTGGCGACGAGATCCTGCTTGCGTTTATCGATTTGGGTGTTAAGGGCTTCGAAGCGTTTTGCGGCCTCTCTGTAGGATTTTTCGGCGGCCCTGGCCAGGGGGCCACTGCCCTTCTTAGGACATTTGGGACCTCCATAGAGTTGGCACTGCCATTCGGTGTAGTACCTGTCGACCAGGGGCCGCTGCTGTTCGCGCTCTTGGGTCAATGACTTTATGAGCGGATCGCCGGCGGGGTCGATCGCCGTGTCGCCGTTGGAGCCGATGATGTTCTGGAGTGTGGTGACGGTCGTTCTCAGCGAGGCCACCTGCTGTCCGACGGCACTGTTGGTCAGATCCCTGACAAATACATCGGCGCGTTCCCGGTGAATCTCCGTGATCTGCGCGTCGATCTCGGAGCGGAAGATCTGCAGCACCAGGGGAGTGGAGATCACCACTCCGAGGAACAGCGCGAGAACCATCCGGGGCACCGCGAGCGACCAGCGGCGACGGCCCTCGGTGGGCATCGAGGCCACCAGCCACCGGTCCAGGCTCATGATCGCCAATCCCCAGGTCAGCGCGGTGGGAACCGCGATGAGCGGGGAGATCCCCAGCGTGGAGGACAGGGCGAACCACATCGAGACGGAGGCGAGCAGGCCGGTGGTGAGGATCGCACCGCCGAGGCCCTCGAACTTTCCCGACTCGGTCGGGCACCTGCCGACGATTTCGGGCCTGGCACCGGAAAGGGTGATCAGAAGTTTCCTCATCACTTCCCTTTCGAGCGGATGGCGCCACTGTGCCCATAGCGTAGTCCAGCCTCTCTCGGAGGCGATGAAATCGTTGTATTCAAGTGATCCGACCGTCCGGAACGGGACGGCCGCGAACCCGTAACGTGGGGACGCGCCGCGGCGATGTCGCAGCGATATGGTCAAGGTGCCGGACGCCGTGAGCGCTCACGACACCCAGCTAGGAGCCGCAGGTGGTCGAACCCGACAATGATCTGCTGCTCAAGTTGCTCGCCGACGCCGTCGGAAAAACCACCGAATCACAGCGGCTGACAATTGTCGGCCTCGGAGCCGGGGGACTTTCCTCCTGGGAGGTCCACCGCGAACCCACCGGGGCGCCCGGAGGCGTCCGCCGGCCCGTCCTTTCCTGGAGCGAGCTGTTCGAAGGTCCCTTTCCTCCCGGACAGGTCGTCGTACGAGCCGCGGGGATCCAGCGGGACGCCTCCGCGGTGCTCGTCTGCGACGCGCCGGACGACCGGCACGCCGTCCAGGCGCTCGAACTGCTGCGCGGCGCCTATCCGTCCGTGCCGGTCATCGCCTCCCGGGGGGCGAGGATCGGCGAGATCCTCCAGCGGGTGATCGCCGACGAGCCGCTCACCCGGCCGTACGATCTCGTCGTCCTGCGGAGGACCGTGTCCGGGCGTCCCCTGCTCTCCGGCCTGCCGCTGTTCCCGGTGGGCGCGAGGCGCGGAGACCTCGTCGACCTCGTGATCCGCTGCGGGGCGGAGGAACCGCACGGCACCGTCTTCGCGGTGGTCGCCGCGTCCGACCGGCGCTTCCACCTGATGTCGGTCGAGTCCGCCAGGCTCACACCCGGCCGTTACGAGCTGACCGCGGAGCTGAGACGTCCGGGACGCGTCCGCTTCGCCGGTCTGCCCGCCGAACTCCGGCGCGACCACCGCCCCTGGAACTCCCTGGTGAGCGCGATCCCGGACCGCCTGGTCTCCTCCACCACCCCCTCCCATCTCATCTGCGCCGTCGAGGTCAGCGGCACCGGAGAACGGGTCTCGGAGCGGTTGTCCCGGCTGGAGCGGGTGATCCGGGCGGCGGCGGAGCGCACGGATCCGATCGTCGTGTCGGTGATCTCCTACGGCCCGCACTCGTTCGAGCGGGCCGTCCCCGAGGCCTTGGTCGACGTCGGCGGCTGGATGGTCCCCACCGGCCGGGCGCTGGAGACCGTACGGTGGCTCCGGGAGCGCGGTCCGCTCGCCGTGGGCTACCCGGTGGCGGCACAGCTCGAATGCGTGCTCCACGAGGTGGCGCGCCGGATCGGTGGGGCACCGGAGGCCGCCACGGCACTGCTCACGATCGGGGACCGGCCGGCGCACCCGCCACGTGCCGGCCTCGGCGGGAGGCTGCCCTGTCCGCACCGGCGAGACTGGGCCGAGGCACTGCGCGCGTGTCCCGGCGTCGTCTTCGCCGCGATCCGCGACCGCCCGGCGGATCAGGTCGAGCCCGTCTGGCACCGCCTGGGCGAGGCGATGCTCACGGACCTCGACACGTTGGACGTTCCCGCGCTCGTGCGGGCGCTGGAGCTCATACCTCCCGCCGCGCAGCGGGTGCCCTTTCCCCTGATGGCGACGGAGTGAGGCGATGTCAGGAGAGCACAACATCGCGATGTGGGGCGCGCCCGGCAGCGGCAAGACCACCTTCCTGGCCGCGCTCAACATCGCGGCGATGCAGCGGCAGAGCATGTGGAGCGTCATCGGAGCCGACGCGGCCTCCACGGACTTTCTCGTCAGGATGACGGAGACGCTGGCGGCTCAGCGGAGGTTTCCGCAGGCCACCGTGGGAATGGAGCGCTACCGCTGGTTTCTGCTGAGTGAGGAGGACGGGCGGAGAGGACGTCTGTTCAGGCGTCCGGCCAGGCGCCAGGTCGCCATCGGGCTCGATCTCCTCGACCCGTCGGGTGAGGTCTACTCCAGCGGTCGTTCCGCGTACCGCAGCCGAGAGGAACTCGTGGACGTGCTGGCGCGCAGCCGGGGGATCGTCTACCTGTTCGACCCGATCCGGGAGGCCGAGGAGGGGGACGCGTTCGACCATCTGCACGGTGTGCTGATCCAGCTCTGTCAGCGCATGCTCTCCGCCGGAAGGTTCTCGGACGGCGTGCTCCCGCACCACGTGGCGGTCTGCGTCGCCAAGTTCGACGACCGCAGGATCCTCGAGACGGCCTTGAGGCTGCGCCTGCTGACGATCGATCCGGAGGACCCTCTCCGATTTCCCCGGGTGGACGACGAGGACGCGGCCGAGCTGTTCCGGACACTGTGCGAGGTCTCGGTCGACGGCAGCGGAAAAATGGTGGCGAGCGCGTTCGAACGCTACTTCCACCCGGACCGGATCAAATACTTCGTGACATCGGCCATAGGTTTCCACGTCGATCCCGGGCGGGGCGTCTACGACGACGACGACTCCGAGAACCTGTTACCCGAGAGCGGAGTCTCGGGCTTCCGGATCCGCGGGGCCGTCCGCCCGATCAACATCATGGAGCCGCTGCTCTGGCTCGGGCGGCGGCTGTCGTCCGGGTCGCGGGACTGAGGGAGACGCCGTTGCGCGGAACCAGGGCACGGATGACCGCGGAGTGGGCGGTCTGGGGTAAGAAACCCGAGGACCGGGACTACACGGTCCAGTCGTGCAGCGGAGGGGTGCTCACCCCCGAAACCGTCACCGCGATCATGGACCGGTTCAGCGCCGGCACGCCGAACACCCTTCCCGAGGTGACGATCAGCTGGTTCGGCCGCGACGACCTCGCCCACGTGGGGCTCGCCGTCCAGGAGTGGTCCGACCGGCAGGACCGGGTGGGCCGGCGCATCGCGGTCACCCGCTACTTCTGCGTTCCCTATGCCCGGCTCGCCGAGCACCCCGTCTCGTACGAGGCCCTGTTCCACGCGTTCGAGGGACTCACGCCGCCCGCCGACGGCCCGCTCGTGGTCGACCTGCCGATCATCGACCCGGAGGAACTCGCGGCGCGGGTCACCTACGAGGCGATGGGCACCGCCGCGCTCCTGTTCACCCGGCGGCCGGTCTGCGTCGAGGGGGCGGAGAACCTGCCACTGCTCGAACGGCTTCGCTTCCTGGACACCGTCGCCGCGCTTCTGCCGTACGGGCTCAGGGGCAGCCTTTCCGCGGCCACCTGGGCGAGCAGTACGGCTGCGCACCGGATCCGCCTGTCGTTCTCCAAGTACGCCCCCTCCGGTGCGAACCTGGTCGTCTGGGGCAGGGCGCCGCTCGTGTCCGACGCCGGGGAGCACGACGCCGACACGTACGCGCGGCTGCTGGCCGAGCACGGGCACGGGCACGGGTACGGGGGCCACCTCGTCGCGCATCTCGCCGGGGCGACCGGGCGGCTCACGTTCCGGCCGTCCGACTTCCCCGAGACGGCCGGGGTGTTTGACCGGTTCGGCACGGATCTCCGGCCGCCGGACACCTCCGCGCCTGACCTGCTCGTCGCCTGCGCCGACGCCATGGACCGGGGGGACGCCGCCGACCTCGAACGGAACCTGGCCGCGCTGGCGTTCGTGACGACGGCCCGGGAGCGGTCCGGGGAGGAGCGCGCCGCGCTGCTGGCCGTCATCAAGGAACGCCGGATGCTCGCCGAGGAGCAGCCGGTGCCCGGCCTCGGCGAGGAGGTCTTCCGGGTCCTGCTGACCGTGTCCTGCGGACGTACGCTCGGACCGGAGCACCTGGAAGTGATCGAGGACGCGGCCGGAGGCCTGCACGACTCCCTGATCGAGGCCATGCTCGGCAGACCGGCCGCGGAGGCGGCGGTGACGCTGACCCTCGCCCACCGCCTGGGCGACGGCAGGCTCGCCGAGGAGGTCCGGCGGATGACGACGGCCGATCTGGTGGAGGCGGCCGCCGAACCGCCCGCCCGGCTGTGGCTGGTCGAGGCGGTGTGCGCGGAGCTGGAGACGCGCTCACAGGACCGCGACCTGGCCCAGATGCTGCACCGGCACGGCTATCTGGCGGGCCCGCTCGCGACCGTCTACGCGGGTCGCGGGGACATGCAGATGCGGAGACTCTCCAGCCTGCTGCGGGCGGCCCACGGCCCTGTCCTCGACGACGCCGGGTTCGACCGGATCCTCGGCGAGTGGCCGGTGCTGCCGCCCGCCGCGCTGTTCGGCGCGGTCATGAGGATGTACGGCACCGGCTCCAGGGAACGGCTGATCGACGTCACGCTCACCGATTTCCTGAAGCTGGCCGGGTTCGACGAGCCGACCCTGGCGGAGCTCCTGGCCCTGCTCCGGGACGCGAAGCCCGCGGGCAGGATCCGGCGTCGCGCCGTGTTCCGGCAGGACGGGTGAGTCCCGTCCGTACGGGAGCGTTCGCACGGAGCGTTCGCACGGGGGCGTCCGCACGGGAGCGTCCGCACGGAGCGTCGCCTGGTCCGGCGGCCGGGCGCGGAACAGGTCGTGGCCCGGCCGGCCGGCGGCCGGGCCACGTGGTCGGCCGGGGGCGCCGCTCAGGGGACGACCTCGAAGACGGCCATCATGCCCATGCTGGAGTGGTCGAGGGCGTGGCAGTGGAAGACGTACTTGCCGAGGTGGCCGGTGAACGTGGCCTGGACCCTGACGGTCTCGCCGGGGGCCACCGACACGGTGTCCTTCAGTCCCCTCTCGGCCGGGCCGACCGCCACCCCGTCGCGGTCGAGCACCCTGAACTGCACGAGGTGCACGTGCAGGTTGTGCGGTACGCCGATGGGCACCGTCGAGTTGGTTATCCGCCAGATCTCGGTGGTGCCGTGCTGGATCGTGGCGTCCACCCGGTTCGGGTCGAAGAGTTTGCCGTTGATGGTGAACCAGCCGAGGGCGAAGTCGTAGGCGAACTCCACGTCGCGGACGTTCGTCGCGGCCGGGAGCGTGGTCTCGGGACGGAGCACCGACGGGACGGCGCTGTGGTCCGGCGCCGTCTGCCCCACGTCGAAGCGCAGGACGGGAAGCCCGCTGAGCGTGTCGTTGAGGACGAGCTGGGTGCCCTGCGGATACGAGGAGAAGTCGACCACGATCTCCGCCCGCTCACCGGGGGTCAGCGGGATGCCGGTGGTCGGCACGGGGGCGGGCAGCAGGCCGCCGTCCCCGGCGATCTGCACCATCTGCTGGTTCTGGCCGAGTTCGAGCTGGTAGACGCGCATGTTGCTGGCGTTGAGCAGCCGCAGCCGGTACTTCCTGCGGGCGACCTCCAGGTAGGGGGCGGGCCTGCCGTTGGCCAGCAGGGTCGTCCGGTTGCCGGAGTCGTCCGGGACGAAGACCAGTGAGCCGTCCTCGGCGAACCGCGCGTCGGTCAGCATGATCGGGATGTCGTATCCGCCGCGGGGCAGCCTGAGCCGCCGTTCCGCGGGGTCCTCCAGCAGATAGAAACCGTGCAGGCCGCGGTAGACGTGCTCGGCCTCCCGGTGGTGCGCGTGGTCGTGGTACCACAGCGTCGCGCTGAGCTGCTGGTTCGGATACTCGTAGGTCCGGGACTGCCCGGGCGGGATCACGTCCGTCGGGAAGCCGTCGTGGGCGGCCGCGACGTGGGCGCCGTGCAGGTGCACCGCCGTTTCCTCGGTCAGCGCGTTGGTGTGCGTGATGATCACTTTTCGGCCGACCTTGGCGCGGATCGTGGGTCCGACGAAGGTGCCGCCGTAGGTGAGCACCGGGGCCGGCAGACCGGGCAGCAGCGCGGCGGTCGCCTGCTGGGTGGTCAGGGCGTACACGTCGGCGTCCGGCAGGACGCTCGTCGGCGCCAGTGTCGCGGGCAGGGGCAGGGGGACCGAGAAGGGGGCGACGGCCGGTGCGTTGAGGCGGGCGGCGACCGCCGTACCGCTGCCGTGTCCCATGGCGTGACCGGCCGTCGCGCCGTGTCCCAGGACGTGACCGGTCTCTTCGGCGCGGACGCCGAGCGATCGGATCGACGCGGCGGCGGGGATCAGGGCCGCGCCGCCCGCGACGACGCCGAGCCGGAGCAGGTTGCGTCGGGTCAACATCGTTATATGGCTCCCGTGTGGGTTCGGCGGCTCCGGCGTTCGCCGGTCCGTCGACAAGGTGCCGCCCGGAACTCGCGTTCGACTTGAAGGCGACTGGAACGCGGATGAATCCGGCTCGGACGGCCGGTGAGATCAGGTCCGCCTCGAGGTCCGCTCGACCGGGGCGGGGCATGGTTGGGAGGCGGCGGGCTCCCAACCGTGCTCGCCGAGGACGGCCCGGTGGTGCCGGGGAACGCTCAGCGAAGAGGAGGTCGGGAATGGCCGAGGGGAATCCCTTCGAAGCGGCCTATCGTGCCCGTGGACAGCGGGCGTCCGCGCCGTGGGACGTGGGGCGTCCGCAGCGCGTCGTGACGGAGCTCGAACGCGCCGGGTCTATCAGGGGGCCGGTGCTGGACGCGGGCTGCGGTACGGGTGAGCACACGATCTTCCTGGCCTCGCTCGGTTACGACGTGCTCGGAGTCGACAGCTCGCCGTCGGCCGTGGAGGAGGCGCGCGGCAAGGCGGCGGCGCGCGGGGTCGTGGCCCGGTTCGAGCTGGGCGACGCGCTGGAGCTCGACGGACACGACGGTGAGTTCGGCACCGTGGTCGACACCGGTCTGTTCCACCTCTTCGACACCGAGACCCGCGGCCGCTACGCCGACGTGCTGCGCCGGGTCTCCAGGCCGGGGGCGGTGGCGCACGTCCTGTCGCTCTCGGACACACCCGCACCGGGATTCCCGGCGGGAGCCGGTGAGGCGGACTACCGCGCGGCCTTCCACGATGGCTGGAGGGTCGAGCAGATCCGGGCCGCCCCGTTCACGTGCCTTGACCCGGGCGATCCGCTTCGGCGGGTCGACGTGCCCGGCTGGCTGGCGACCGTACGGCGATCCTGACCGTGTTCCCGCGGACGTTCCCGCGGACGTTCCCGTAGGCGTTCCCGCGGGCGTTCCCGCCGATGTTCCTGCCGACGGCGAGGCCCGTTTCGCCCGGCCTCGCCATCGGCTCCGGTCGCGCGGTCAAGCCCCCCGAGCGCGCAGTCGCAGTCCCGAGAAGGAGGGAGTGCCCTGCAGGATGGGATCGTCGGAGAGGATGGCCCGGTGCAGCCGCTGGAGCTTCAGCGAGGGTTCCAGTCCCAGTTCCTTGGTCAGTGCCCAGCGCAGCGTGCGGAACGTCGCCAATGCCTCGTCTCGGCGGCCACAGTGGTGCAGACTGATCATGTACTGTGCCTGGAGCGACTCGTGCAACTGATGTTTCATGCACAACGCCCGCAGCTCACTGAGCATCTCGCTGTGCCGGTTGAGCCTCAGGTTCGCCTCAATCCGTTTCTCCAGGGTGTTGAACCGTAATTCCTCCATGCGCACGATCTCACGTTGCAGCAACGGCCCGGGCAGCACGTCGACCAGGGCCGACCCGTGCCACAGCCGCATGGCCCGGTCGAACAGGTGCGCGGCCCTGCGGTTCTCGTTGTTGTCCAACGCCTCACGGCCCTGCACGTCAAGGGACTCGTATTGATGCAGGTCGATCTGGTCGGACGGCATGCGCAACATGTATCCCCCCGTCATCGTGATCAGAGTCTCCTTGGCGACGGCGGCGGTGGTGACGTTCATCGCGCGGGCCATGCTCTTGCGCAGCTGCATGATGTACGTCTGCAGTGTCGTCACGGCACTGCGTGGTGGATTGTCGTCCCAGAGTTCTTCCATGAGGCCCGAGTTGGGCACGACGCGGTTCGCGTTGAGAAGGAGTAAGGACAGGACCTGTCTTGGCTTGTGGGCGGTCGGGGTGATGTCCGCTCCGTCTTGCTGGACGTGCAGTGCCCCGAGAACCCTGACGTGCATGAGGTCTCCGTTCTGGGAGATGCCGGCAGTGAGCGCTGGATCACTTGAGCGCACGGCGTGTCGTTCACCGAGATGAGGCTTTCGGTCCGTGCGCCGAGCGGTGACGCGGCCAGGATGTCCGCCCGCCTCGTGGATAGTGAAAAGCGCCCCCGTCAGCTGATTGGATGCTTTCCCTACCAATTTTGAAGGATATATCTGATCCTAGGTTGCCCGCCCATGATTGTCACTGTTGCTGATGGATTTATTTGAGACTTTCACTACATGATGGCGCTGCGTGTGGTAATGCGCCGTCTTTGTAAACGGCGAAGCCCCCGGCGGTCGGGTCGTCGCGAGGGACGACACCGTGCCGGGGGCTTTCGAATGCTGTTTTCACCGTGTCCGCCGACACCCGCCCGGGGGCGGGCGGTCCGGCGGTGCCGGGACCGGTAGACGTGCCGGTCCCGGCGCCGCCCGACTGCTCGGGCCATGACTTCTCCGGTGCTCCGGAGGGTGTTCTCCGGAGCCGGGAAACGCGCCGGAAAGGCCCGGCCATGTGCGCCGGATTTTTCCGGGATTCACTTTTCGGTTGTTTTTGAAATGCGGAAACGGAACCGTCGTGCTTTTCGCGACGGTGGATGTGGATCGCTGCGGGAGCCGGTAGGACGGACTCCCGCGGCGCTCTTTTCCGTTGTGGCCGGCCGTACTCCCCGGGGCGCCGTCAGGCCGGTTCGGCGCGTTCGGCGCGTTCGGCGCGTTCGGGGCGTTCGGGGCGTTCGGCGTGGGCCTTCGCGTGCTCCAGGATCAGGCGCGCGTTTCCGCCGAGCGCCCGTTCGATCCAGTCCCGCCCCTCGGCGAGGCCGACCCGGGGGCCGAGCACGGCGGCGATTCCCTCCTCCCGGATCACGATCGTCTGGCGCGCGGTCACCTCGACGCCGTCGCCGGTCTCCCTGATGGACCACTCGCCGGTGTGACCCGAGGACAGCGGCGGGATCACCAGCTGTTTGTAGACGATCCTCCGGTTGGGGACGCCCACGCGAACCTGGCGGGTGATGTGCGGCCTGCCGTCCTTGTCGGGGGACTCCAGCTCAAGGATGTGCGCGTCCGCGCCCGCCTGCCGCACCGTGGACCCTGAGATGTGCGCGAAGTGCTCGTGCCATCTCTCCCCGGCGTACAGGAAGTCGTAGACGGCCTGCGCCGTGCCGTTCACGTGGACGCCGTCCTCCAGTTCGAGCAGCAGTTCCCGGGATCTCGTCTCCACCTCCGCCGCCGCCAGCAGCGCGTCGAGCTCCGCGCCGCTGTTCCTGTCGAGGACCTCGTCGATCCACTTGACGGTCTCCGCGTCGTCGGTCACCGGACGGTAGTCGTGCCGCAGGCGGACCAGCGACTCGTTCTGGCCGGTCGGTTCGATGATCCACCCGCCTCCCATGTCGGCGACCGGATGCTGCGCCACCTCCTGCCGGTAGGTCACCTGGAGGGTCTCCGGGTGGAGGGTGCGCAGCGCCACCCAGCTCCTGACGTCCTCAGCGCCCTGGAGCCAGATCCTCGCCCGCTCGTGTCGCGCGTCCCGTTCCAGGTACTCCACGTGGACGATCGGCGGGAAGATCCGCGGCCAGACGGACAGGTCCGCGAGCAGGCCGTACACGGTCTTCGCCGGAGCGTGCGCGGTGCCGCGGTGCTCGACCTCGTACTTTTCCGAAGGTGCCAAGGCTCTTTCCCCTCTGCCGAGTTTCCGTTCTGCCGGGTTTCCGTCGCCGGAATCCTGGCATCGGCGTCTCGTGCCGCCCCTGACGATCGCTTGACTTCCGGTCGAGCCGGACTGCGGTGCGGGTCCGCCTCCCGGCCGCCGGGCACGTGACCTCACCCCGATGCCGTGTCCGGTTTCCACGCCTCGGCCAGCAGCTCGTAGGAGCGCACCCGGTCGGAGTGGTCGTGGGTGATGGTCGTGACGATCAGCTCGTCCGCTCCGGTGATCTTCCTCAGGCGGTGCAGTCTCTCGACGACGGTGGCCGGCGAGCCGACGATCTGGGTGCTGATCCGGTCGGCCACGTGGGCGCGCTCGTCGTCGGTCCACTCGTGGGCCGTGGCGTCCGCCACGCTCGGGAACGCCCCGGTGGCGAGGCCGCGGCGCATGTTCAGGACCCACAGCGCGGTCGGGCTCGCCAGTTCCCGGGCGGTCGCGTCGTCCTCGGCGACGATCACGTCCACCGACACCGTGACGTACGGCTCGGCGAGATGCCCCGACGGCCGGAACGCCGACCGGTAGGCGTCCACGGACTCCAGGACCGTCGCCCCGCCCAGGTGGTAGTTGGCGGCGTACGGCAGGCCGTACTCCCCGGCCGCCTGGGCACTGGCGCCCGCGCTGGACCCCAGCACCCAGACCTGGAGGTCGGCGTTCTCCGCGGTGAGCGCGCGCAGTTCGACCCCCTCGGGACTGCGGTAGTCGCCGCGGAAGAAGGACAGGACGTCGTTCACCTGTCCCGCGTAGTCGTCGTTCGCGCCGTCGACCTGACCGAGCAGGCGCGCCTTGATCTGGAACAGCTCGGTGTCGAACGAGATGCTGGTCTTCGCCGGGATCACGACGTCGTCGACCACCGAGGTCCGCCCGGTGACGAGCACGTGGCCCGCGGGCGCCCTGCCGGAGTCGGCCGCGACCTCGGCGAACCGCTTCGAACCCGAACGTCCCAGGCCCAGGTCGATCCGGCCGGGGTGGAGGTGGGCGATGGTGCCGAACTGCTCGGCGATCAGCAGCGGCGTGTAGTTGGCGATCAGCACCGCGCCCGATCCGACGCGGATGTGCCGGGTCGCCGACGCCACGAGCGCGATCAGGACGGACGGCGCCGCCGCCGCCACGCTCGGGCTCAGATGGTGTTCGGCGATCCAGTAACGGCGGTAACCGAGGCGCTCGGCGTGCCGCGCGAGGTCGACGGTGTTGCGCAGGGCGTCGGCGGCGGTCTCGCCGGAGACGATGGGCGACAGGTCCAGGACGGACAGCGGCAGCGTGTCCTCGGACACGGGGCGGGGGCTCACCGGGCGAGCCAGGTGTCGAGCAGGCGGAGCCGGACCGAGGGGTCCAGGGTCAGCCCGTGGACCCTGCGGGACACTCCGACGACCTGGGCCAGCTCGAAGACCGGGACGGCGTAGCCCCGGTCGAGCACGATCCGCTGGATCTCGCCGACGACCTTCGCGCGTCCGGCCTGGTCGAGGGCGGTGACCTGTTTCTCGAGCTCGCCGTCCAGGTCGCTGGGCGGCAGGTAGGCGGCGGCGGAGAACTTCGTGGAGAAGACGGTGCGCAGGATGTCGGGGTCGGCCCGGGTGCTGTTGCCCCAGCGGAAGTCGATCAGCCCGTTCTTCTGGGCGGCTCCGAACCCGGCGGCGTCCACCGGCCGCAGTTGCAGGTCCACGCCGATCACCCGGAGCTGCTGCCGCAGCAGTTCCAGAATGGTGGTGTTCGGGTTGAAGCCGGTGGTGAAGTACACGTTCGGGCTCAGCTTCACGCCGTCCTTGACCCGGATGCCGTCCGGCCCCGGCCGCCAGCCCGCGCCGTCGAGCAGCGCGGCGGCCCCGGCCGGGTCGTGGGCCAGTCGGTCGCGCTGGTCGAGATAGGCCGGGGTGGTGCCGGTCAGGATGCTCGTCGCGGGCCGGTAGGTGGGGGTGAGCACCACCTTGACGACCTGCTCCCTGTCGATGCCCTTGCTGATCGCTCGCCGTACCGCCTCGTCGCCGAGGAGCGGCCGGAACGTGTTGGGGTAGAGGGCGTACGGCAGGCCGGGGTTGTGGCGGCTGAGCACCTGGAAGCCGCCTCCGCGGAACTGTCGTTCGGTGACCGGCTGCACGTCGGTGATGGCGTCCACCTGCCCCGAGGTCAGCACCCCGCTGCGCACGCCCTGCTCGGGGACGATCCGGAACTCCACCGAGTCCAGGTAGGCCTCTCCCCGGTGGGCGGAGAGCGAGGAGCCCCAGGCGTAGCCGGACCGCTTCTTCACCGAGACGCTCTGGTTCGTCTGCCAGCGGTCCAGGACGAACGGGCCGGAGCCGACCGGCGCCCTGCACCTGTCGGCGGCAGGCCTGGCGAGCGAGGCCGGGGAGCTGAGCGCCAGTGAGGTGGTCGCCGTGGCCTGCAGGAACTGGATGTTCGGCTGCGCGAACTCGACACGGGCGGTACGGGCGTCCACCACCGTCGTGCCCTTGTAGCCGGAGAGATAGGTGGAGGCGAACAGCGATTTGGCGCCGAGCTTGACCACCTCGTCCAGGTTGGCCTTGACCGCCCGGGCGTCGACCGGGGCGCCGTCGCTGAACGTCGCGCCCTCCCTCAGGTGGAAGGTGAAGGAGGTGGCCCTGGCGTCGATCTCCCACGAGGTGGCGAGCCAGGGTTTGATCTCACCGCTCCGCGGGTCCTGGTCGGTGAGCGAGTCGAACAGCTGACGCATGACGTTGACGGCCGAGGCGAAGTTGGCCTGCGGGGGGTCGAGGCAGACCGGATCCTCGGACACGCCGATCCTCAGCGCTCCGCCCGGGCGGGGGACGCCGGTGTCGGCGCTCACCCCGCCCGCGGCGGTGGAACATCCCGCGGTGCCCGTCGTCAGAGTGATCGCGAGGACCGCGGGGAGACTGCGAACGGTCACCCGTCTTGCCGGTGACACAACCGTCATTCTGGCTCCTGTCAGGTGCGGGCTGGAAAAGCGAGGTTCGTCGGGTCGACACGCTTTCCCCATGCTGGAAGCACGCCCGGGCCAGAGACCGTGGCGTGATAGGGCGGAGTCGGCGGGGTGGGACGGGGGAGGAGACGCCTGAGGACGCGATCAGGGGGCGCGGGGCGCGGGGGCGCCGGGCGGGGAACCGCGGGACGAGGAGGCGAGGGTCAGCGACAGGCCTGGCTGCCGATGCGGCAGAGGTCCACGTGCCGGCGGGAGACGAGACGCAACTGGAGGAGCATGGTGACCTCTCGGGCGTGAACGACAATGTGGATACCGTACATGGAGTGGAGTGCTCCGTTCTATGTTAATCTCGCCATGTGAGAGGGACCAACGCTGGACCGGGAGCACGCCGGTCCGACGCCAGCCGCAATGACCAGCGCATCCTGGCCGCGGCCCGCGCCGTCTTCGTCGAGCTGGGGCCGGAGGCACCGGTGTCGGCCATCGCCGAGCGCGCCGGCGTCGGCATGGGCACCCTCTACCGGCGTTATCCGAGCAAAGAAGACCTGATGCGCGCCCTGTCGCTCGAACACATGGAACAGACGCGGGAGGAGGCCGAAGCCGGTCTCGACGACTCCGACGTCTGGGCGGGGTTCGCTGGTTTCGTCCGGGCCTGCGTGGAAGCGGGGGTCGACGGTACCCCCCGTCTCGCGGGCGCCTACGAGATCACCGAAGACGTGCTGGCGGCCAGCAAGCGGGCGCGCGAGGCGATCCAGGTCCTGGTCGACCGCGCGCAGGGCGAAGGGGTTCTGCGGGCGGACATCAACGCCGACGACGTCATCGTCCTCCTCCACGCGCTCCGTGAGCGGCGTGCGGAGAAGGGCCGGATCGCCGCTGATCTCAGCCGGCGCTTCCTCGGCATCGTCCTTGACGGACTGCGTCCGGAGAGCGCCCACGAGCTGACCGCGCCACCGACCGACTGGCAGAAGATCGAGGGTGAGATGAAGAACAGATCCAAGAAGCCGGCCGTCGAGCCTGACTGACGACGCGCCGGTTTCCTCGCGCGACCCGCCCGGCACCCGCCGGGCGGCCGTTCCACGCCCTTCCGGGTTTCCGCTCCTCGTCGCGGGTTTCCCGCCGCGCGTTCCCGCTGTTTTCCGCCGCACGTTCTCTGTTCCGCGTTCTCTGTTCCGCGTCCGGCGTCAGGCGTTCGCCGTTCGCCGTTCGGTGTTTCCCGTTCCACGCTCTTCGCTCCGCTCGGCCGTCGTCGGCCGTCCAATGGTCACCGGCCGTCGCCGGTCGTCGCCGTCCGTCTCGTCGGTGCGGCGGTCATCGCGGAGCTTCCTCGCCGGCGCAGTCGCCGGCGTCCGTCCCGTGGGTCCCGCCCGTCCGGGTGGGACGCGGTGTGCCCCCAAGGAGGTTTTCTCGTGCCTGTTGCGATCGCGTTCTCGGAGTACGGCGGCCCTGAGGTGCTGCACCAGATCACCGTCGAGGAGCCGGAGGCCGGACCGGGGCAGGTCCGGGTCCGGGTCAGGGCCGCCGGTGTGGCCCCGTTCGACACCAAGCTTCGCGCCGGCGAACTCGCCGGCTTCTTCAACGCGGCCTTCCCTCAGCGGCTGGGCAACGAGTTCGCCGGGGTGGTCGACGAGGTCGGCCCGGAGGTGACCGGCTTCGCGGCCGGAGACGAGGTCATCGGCTTCACGTTCGCCGAGGCGTACGCCGAGGTCGTCGTCGTCCCCGCCGGCCAGCTCGCCGGAAAGCCCGAGGGCCTGCCGTGGGAGGTCGCGGGCGCGCTGCCCGTGGTGGGCCAGGGCGCCTACCACTTCGTCCAGGAACTGAACGTCGAGTCCGGCGAGACCTTCCTGATCCACGCCGCCGCCGGCGGGGTCGGCACCGTCGCCGCCCAGCTCGCCCGCCTGCGGGGAGCGAAGGTCATCGGTACGGCCGGCGAGGGCAACCACGACTACCTCAGGTCCCTGGGCGTCATACCGGTCACCTACGGCGAGGGACTCGTCGACCGGATCCGGGAGGTGGCCCCCGACGGGGTGGACGCCGCACTGGACGCGATCGGCGGAGTGGCGACCGACGTCTCGGTCAAGCTGGTCGCCGACCGCGACCGGATCGGCACGCTGGTCGACGCCGACCAGGCCATCGAGAAGTACGGCATCAGGCGGCTCGTGGGCGGTCGTTCCCCCGAGACGCTCGCCCATCTGGCCGATCTCGCCGTCCGGGGCGAGCTGAGGCTGCCGACGACCGCCTTCGCGCTGGCCGACGTGGCCCAGGCCCACCGGAGGGTCGACGGGGGACACGGGCGCGGCAAGGTCGTCCTGACCGTGGGCTGATCCGCCCTCTGCCCGCTCAAGCGGGACTCGACGGATCCTCGATCCACTCCCCATTCAATTTCCCGATGGAAGGCCGTGTCAGGCGGCTCGATGCAGGGAGAATGAATGAGGAGCGTTTACCTTACGCTGTGGGGTGCGCTCGCCTCGGTGCTTCTCGGGGCGGCCACTCCGGTTTCGGCGGAGGTCACGGGGGAAGTCGAGCAACTCTTCTACGACGATTTCCAGGTCGGTTTCGACGCCGTCGGGCCGACCGCGAAGTGGGTGTCGGCCCGCGACGGGGTCCCGACCACCTCGGGGCAGGGGCTGAACGTCAAGCCCGCCGGCACCAACCCCACGACGGGTGATCCGGCCTTCGTGTTCACCACTCCGCAGGAGGACGACGGGGGACTGGGCGCCAGCGACGAGATCAAGTGGGGCGCGACGGTCAACCACACCTCGTCGAACGGGTACCGGGGGTTCGACGTGCCCGCCGACAGCGTCTTCCGGTGCGAGGTCGCGCTGGCGGCGCACGCCTACGGCGTGGCCGCCCACCCGTTCGGCACCCTGGTCAAGCACCCCCAGCACGACCTCAGGCTGGCGTCCGCGAGCGTCCAGGCGGCGGATCCGGAGACCGGTTCGATATTCAGCTACTTCGTCACCAACGAACGCATCTACGCCGGGTACGCGCGCCAGCCGAAGCCCGGCCAGAACCACGCGTCCTTCTTCTACGCGATCCCGGTGAAGGATCGCGTGCCGGGACAGACGAACACCCTGGCGGTCGAATTCGACAAGAACGCCAACGAGGTGACCTGGCTGGTCGACGGGCAGCAGAAACTGACCCTGGACGACATCGGCGAGCTGGTGTTCGACCGCAAGTACCTGCTCGTCGACCACGGCGGCACGCCGCAGCCCGCCGCTCCCCGCCAGCTCTACTGCGGCTTCAGCATGCTCACCTTCCTGGACGGCGCGGGCAGGAACGGCCAGGGGCTGGTGCGGCTGTCCAGCCAGCCGAATTTCTACTACGCGCCGCGCGTCGGCGCGCCGACGCAGGCCCAGTTCCACGACGACCAGAGCCTGGCGGCCAACCGGCTGTGGGGCCAGGGCCTTGAGATCCAGGTCGACCACGTATCCGTCACGCTGCGACACGACTGAGGGAGTGAGCCATGTCAGGTGCCGACCCGCTGACCGCGCGGCCAGAGGTGAGGGTGCGGGCCCCGGCCGCGACGGTACGGCGGCTGCTGACGGACGTGACGGCCTGGCCCCGGATCTTTCCCGCCGTGGTGCACGCCGAACGTCTCGACGACGGCTCCGGGGGACCCGCCCGGGTGTGGGTCCTCCGTGAGGAACACGACGAGGTCTCCGTCGTGACCGTCCGGCAGGTCGTGGACCACGACGGGAGGTCCGTACGGTTCCGGCCGGACGCCCACGCCGATGCCCTCCTCCCGCTCGGCGAGGACTGGTCGGTCGAGTCCCCGGCCGAAGGCGAGAGCCTGGTACGGCTGGACTCCGGCGTCGCCGATCTGGCGGCTCTCAGGGCCGCCGCGGAGGAGGAGAGCGCGGAGTCTCCGGTGTACCTGGAGTTCGCCGACTCGGTCACGGTCGCCGGGGCGGCGCGGGACGTCTACGACTTCCTGTACCGGCTGGAGGACTGGCCGGAGGTCGTCCCGCACGTCGCCACGGCGTCGGTGCGCGAGATCGGGCCGCACGTCCGGTTCGTCGAGATCGACAACGCCGGGCCGAACGGTCCCGTGCACACCACGGAGGCGGTGCGGATCGGCTTCCCGCACCGGACGATCGTGGAGAAGCACCGGCTGCTGCCGCCGCTGGCGAGCCTGCACCTCGGCCGCTGGACGGTCGAGGAGTCGCCCGGTGGCGCCACGGTGACCGCGACGCACGTGGTCGTGATCAAGGAGGCCGGCGTCGCGTCCGTGCTCGGTGAGGGGACGACGCTGGCCGAGGCCAGGACGTGGATCCGCGGTGCGCTGGGCGGAAACAGCGTCGTGGTGGCGGAGCAGGCCCGGGAGTACGCCGAGCGGCGCGCCCGGTAACCGGTGACAGGCCCGCGCCGGTTATCGGCGCGAGTCTGTCACGGTGGAAGCGCCTGCGGGCTTGTGACAGTGGGAGCGCCGCCGCGGCGCTCATCCGGCCTCCGGATCGGATGTTCCGGAGGCCGGTTCCGCCGGGTACCCGGGCGGGACGCCGGTTCCGGCGAGTTCCGGCGACGGCGACCGGCCGGGAACGGCCGCCAGCAGCGCCCGGGTGTAGGGGTGCCCGGGTTCCCGCAGAATCTGCGGGGCGGGCCCGGACTCGACGATCCGGCCGCCGCGCATCACCGCCACCCGGTCGGCTATCTGCCCCACCACCGCGAGGTCGTGGGAGATGAACAGGTAGCTCAGGCCGAGCTCCGCCTGTAGGTCGGCGAGGAGCGTGAGCACCTGGGTCTGGACCGTCACGTCGAGCGCCGACACCGGCTCGTCGCAGACGACCAGCTCCGCGCCGAGCGCCAGCGCCCTGGCGATGGCCACCCGCTGGCGCTGTCCGCCGGAGAGTTCGGCGGGGCGCCGGTGCGCGACCCCGCCGGGCAGCGCGACCCGGTCCAGCAGCTCGGCCACCCGGGCTCCGCGCGAGGCCCTGTCGCCCACGCCGAACGCCCGCAGCGGTTCGGCGACGATGTCGCCGACGGCCATCCTCGGGTCGAGCGACGAGTAGGGGTCCTGGAACACCGGCTGCACCCGGCGCCGGAAACGGCGCAGGTCGCCCCGGCCGCCCGCGGTCACGTCGACGCCGTCGAACACGACCCGGCCACGGCTCGGGGCCAGCAGGCACAGCGCCATCAGGGCCAGGGTGGACTTGCCCGACCCGGACTCGCCGACGAGTGCGAGTGTCTCGCCCCGGCCGACGTGCAGAGTCACGTCGTCGACGGCGGTCACCGCGGCGTGGCGCGGCCCTCCCACCGGCCGGAACACCTTGGTGACGCGCTCCACCGACAGCAGGACGTCGCCGGCGGGCACGCCGCCGGGTTCGCCGGTCCCGGCGACGCGCGCGTGCCCGTTTCCGCCCGGTGGAGCCACCGGTACGGCGACGGGCGCGTGTCCGTTCCCCTCCGGCTGAGCCACCGGTACGGCGACGCGCGGGCCGGCGCGCCGCCCGGCCGGGCGCAGCCGTCCCGAGGCCAGGCTCGGGGCGTCCGCGATCAGCTTCCTGGTGTAGGGATGGGCCGGTTCCCGCAGGATCCGGGCCACGGGCCCGGCCTCGACCTGCCTGCCCCGGTGCAGGACGACCACCGTCTCCGCGCGCTCGGCCGCCACCGCCAGATCGTGGGTGACCAGGAGGATCGCCGTCCCCGACCGGCGGGTGAGAGCGGTGAGGTGGTCGAGGATCTGGCGTTGCACGGTGACGTCCAGCGCGCTCGTCGGCTCGTCGGCGATGACGAGCCGGGGCGCGGCGGCGAGCGCGGCGGCGATCAGCGCCCGCTGGCGCATCCCGCCGGACAGTTCGTGCGGGTAGCGCCGGGCGTGCGCCGCCGGGTCGGGCAGGCCGACCGCCGCGAGCAGTGCCACCGCCCGTTCGCCGGCCTGCCCGCCGGTCACCAGGCCGTGGATCCGCGGCGCCTCGGCGACCTGCGCGCCTATCCGCATCACCGGGTTCAGCGACACCATGGGGTCCTGCGGGACCAGGGCGATCTCCCGGCCGCGTACCTCGCGCAGCCGCCGGCCGGTCGCGGCCGTCAGCTCCTCCCCGTCGAAGAGCACCCGGCCCGCTGTGATCCGTCCGTCTCGCGGCAGCAGCCCGACGAGGGCGTGGGCCATGCTGCTCTTGCCCGAGCCGGACTCGCCGACGATCGCGACGACCTGGCCGGGCCGTACGGTGAGGTCCACCCCGTCGACCGCGGGCACGTCACCGGACCGGGTCCGGTACGAGATCCGCAGTCCCTCGACCCGCAGCAGCGCCTCGCCCTCGCCGGACGGGCGCCTCAACGCGGCACCGCCGCGGTGCCCTCGGGCCGGGTCTGGCTGAGGCCCGTCGCGGCGAGCACCGTCAGCACCACCATGAGGCCGGGAAACGTGGTCAGCCACCAGGCGGTGCCCACGTAGTCACGTCCGGCCGCGGCGAGCGCGCCCCATTCCGCGTTCGGCGGCGGCGCGCCGAAACCGAGGAAGCTGAGTCCGGAGGTGGCCAGCAGCGAGCCGCCGACGGCCAGCACGGCGTAGGAGAGGACCGGCGCGGCCGAGTTGGGGATGACGTGGCGCAGGAGCACGACGTGCGTGCGGACACCGGCGGCCAGCGCCGCCCTGACGTACAACCGGGTCCGCACCCGCAGCACCTCGGCCCGCATCACCCGGGCGAACGTGGGCACGGCGGCGACGGCCACGGCGATCGAGATGTTGACGGTGCCCGCGCCGAGCACGGCGATGACGACCAGGATCATCAACATGGTGGGGATGGCCATCAGGACGTCGACCACCCGCATGACGAGCCCGTCCACCACGCCGCCGAAGTAGCCCGCGACCAGTCCGGCCAGCGTTCCCGTGACCAGGGCGAGCACCGTCGCGAGCAGGCTCACCTGCAGCGAGGGCCGGGCGCCCCAGACGATCTCGCTGAACAGGTCGCGGCCCAGCTGGTCGGTACCGAACAGGTGCCCGGAACCGGGAGGCAGCAGCGCCTCCGCGGGGTCGCCGGCGTGCAGTCCGTACGGCGCCACCGTGGCGGGGAGGAGAGCGCAGACCCCGATCACCGCGGCGGCGAGGGCGGACAGCGCTGTCGCGGGCCGCCGCAGGACCCGCCGGAGGCGGCGCCACCGCCGGTCCGCGACGCCGGAGGGCGGGGAGTCGCCGGGGGGAGAGCAGGCGGGCGGGGAGTCGCTGGGCCGGAGCGGCGCGACCTCCCGGGCCGGGGACGACGACATGTCAGGCCATCCTCTCGTCCGAGCGTCCACCGACGGCCGTCACCCGGGGGTCCAGCCATGAGTAGAGCAGGTCGATCACCAGGTTGATCAGGATGTAGGCGGCCCCGACGAAGACGACCATCGCCTGCACCACCGTCAGGTCGCGCTGCGCGACGGCCGTCACCAGCAGACGGCCCAGGCCCGGCCTGCCGAACACGATCTCCACGATCGTCGCGCCCCCCATCAGGCCGCCGACCAGCATGCCGAAGACGGTGACCGCGGGCAGGGCCGCGTTGCGCAGGGCGTGCCTGAGGTTGACCCGGGCCGGGCTCGCCCCCTTCGCCAGGGCGGTGGTCACGTACGGCTCGGCGAGCGTGGCGCGCAGGCTGCCGCGGAGCACCTGCGCGATGAGTCCCGCACTGGGGACGGCCAGCGTGACGGCGGGGAGCACCAGGCTGCGAAAGCCGTCGTCACCCGTGGCCGGGAACAGCGGCAGCCGGAACGACAACGTCTCGATCAGCACGATGCCCAGCCAGTAGCCCGGCATGGAGACGCCGAGCACCGTGAGCGCCGACAGCGCCCCGCGCAGTCCGCGCCCGCGGGCCAGGGTGCCGACGACGGCGACGCCGACCCCGAGCAGCAGCGACAGCGGCAGCGCCACGGCGAGCAGCGCGAAGCTGGCCGGTGCGGCGTCGGCGATGGCCTCGACCGTCGGCTGCCCGGAGGAGATGCTGCGGCCGAAGTCCCCGAGCAGCGCGTGGCCGAGGAAGGTCAGGTACTGCTCGGCGATCGGCCGGTCGAGGCCCAGCTCGTGCCGCAGGGCCGCCTTCTGCTCGGGGGTGGCCTGGACGCCGCCGACGGTGCCGTCGAGCATCTGCTCGACGGGGTCTCCGGGCAGCGCGTGGACGATGGCGAACGAGAGCGTCACCGCGACGAGCAGCACCAGGAGCATGGAGAGCAGACGCCGGGTGAGATAACGGCTCACCCGTGCGGACGGGCGGGTGGAACGGTGATCATGCGCCCCAACATAACAACCGGCACCGCGCCGGACCTCGCGTCGCGCTGGAGCCCCGCTAGAGGATCGCTGGAGCGGAGGCGGGGCCCGGCGGCTCGAACCGTTCTCAAGGCCGTGGCACGACGATGACCTGGACCTCGTCGTCCGGGCCGTGCGGCCCCCGTCCCAAGGAGATCCGATGCCGGATGGGACGCGGCTCTATCTGGAGCTGCTCAAGAAGATCCTGACGAACGTCATCTACCAGGACCCCACCTTCCCCGATCCGGCCGCGGAGCACGGCATCTCGGGCTACCGGGAGGACATCCGCGCCATCGGGCTGGACTGGCCGACCGTGGCCCACACGATGGTGGGCCGCAAACGCCTGGACAACGTGCACTGGGCGGTGGAGAAGGTCCTGGAGGACGGGGTGCCCGGCGACTTCGTCGAGACCGGCGTGTGGCGGGGTGGCGTCTGCATCCTGATCAGGGCGATCCTGCACGCCCACGGGGTGACGGACCGCACGGTCTGGCTGGCCGACTCGTTCGAGGGCATGCCGGTGGCCGGCGCCGACGGCCACGAGGCCGACCGGAGGCTCGCCGTACACCGCTACAACCATGTGCTGGCGGTGTCGCTGGAGACGGTCCGGGAGAACTTCGCGCGCTACGACCTGCTCGACGACCAGGTCAGGTTCCTCAAGGGCTGGTTCAAGGACACCCTGCCGACGGCGCCGCCCGGGCCGCTCGCCGTCATCCGGCTCGACGGGGACCTGTACGAGTCGACCATGGACGCCCTGGTGAACCTCTACCCGAGGTTGTCGGCCGGCGGGTTCGCCATCATCGACGACTACGCCATCGAGGCGTGCCGCGAGGCGGTGCACGACTACCGGGACAAGCACGGGATCGAGGAGGAGATAGTGCCGATCGACACGTTCGGTGTGTACTGGCGGCGCACGCACTGAGGGCGTCCGTGCCGGCCGGCACGGACGCCCTCGAGGCCACCGGTGGATCAGGCGGCGTAGGGGCGGGCGGCGCGGGCCGCCCGCAGTGCCTCACCCCACCAGCCGAGCTGGTCCAGCAGGACCTTGGCCGCGCCGTTGACCTCGTCGGCCTCACGGGGCCGGCCGTTCTCGTCGAACTTCGTGAAGAACATGTGGAAGCTGACCGTCTCCCGGATGGTCGTGGCGTGCAACTCGGCGAAGACGAGCCGCAGCTGTTCCACGGCGCGCAGCCCGCCCGCGTAACCGCCGTAGGAGACGAACCCCACCGGCTTGGCGCGCCACTCGGGGGAGACCGAGTCGATGGCGAGCTTCAGGGAGGCGGGATAGCCGTGGTTGTACTCGGGGGTGACCACCACGAAGGCGTCGGCCAGGCCGATCCTGGAGGCGAACTCGCGCACCTCCGGCGTGGTGTACTCACCGGTGGTGACCGGGTGCTTCTGCTGGATGACGGGCAGGGGCGTGTCGACCAGGTCGATCACGTCGACGTCGAAGTCCTCGCGCTTGCGGGCCTGATCGACGAACCAGTCGGCCACGACGCCGCCCAAACGGCCTTCGCGGGTACTGCCGACGATCACAGCTAGGTGTAGGGGAACGTCGGACAAGGAGGTATCCCTTCTGGGTGACGACGGGTGACACCGGGAAGTGTCCGGTGAACCTCTTGGCCTTACCGCGGCCGCCCTGACGGTGCCTCGCCGCGCCGTCGTCGCCCATGGCCGTGCCATGGGCTCCTTCGCCGCCGTACGACGCATCCCTCCGGCCGGCCTCCGCGACGGCGCAGGCCCACGCGGTACTACCTGGGGTGATGGGCGGGATCACCCTAACACGGAATGGAGCGTTCGACTCCACATAGTGGGTGAGACCGGTGTGCCGCGCCTGTCGAGCCCGGATGTAGCCGGAATCGAGTGGCCCCGCCGATCGTGGCGATATGACCGAAACCAGTTCCCGGCCCCGCCGGTGGTTCGTCACCGGCGCCTCCCGAGGCCTCGGCCGCGCCTTCGCCGAGGCGGCCCTGGCCGCCGGTGAGACCGTCGTGGCGACCGCCCGCGAGGTCGGCACCCTGCGGGACCTCGTCACCGAGTACGGCGAGCGCGCCGTCACGCTGCCCCTCGACGTCACCGACCGGCCGGCGGTCTTCGCCGCGGTGAAGGAGGCGGTCGCGCTGGTCGGCGGCGTCGACGTCCTGGTGAACAACGCGGGCTACGGCCTGGCCGGCGCCGTGGAGGAGGTCTCCGAGGCGGAGGCGCGCGACGAGCTGGAGGTCAACCTCTTCGGCGCGCTGTGGTGCGTCCAGGCCGTGCTGCCGGTGCTGCGCGAGCAGGGCGGAGGGCACATCTTCCAGGTGTCGAGCATCGCCGGGATCACCGCCTATCCCAACCTCGGCCTCTACTGCGCGAGCAAGTGGGCGCTGGAGGGCCTGAGCGAAGCCCTCGCCCAGGAGGTGGCGGGCTTCGGCGTGACGGTGACCATCGTGGAGCCGGGCGAGTTCCGCACCGGCTGGAGCGCCGGCAGCCTGGTCCGCGCGACGCCGCTGGCCGCCTACGACGAGGTGCTCGCCAAGCGGCGCCACGGGCTGTCCGGGGCGTACGCCCACCTGCAGCCCGGGGATCCGGCGAAGGCCGGGCGCGCCCTGCTGGAGGTGCTCGCCGCCGACCGGCCGCCGCTGCGGCTGCTGCTCGGCCGCGGTGCCGCCGACCTCGCGCCGCGCGTCTACGGCGAGCGCCTGCGGGAGTGGGAGAGCTGGCGGGAGCTGGCGGTGGGCGCGGACTTCGACGACTGACGAGGCGGACGGCTGACGAGACGAAGGAAGGCACAGCAATGCGAGTGATGGTCAACGTCCTGCCCGCGCTCGGTCACCTCTTCCCGACCGTGTCGCTCACCTGGGCGCTGCGCGCCGCCGGGCACGAGGTGCTGGTGACGACCTCGGCCGGCGGGGGCGAGGCCGCGGCCCGTGCCGGGCTGGCGGTCGTCGACGTCGCGCCCGGGGTGGACATCGGCGCCATCTTCGGACAGGGCGCGGGCACCTCGGAGGAACGGGCCCGGCTACTGAGGGAGCGGGGCCGGGAGATCGCCCGCGCCGGAGCCACCACGCCCGGCCTGGTCTTCGAGCGTTTCGCGCAGGTCTCCGACGTGATGGCCGACGAGACACTGCGGGTGGCCCGGCTGTGGCGGCCCGATCTGGTGATCTACTCCCGGCTGCAGGGGACGGGCCTGCTGGTCGCGGCCGCGCTGGACGTGCCGGCCGTCGAGCACGGTTTCAACTTCGTCCGGGAGGCGGGTTTCGCGGCGCGGTACCTGCCCTACCTCGCCGACGGCTTCGCCCGCCACGGGGTTCCGGCGCGGGAGCCCCGTGTCGAGGTCGTGCACGTCGCCCCGCCGGAGCTGATGCTGGGACAGGGGGACGGCCGGCCGATGCGGTACGTCCCGTACAACGCCGGAGGGGTGCTGCCCGACTGGCTGCTGGGCTCCGGCGGGCGTGCCCGGGTGCTGGTGACCCTGGGCACCGTCGTGCCGAAGATGGCCGGTCTCGGCGGGCTCGCCTCGCTCCTGGCCGCGGCGGCGGAGACCGACGCGGAGTTCGTGCTGGCACTGGGGGACGACGCCGAGGTGGACGCGCTCGGGACACTGCCCGCCAACGTGCGCCCCGTGGCCTGGGTGCCGCTGCACCCGCTGCTCGCCCGCTGCGACGCCGTCGTGCACCACGGCGGCTCCGGCACGACGCTGACCGCGCTCGCCGCGGGGGTGCCCCAGCTCGTCCTGCCGCACGGCGCCGACCAGTACATCAACGCCGAGGTGGTGGCCCGGCACGGCCTGGGGGTGTGGCGCGAGCCCGAGGAGGTCGAGCCGGGGGTCCTGACCGAACTGCTGCGCGACGGTCCGGTGCGCGCCGCCGCGCGGGCGGGCGCGGAGCGGGCCCGGGAGCTGCCCGCCCCGGCCGCGCTGGTGCCATGGCTGGAGGCGCTGGCCCGCACCCCGGCCCACGCCCTGGCCCACGCCCTGGACTAGGTTCCGCCCCTTGTCCCCCGTCTCCGGGGCCCGCGCCGACCGGCCCCGGAGCGGGCCCGGGACCGGTTCCACGGCGGGCCCCGGAGCGGGCCCGGGGCCTGTTCGACGGCGAGCGCCGGGGCCGATCCGGACCGATCCGGACCGATCCGGACCGGCCCGGATCGGCAGGGTCAGCGGTCGCCGCCGGCCACGTCGCTCCAGGAGGACACGGGTCTGCGGGCGGGACCGCTCTCGTCGTTGAAGCCTTTCTCGATGAACGCGATGTTGTGGTAGAAGTGCACGGACGTCACGTGGGCGTCGGTGTAGGAGGGCTCGTAACCGGGCCCGTGGTCATACTCCTTGTGGTTCAGGCCGTCGACCAGTGACTTGAGCAGGCCGATCGACGTCCGGGGCGAGGCCAGATCCCGGTCGTCGCCGCCGTAGCCGGGCCAGTACGCGGTCTGCAGGTCCTCGATGACGTAGAGGCCGCCCGGCCGTACATGGGGGAAGAGCGCCCGGAACGACGTCAGCACGTGCTCGTTGACGTGGCTGCCGTCGTCGATGACGATGTCCAGCGGCCCGATCCGGGCGCCCAGCCCGGACAGGAACCCGGGATCGTTCTGGTCGCCCCTGATCGTGCGGATCCGCGGCTCGGCCAGCCGCTTCTCGAAGATGTCCAGCCCGTGGATCAGGCCGCGCCGGAAGTATCGCTGCCACATGCGCAACGACCCGCCCCCGGCCTCCGGTACGTCGTAGCCGCCGACGCCGATCTCCAGCAGCCGCACCGGCGCGTCGCGCAGCGGGGCGAAGTGGCGGTCGTAGTGCGGCGTGTACCAGTGCACCCCGCCCCACTTGTCGGAACCGAAGGCCACGGCCAGATCCTCCAGGGTGGCCGGGGCGGCCCGCGTCGCCCGGAGCAGCGCGTGACCGGCGCGTACGGCCCGGCCGCGCCGGGCCAGCAGCGGCGCGACCTCGGCGGGCTCGGGGGCGTCCGGCCAGCGGGCCAGCAGCTCGTGCCGCCACCGCACCCCCGCGGCCCCGTCGCCGAGGAGCGCCCGCGCCAGGTCCGCGACCGGGTAGCTGATCCGCACGTCGCTCTCGGCCGGGCGGCCGGCCGTGGCCACCACCTTGCCGCCGCCGAAGGCGAAGCCGTGGTCGACGCTCCCGCCCTCGAAGGTCAGCTCCAGCCACACCGTCGCGTCGTCGTCCGCCGGATCCGGATCACAGCGGCCGACCAGGTCGGCGACGAGGATCCTCGCGGTCTCGACGGGCCCGATCGTCGCGATCACGTCGTCGAGGCCGCCGTCCCTGGCGTTGGCCTCGATCAGTGACGCGACGGGGCCCCACGGTTCGACATCCATCACGTATCCGCCTCCCTCGGCTCCGGCCACCCGTGCGGGTGGCCGCTTTCGCCGAGGTTGGTCGGCGCTCGCCGAGGCGCCGTCGACCCGCGCTGGAGGGACGCTGGAGAGGGGGCCGTCGGCGGGTCCAGCGGGCGTCGAGCGGATCTTCACCCGTGCTCCAGGCGGGTGGGGAAGCGTGCGGGCAGGTGACGTCCACCTGCCCGAGAGGAGCGGCCATGCGAGAGGCGGTTGCGGAACCCGAGGCGTACGAGGTCGCCGACGGGGTCCACGCTTACGTTCAGCCCGACGGCGGCTGGTGCCTGAACAACGCCGGGCTGGTGGTCGGTGAGGCGGGCGCGCTGCTGGTCGACACGGCGGCGACCGAGGCGCGTGCCCGCAGGCTGCGCGAAACGGTGAGCCGGATCGGCGGCGGGCCGCCCCGAGTGGTGGTGAACACCCACCACCACAGCGACCACACCTTCGGGAACTTCGTCTTCGCGCCGGACTCCCCGATCGTGGCACACGAGCTGTGCCGGGAGGAGATGGTCGCCGCCGGGTACGGGCTGTGCGGCCTGTTCCCCGACGTCGAATGGGGCGATCTCGCACTGGCGCCCCCGGAGGCCACCTACCGTGACGGGCTGACGCTGCACCTGGGCGAGCTGCGGGTGGAGCTCGTCCATCCGCCGGTGCCCGCGCACACGACCAACGACACCGTGGTCTGGGTGCCGGAGCGCAAGGTGGTGTTCACCGGTGACGTGGTGATGTCCGGGGTGACGCCGTTCTGCCTGATGGGCTCGGTCGAGGGTTCGCTGCGCGCGGTGGACTGGCTGCGCACGCTCGGCGCCACCACCGTGGTGGCGGGCCACGGCCGGGTGGCCGGGCCGGAGGTGCTGGACGAGACCGAGGCGTACCTGCGCTGGATCCAGGATGTCGCCGCGGAGGGCGTCCGCGCCGGGGTGTCCCCGCTGGAGGCCGCGCGCGAGACGGACCTCGGCGGCTTCGGCGAGCTGCGTGACTCGGAGCGGCTGCTCGCCAACCTGCACCGGGCCTACGCCGAGCTGCGCGGCGCCGCTCCCGGCGCGCCGCTGGACGTGCTGGGCGTCTTCCAGGAGATGGTCTCCTTCCACGGCGGGCGGCTCACCTGCCACGCCTGACGGGCCCGCACCCGCACCCGCGCCCGCACCCGGCGTCCTCGCACCCGCACCCGCACCCGCACCCGCACCCGCGCCCGCACCCGGCGTCCTCGCACCCGCACCCGCACCCGCACCCGCACCCGCGTCCGCGCCCGGCGTCCTCGCGGGCGTGCTTCCGCCGTGCTTCCGCCGGTCCGCCGGGTCCGCGGGTGTGCCGCCGCGGGTCCGGTCCGCCGGTGTTCGAGCCGTCGTAGAGCGCCCCCGGCGAGGGTGGGACCGGGCGCGTCCGGTCGTGGCCCCGCGGTGACCCCGCGGTGGAGGGCGGATGCGCCGTGACGAGGAGGTGACCGGATGAACGGCAGGACGTCCACCCCGGTGGCGGATGAAGCGGTGGCCGGTGGACCGGCTGACGGAGTGGTGGCCGGTGGACCGGAGGCCGGCGCACTGGCCGCCGTCGCCGGCCGGTACGCGGAGCGGGCGGATGCCGACGGGGTGCTCGCGCCCGAGGTGGTGGCCGCCGTCGCCGCCACCGGATTCGCCCGGCATTTCGTGCCCGTACGGCACGGCGGCGCCGCGAGCGGTTTCGGGTCTCTGCTGGAGGCGGTGGCGCTCGTGGGCGAACAATGCGCGTCCACCGCCTGGTGCGCGGCACTGGCGGCGGGCTCCGCCAGGCTCGGCGCCTACCTGCCCGAGCGGGGGCAGGCGGAGCTGTGGAACGACGGTCCCGACACGTTGGTCGCCGCCGGGCTCATCCCGTCGGGGCGGGCCGTACGGCGTGCCGGCGGCTGGTGGCTGACGGGCGAGTGGACCTACACCAGCGGCGCGGACTTCTCCGACTGGGTCTTGCTGTGCGCGCCGGTGACACCGGACGGGACCGGCGCGGCCGACGGCGGGGCCGCTCCCCGGCAGGCCGGGTTCTTCGCCCTGCCGCGCGCCGACTACCAGGTGAGACGCACCTGGCGGTCGCTCGGCATGCGGGCCACGGCCAGTGACACGGTCGTGGTGACGGGCGCCGCCGTACCGGACCACCGGTCGGTTTCCCGCGAGCGGATCTACCGGGGGGAGGCCGCCGGATCGGCGGCTCGCTGCCACGCCGTTCCGCTCCGCGTCGTGAGCGGCCTGCTCTTCGCCGCGCCGGCGCTCGGCGCCGCGGCCGGTGCCGTGGACGCCTGGCGGGCACGCCTGAGCGGGGAGTCGCCCGGCGGCGAGCGGGCGAGGCTGGCACTCGCCCGTTCGGCGGGCGAGGTGGACGCGGCTCGGCTGCTGCTGCGGCGGGCCGCCGAGGTGGGCGACCGCGGGCCGGCCGCCGGGGCCGACGCCCGTTCCGCCGCCGGATCCACCGGCCCGGACGCCGTCCCGGACACCGCTCTGGACACCGCTCTGGAGACCGTTCTGGACACCGCCTCGGACACCGCACTGGACGTGGCACTGGACGCGGCACTGGACGCGGTCCGTAATCCGCGTGACTGCGCGCTCGCGGTCGAACTGCTGCTCACCGCCACGGACCGGCTCTTCCGCGCCTCGGGCACCCGGGCGCAGGCGCCCGGCGACCGCGTGCAGCGGGCCTGGCGGGACGTCTCCTGTGTGGCCAGTCATGTGGCGCTGCGTTTCGAGAGCGCCGGCCTCCAGTACGCCGACCATCTCCTCGGGGTCCCGGGCGTCCCCGGCGTCCCCGGCGCGCCGTCCGGTGGCGGCGGAGCATGAGCCGGGCCGGGCGGCAAGGAGGGCGGCCGGCGGGTCAAGCGTGAGTCGAGCCGGGCGGCATCGGTGCTCCAGGGCACTTCCAGACGGCGGTGCGACGCTCGTCACGGGCGCCGGAGAGGCGCGCCGGCGGACGGGAGCCTCGAATGACGCCGCCGGTCGGCGGCCGGTGGAACGAGGCCGCGACGAGCCCAGTCGGGAAGTCGAGAGCGAGGAGACGGCATGACCGAGCAGGAGAGCACGGCGGCGTCGCCGCCCACCGCCACGGCGGCACGGCGCAGGCTGGCTCTGGTCACGGGCGGGACCAGCGGCATCGGCCTGGCCGTCGCCAGGGCGCTGGCCGGTACCGGGATCCAGGTCTTCATCTGCGCCCGGAGGGCGGACCAGCTCGCCCTGGTGCTGAAGCAGTTCCGGGAGGAGGGACTGCCGGTCGACGGGGTGCCCGCCGACGTCCGGGACTCCGCCGAGGTCCGTTCCTTCGTCGAGACCGCGGTGCGCCGGTTCGGCCCGGTGGACATCCTGGTCAACAACGCGGGACGCAGCGGCGGCGGGGTGACGGCGGAGATCACCGACGAGCTCTGGTTCGACGTCATCAACACCAACCTCAACAGCGTGTTCGTGGTGACCCGGGAGGCGCTGACCACCGGCGGCATGGTGGCCCGGGGCAGTGGCCGGATCATCAACATCGCCTCGACCGGGGGCAAGCAGGGCGTCGTGCTCGGCGCGCCGTACTCCGCCTCCAAGCACGGGGTGGTGGGGTTCACCAAGGCGCTCGGCCTGGAACTCGCCAAGTCGGGCATCACCGTGAACGCGGTCTGCCCGGGGTACGTCGAGACCCCGATGGCCCAGCGCGTCCGGCAGGGCTACGCCCAGGTCTGGGAGACCTCCACGGACGACGTGCTGACGAGGTTCAACGCCAAGATCCCGCTGGGCCGCTACTCCAGCGCCGAGGAGGTCGCCGGGCTGGTCGGGTACCTGGTCACCGACACGGCCGCGTCGATAACCGCGCAGGCGCTGAACGTGTGCGGCGGACTCGGCAACTACTGAACCCGGGATCACCCGAGCCCCGGGAGCACACCGAACCGAGAGGAAGGCGAGGTCGCAGTGGCCGAGTCACAGACGCGGGAGACGGAGCACCGGATCAAGGTGCGCGCCCCCGCGGAGAAGATCTACGAGCTGATCGCGGACGTGACCGCCTGGCCGCGCGCGTTCCCCCCGACCGTGCACGCCGAGCGCCTTGAGGGCGACCAGACCACCGAGCGGATCAAGATCTGGGCGACCGCCAACGACACGGTGAAGGTCTGGACGTCACACCGGGAGTTCGACCGGGCCGGACTGTGGATCCGGTTCCGGCAGGAGGTGTCGCAGCCGCCGGTCGCCGCGATGGGCGGCCGATGGGTGGTGGAACCGCTGTCCGCCGGAGAGTCCCTGGTGCGGCTGTACCACGACTACCGGCCGGTGGACGGCGAGCCGGGGGCCGCGGACTGGATCGCGCGGGCGGTGGACCGCAACAGCACGGCCGAACTGGCGGCGCTCAAGCGGATCGCCGAGCTGGAGACGGGCGAGGACCGGCTGCTGCTCGTCTTCGAGGACGGCGTCGAGGTCGACGGGGCGGCCCGGGACGTCTTCGACTTCGTCGACCAGGCCCAGCACTGGGTCGAACGGCTGCCGCACGTGGTCCGGGTGTCGCTGCGCGAGGAACAGCCGGGCGTCCAGTTGCTCGGCATGGACACCCGCACCGCCCAGGGGGACGTGCACACCACGGAGTCGGTACGGGTCTCCTTCCCGCACCGGAGCATCGTCTACAAGCAGCGGGTGCTGCCCGCGCTGCTGTCGGTTCACAACGGCCGGTGGGGTTTCGCCGAGCGCGACGGCCGTACCGTCGCCACCAGCGAGCACACGGTGGTCCTCAACGAGGCCGCCATCCCCGCGGTGCTCGGTGACCGGGCCGACGTCGAGACGGCGCGCGACTGGGTCCGGCGGGCACTCGGCGGCAACAGCCTGGCCACGCTGGGGCACGCCAAGACGTACGCGGAGAGCCGGCGCGCGACCGGCAGCACGGTCGGGGCGACGTCGTGACACGCGCGGCCGAGCCCGTGCGGGTCTTCGCCGACGGCGCCCTCCACGGCGAGATCCAGCAGTTCTACGCCTGGCAGGTGCGACTCCTCGACCACGGGGAGGCGGAGGCGTGGGCGGACACCTTCACCGAGGACGGGGTGTTCGAGGAGGTGACCAAGGGGGAGGCGCTGCGCGGCCGGCGGGCCATCGCCGCGTCCGCCCGTGCCCGTGCCGACGCGGTCGCCGCCGAGGGCGTCCGGCGCCGGCACTGGTTCGGCATGCTCGACGTGCGCCCGCAGTCCGACGGCACCCTCCACGCCACCTTCTACGCCCTGGTGATGGCCACCCCGAAGGGGGGAGGGCTCAGCGTCTACGTCAGCGCCGAGGCGCGGGACGTGCTGGTCCCGTTCGACGGCACCTGGCTGGTGCGTCACCGCGCTGTCCACCACGACGCCGGCTAGTGCCGTGACCGGGGAACGTTCACCGGGTCGAGCGCCGTTCACCGGCGCCGACCTGCTCCGTTTCACCACCCGCCGTACCGGCGCCCGGACGGACACGAACACGGTGAAGGCAGGTGGTCACCGCACCGGCCGGTGGTCACGGCAGGTGAGACCACGGTCGTTCGCCGGGCACGCGGTGGACGGCACAGACGATAGGAGAGGGGTAACGTGGACTTCGGCGTCGTGTTCTTCCCGACCGTCGGGCCCCGGGACAGGCCTGCCACGCAGTACTTCGACGAGTGCCTGGCGCTGTCGGAGCTGGCCGAGGAGCTTGGCTTCCGGCATGTGAAGACGGTCGAGCACTACTTCTTCCCGTACGGGGGCTACAGCCCGGACCCGGTGACCTTCCTCGCCGCGGTGGCCGCCCGCACCACGCGGGTCCGGCTGGGCACCAGCGCGGCGATTCCGGCCTTCACCCATCCGGTGAAGCTCGCCGGCAAGCTCGCCATGCTGGACAACCTCTCGCACGGCCGCCTCGACGTCGCCTTCGGGCGGGCGTTCCTGCCGGACGAGTTCGCCGCCTTCGGCATCCCGCTCGACGAGAGCCGGGACCGGTTCGTGGAGGGGGTGACGGCCTGCAAACGGCTGTGGGCGGAGGAGGACGTGGTGTTCGAGGGGCGGTTCCACCGGTTCGGCCCCGTCACCCTGCTGCCGCGTCCCGTGCAGCTGCCGCATCCGCCCGTGTTCGTCACCAGCGCCCGCAGCGCCGAGTCCGTCGAGCAGGCGGGTACCGACGGCCACCACCTGCAGACCGTGCCGAACGTGATGACGCGGGAGACGCTCCAGGAGCGCCTGGCGACGTACCGCAGGGCGTGGTCGGCCGCCGGGCATCCGCCGGACGGCGCGCGGATCCATTTCAGCTATCCCTGCGTGGTCGCCGAGGACGGTGACGAGGCGGTCCGCAAGGGGCGCTTCGACGAGGAGCGGAACACCGCCGCCATCTCCACCGCCGTCCGGTCCTGGGCGGCCACGACCAGCTCCGCCTATCCCGGGTACGAGAAACTGGCCGATCTCACCACGCGCACCACCTTCGACGACAAGCTGCGGGCCGGGAAGGTGCTGGTCGGCGATCCGGACCAGGTCCGCGGGCAGTTGGAGCGGATCGCCGAGTGGTACGGCGACGACGTCACCGTCAGCCTGGGCATCCACTCCGGGCACCTGACCGTCGACGACGCGGCGCGGACGCTGCGGCTGCTGGCCGACCAGGTCCTGCCCAAGCTGCCGGTGACGGCGTAGCAGCGGACACGGACGGACACGGACGGACGCGAACGGACGCGAACGGACGCGAACGGACGCGGAGAGGCGTGCCCCGGCCATCCGGCCGGGGCACAGCCGTGCGCGGGACGAGAGTGCCGGTGTCTCCCCGGCGGAGGCGCCGGGCGGCGAGGGGCGGGGATGGGAGTCCGCCCACGGGCGGAGGTCTCCACCCGGTCGGGCGATCCCGGATTCCGGGGCCGGAGAGGTGATCTTGTCCACGGGTGGACGCGCCCGGGCCGGGCGCGCGCCGTCGGCGTCGGCTACGATATGAGCGGAGCGCTCCGCTCCGTTAGTGTCCATGCCTTCGGCGTACCGAGAGGGAGCAGATGCGCGATGACCCCTCGCCCGCGGCCGATCCACGCCGCGTCGACGCGGAACTGCTGCGGGTCGGGCTGATCCTGCAGCTCGGAGCGCTGGCTCCGCTGCTCGACACCACCATTGTCAGCGTCGCGATCCCGCAGCTGGCCGAGGCGTTCTCGGCGCGGGTCTCGGAGATCCAGCTCGTCAACACCGGCTACCTGCTGGCCTTCGCCATGGTCGTACCGCTGGTCGGCTGGGCGATCGAGCGCTACGGCGCCCGCACCGTGTGGCTGGTCTCCCTGCTGCTGTTCCTGGCCGGCTCGGTGCTGTGCGGAGCGGCGTGGTCGCTGCCGAGTCTGGTGGTGGCCAGGGTCGTCCAGGGTGCGGCGGGCGGGATGGTCTTCCCCGTCATGCAGACGATCCTGGCGAGGGTGGCCGGAGAACAGCGGCTCGGCCGGGCGATGGCGATCCTCGCCGTACCCGGGCAACTCGGCCCCATCATCGGGCCCACCCTGGGTGGGGTGCTGGTCGCGTCGCTCGGCTGGCGCTGGATCTTCTTCGTCAACGTGCCGATCTGCCTGATCGCCGTGGCGGCGAGCCGGCGCGGGCTCGCGCCGGACACCCGGGACCCGGCCCGGCGGCTGGACGTCACCGGCCTGGCGCTGCTCGTGCCCGCGATGGCCGTCCTGGTGTACGGGCTGACGCAGACCGAGGCGGGCGGCCGCTGGCCGGGGGTCACGTCGGTCGTCTGCGTCGGGCTCGGGCTCATCCTGCTGCTGCTCTTCGTCAGGCACGCGCTGCGCCGCCCGGCGCCCCTGGTCGACGTCCGCCTGTTACGGGTGCGATCGCTCGCCTCGGCCTCCACCGTGGTGTTCTGCACGCAGGCGGCGCTGTTCGGGGCGATGTTCGTCCTGCCGCTGTTCTACGCGCAGGCCTACCGGCTGGACACCCTCAGCATCGGGCTCCTCCTCGCCCCGCAGGGGCTGGGCGCGATGCTCGCGATGCCGCTGGTCGGGGTGCTCGTCGACCGGATCGGCGCGCGCCCGCTCGTCCTCGCCGGGATCGTCCTGGCGGCGCTCGGCACGCTTCCCTTCGCGCTGGCCGGACCCGACGCCGACCGGCTGTCGCTCGCGGTCGGCCTGGGCGTGCGCGGGCTGGGACTCGGCGCCGCGGTGATCCCCGTCATCGCGGCGACCTACTGGGGGGTGCCCGCCGGCGACTATCCCGGAGCGACCACGGTCTTCAACATCGTCCAGCGGCTGGGCGGGTCCTTCGGCGTCGCCGTTCTGGCGGCGGTCCTCCAGTGGCAGCTCGGCGCCGGGCGCGGCGGTGGCGTTCCGGAGGCGGAGGCATTCGCGAACACCTTCTGGTGGACGATCGGGTTCACGGTGCTGACGCTGCTTCCGGCCGTCTTCGTGCCCGCCCGGCGGAAGCGGGCCCGTCTCCCCGCCCGGACCGCCTGAATCCCCAGCCCCCTTGAACCCCCGGTCCACCGCCCCCCGACCCCGCGCCCCCCCGACCCCCCCGACCCCGCGATCCCCCCGATCCCCCCGATCCCCCCGATCCCCGCGAACCATCCTGCCCGGTACGTGGCCGTTCGTCCTGGACTCAAGCCGACCGCGAGTCCGGACGGTCATGCTGACCCGGCGCCTGTCAACGAGATGACCAGGGATGGTGAGCGGACTCATGACCACTGAGGTGCGTACGGCGACGATCATCGGGGCGGGGACCATCGGGCTCGGCTGGACCACGCTGTTCCTCGCCCGCGGACTCCGCGTCCGGGTGAACAGCCGCCGTGCCGACGCCGACCGTGTCGTGCGCGACGGCATCGCGCTGTTCGCGCCCACGATCCCGGGCGGCGGTGCCGATCCGGCCGAGCTGGTCACCCGGCTCGAGATCGAACCCGACCTCAAGCGCGCTCTCGACGGCACCGACGTCGTGCAGGAGAACGCGCCGGAGAACCTGGAGATCAAACGAGAGCTGTTCGGCAGGGTGGCCGCCGCCGCGCCGGAGCACGCCCTGCTGCTCAGCTCGACGTCGTCGCTGCCGCCCGAGGCGATCGGCGCGGACCTGCCCGACCCGGGCCGGGTGCTGGTCGGGCACCCGTTCAACCCGGCGCACCTGATCCCCCTGGTGGAGGTCGTCGCCGCCGAGGGGGCCGACCCCGCCCTCGTCGAGCGGGCCGCCGACTTCTACCGGTGGCTGGGCAAGACGCCGATCGTGCCGGCCCGCGCCGTTCCCGGGTTCGTCGCCAACCGGCTGCAGTCGGCGCTGCTGCGGGAGAGCATCCACCTGGTACGCGAGGGCGTCGTGACGGTGGAGCAGCTCGACGCGGTGGTGGTGCACTCGATCGGGCTGCGCTGGTCCACCGTCGGCCCCTTCCAGGCCTTCCACCTGGGCGGCGGGCAGGGTGGCCTGCGGCACTGGCTCAACCACCTCGGCGCCGGCCTCGAACAGGGCTGGCGCGGCCTCGGGCAGCCGTCGATGGACGAGGCGACCGTGCAGAAGCTCGTCACCCAGGCCGACGAGGCGTTCGCGGGCCGCACCTACGAACAGCTCGTGGCGGAGCGGGACGCCAGGCAGACGGCGGTGCTGCGGGCGCTGGCCGAGCTCACCCCCGAGCGGCCCGAACAGGGGGAGCGGGGCCGGAACGCGACCTGAGCGCCGGACGCGCCGGGCCTTTCCAGTTCCTGTCGAGGTGGGCTCGAGTGAGGCCACCGACGCTGAAGCAGGTGTCAGAGCCGTCGTGGATGAGGGGATTCGGACGAGATGACTCGAGACGTAGTGATCACCGGCATGGGCGTGGTCGCCCCCGGTGGTGTCGGCGTCAAGCCTTTCTGGGACCTGCTCGTCTCAGGGCGTACGGCGACGCGCACGATCACCCATTTCGACGCGACGCCGTTCCGCTCCATGGTGGCCGCGGAATGTGACTTCGACGGGGCGGAGGAGGGCCTGACCCCCCAGGAACTGCGCCGGATGGACCGCGCCACCCAGTTCGCCGTCGTCTCGGCGCGTCAGGCGCTGGCCGACAGCGGCCTCGTGGCCGAGGAGCTCAACCCGTTCAGGACGGGTGTCACGATCGGGAGCGCGGTCGGCTGCACCACCAGCCTGGAGCGGGAGTACGTGGTGGTGAGCGATGCCGGACGCGAATGGCTGGTCGACCCCGACTACGCGGTCCCCCACCTCTACGACTACTTCGTGCCCAGCTCGATGGCGGCGGAGGTCGGGTGGGCCGTGGACGCGCAGGGCCCCTGCTCGGTCGTCTCCACCGGCTGCACGTCCGGCCTCGACTCGGTCGGCCACGCGGTACGCCTGATCGAGGAGGGGGCGGCCGACGTCATGATCGTCGGCGCGACCGACGCGCCGATCTCACCGATCACCGTGGCCTGCTTCGACGCGATCAGGGCCACCACGCCCCGCAACGACGAGCCGGCCACGGCCTCCCGGCCGTTCGACAACACCCGCAACGGCTTCGTCCTGGGGGAGGGGGCCGCGGTCTTCGTCCTGGAGGAACGGGAGCGTGCCCTCGCCAGGGGCGCGCACGTGTACGCCGCAGTCGACGGCTTCGCCTCCCGCTGCAACGCCTTCCACATGACGGGGCTGCGGCCCGACGGCAAGGAGATGGCGGTGGCGATCACGGCCGCCCTCGACGAGGCCCGGGTCGCGCCCCAGGATGTCGACTACGTCAACGCCCACGGCTCCAGCACCCGCCAGAACGACCGGCACGAGACGGCCGCCTTCAAACGGTCGCTCGGGGAGCACGCGTACCGCACGCCCGTGAGCTCGATCAAATCCATGATCGGCCACTCTCTCGGCGCGATCGGCTCGCTGGAGATCGCCGCGTGCGCGCTGGCGATCGAGCACGGCGTGATCCCGCCGACCGCCAACCTGCACGATCCCGACCCCGAGTGCGACCTCGACTACGTCCCACTGGTCGCCAGGAACGCCCGGCTCGACGCCGTGCTCACCGTGGGCAGCGGGTTCGGCGGCTTCCAGAGCGCGATGGTTCTGACGAGCCCGAAGCGAGCGGGACGATGAGCGGTGCCGCGGTCGTCACCGGCCTGGGGGTGGTCGCCCCCACCGGTCTCGGCGTGGAGGAGTACTGGGCCGCGACCCTCGCCGGCGAGTCCGGCATCGGACGCATCACCCGCTTCGACCCCGAGAGATACCCGGTACGGCTGGCCGGCGAGGTGAACGACTTCGCCCCGGCCGACCACCTGCCCAGCAGGCTGATCCCGCAGACCGACCACATGACCAGGCTCTCGCTCGTCGCCGCGGAGGAGGCGCTGCGCGACGCGGGCGTCGACCAGGACACCCAGCCGGAGTACGGGGTCGGCGTGGTGACCGCCAGTAGCGCGGGCGGCTTCGAGTTCGGCCACCGGGAGCTGGAGAAACTGTGGAGCAAGGGCCCGGAACACGTCAGCGCCTACCAGTCGTTCGCCTGGTTCTACGCGGTGAACACCGGCCAGATCTCCATCAGGCACGGGTTCAGGGGACCGAGCGGAGTGCTCGTCGCCGACCAGGCGGGAGGGCTCGACGCCATCGCCCAGGCCCGCCGCCACGTACGGCGCGGCCAGCCCGTGGTGGTGACGGGCGCGGTCGACGGCTCGCTCTGCCCGTGGGGCTGGGTCGCCCAGGTGAGCACCGGGCAGCTCAGCGGGTCCGACGACCCCGAGACCGCCTATCGTCCCTTCGACGCCGAGGCCGCGGGCTTCGTGCCCGGTGAGGGTGGCGCGATCCTGGTCCTGGAGGACGAGGAGACGGCCAGGGCGCGGGGCGCCCGGTCCTACGGCCGGGTGCTCGGCCACGCGGCGACCTTCGACCGGCGTCCGGAACGGCCCGGCGCGCCCGCCGGTTCACCGGGCCTGCGCAGGGCGATGGAGCTGGCCCTCGCCGACGCCGGGATCGAGCCGGGGGACATCGACGTCGTCTTCGCCGACGCCGCCGGGGTTCCCGACCTCGACGCGGCGGAGGCGGAGGCACTGGCGGGCGTCTTCGGGCCGCGCGGGGTGCCCGTCTCCGCCCCCAAGAGCATGACCGGCCGGCTGTGCGCCGGTGGCGCGCCCCTCGACGTCGCGACGGCCCTGCTGTCGATCAGGGACGGCGTCGTGCCGCCCGCGGTGCACACCCGGCCGTCCCCGGATCACCTCGTCGACCTCGTAGTCGGCGAGCCGCTGCGGCGGCGGATCCGGGCGGCGCTGGTCGTGGCCAGGGGGGCGCGTGGTTTCAACACCGCGATGGTCGTGGGCGCGCCGGATCCGGGCGCGGCCATCCCGTAACACCACAGGGGAGTGATGATCAGATGAGAGAGCTGACGCTGGCCGATCTGGCCAGGATCCTGCGCGAGTGCGCGGGAGAGGACGAGGGCGTCGATCTCAGCGGCGACTTCGGCGACGTCCCGTTCGCCGATCTCGGCTACGACTCGCTGGCGGTTCTGGAGACGGCCGCACGGCTGAGCAGGGACTACGGTGTGCACCTGTCCGACGACGACGTCCTCGACGCGGGCACGCCCAGGAAGCTGCTCCAGCTGTCCGGAATCCAGATCGCCCCGGCGACGTGACCGCGACGTCCGTTCACCCCGCCGGCACCGCCGGCCGGTGACCGCGCGACAGGCGCGGAAACCACGTCTACGCCAAGCGGCTCGCCTGCTCCCGCCGGGAACGACCCGGCCGGAGCGGTGGCGGATCTTCCGGGGTGAGAGGTCGAGTCGCAGGTGGGAGGGGTCCGGAGGGAGGCCGGACCGGCGCAATCTCACCGTTACTCCATTTTCCCTACTTCTTTTGTAGGCTTTTTCCGCTGAGGTAGTCCGCGGGGCACCGGGAGGCGGAAATGGACAGGGCGACGGCCGTACCCGTCACGGCCGACACACGGCGGAGCAGGGCGGACCGGGCCAGGCAGGTGGCCGACCTGCTCCGGCGGGAGATCGTGCACGGCGGGTTCGGCGAGGGACGGCTGCCGCTGGAGGCCGCGCTCGCCCGCGAGTTCGGGACCTCGCGCAACACCATGCGCGAGGCGCTGGACCTGCTGCGCGGTGAGGGACTCGTCGAACGCTGCCCCGGCGTGGGCACCACGGTCGCGGGCGAGAAGTATCCGCACGACCTGCACCGGCTGCTCGGCCTGGCCGAGACCCTCCACGAGCACGGCCGGGTGACCAACGAGGTCCGCACCATGACCCTCATCGAACCGCCGGCCGCGGTCGCGCGGAGACTCCGGCTGGCGGCTGGGGAACCGGTCGTCTACCTCGAACGGCTGCGTCACCTGAACGGCCTGCCGCTCTCCCTCGACCTGACCTACCTCGTCCGCGACGTCGGTGAGCCGCTGTTCGACGCCGACCTCGAAGGCAACGACATCTTCGTGCTGCTGGAACGGATCGCCGGGCAGCCCCTCGGTACGGCGGAGCTGACCATGGAGGCCGTCAACGCCGACGCCCACACCGCCGCCGTGCTCGACGCCCCGCGCGGGGCCGCCCTGCTCATGATCGAGCGGCTCACCCACCTGTCGGACGGGCGCCCGGTCGACCTGGAGTTCGTCCGGTTCCGGGGAGACCGCCTGACCATGCGCGGCCACCTGCACCGCGATCCCGAGGAGGACTCATGCCCCTGATCAACCAGCGCGTCGAGGTCCCGGTGACCATCGACGAGGCGCTCTGCATCGACGGCTGCACGCTCTGCGTCGAGGCCTGCCCGCTCGACTCGCTCGCCATCAACGACGAGACCGGCAAGGCCTACATGTACGTCGACGAGTGCTGGTACTGCGGCCCCTGCGCCGCCAGGTGCCCCGTGGACGCGGTCACCATCAACATCCCCTACCTGCTGCGATGAAGGGCTCCAAGGAGATGAGACCCCTCCGTGCGGCGGCGCTGGCCGCCCTGATGCTCGCCCTGCCGGGCTGCTCGGTCGCCGGAGCCGCCGGCGACGGCTCCGGCGGTTCCGGCGGCCAGAAGACACGGCTCGTCATCGGCTACCAGTCGAAGACGATCAACACCGTGACCGCGGGGACGTTGCTGCGCTCGCTCGGCTACCTGGAGAAGCGGCTCGGCGACGGGTACACCGTCGAGTGGCAGGACCACGACACCGGCGCCCCGATCACCGCCAAGATGGTGGCCGGCAAGGTCGACATCGGTTCGATGGGCGACTACCCCCTGCTGATCAACGCCTCCCGCACCCAGGGGATCGACGCGGCCCGCACCGAACTGGTCTCCATCACCGGCTACAACCTGCGCGGCGCGCTCAACATGGTCGTGGTCCCCAAGGACTCCGGCGCGAAGACGCTGATCGACCTCAAGGGGGCCAGGATCTCCACGAGCGTCGGCTCCGCCGGGCACGGCACCTTGGTCCAGGCGCTGGAGAGGGCGGGGATCGACCCGGTCGCCGGCGTCGAGACCGTCAACCAGCAGCCCCCGGTCGGCGCCTCGGCGCTGGAGTCGGGCGGCGTCCACGCCTACGCGCAGTTCGTCGCCTGGCCGGGCCTGCTGGTCTTCCAGGACAAGGCCCGCCTGCTCTACGACGGCGCGGCCCTGAACGTGCCGACCTTCCACGGCGTCGTGCTCCGCCGGGCCTACGCCAAGGAGCACCCCGAGGTGGTCGACGCGTTCCTGAAGGCGCAGATCGACGCCACGCGCTACCTGCACGAGCACCCGCTCCAGGCGGCCGAGACCGTGGCGCGGGCGACCGGCCTGCCCCCCGAGGTGGTCTACCTCTACAACGGTCCCGGCGGCATCTCCACCTTCGACGTCACCCTCAAACCGCGGCTGCGGGCCGCCCACGAGCACGACGTGCCCTACCTCAAGCGCATCGGTGACGGGTTCTCCGGGGTGGACGTCGCGGCGTTCGTCAACGACACCTACCTGCGCAAGGCGTACGGCCCGGCCTACGACGCCGACGCCGCCTCCACCGCCAACCCCGCCAGGATCTCCGGCACCGACCCGGTCTGCTCCGTCCCCGTGGACGATCCCGCGACGGCCTCCGAGCTGTGGCTGTCCGGTGAGAGCGTCACCCGGCCCGCGGCGACGCCCACCTGCCTCCTGCGGCAGATCGCGAAGGCGGGGCAGGAGGGCGCACCGGCGATCCGTGCCGCGTACGTTCCCGACGCCACCACGGGCACCCGCTGGTTCGCCGACAGGTCCGTCTGGGTGCGGGATCCGGCCGCCGGGAAGAACGCCCGGTTCCTCCCCTTCACCACCGAGGACGGCGCCCGGGCCTACCTCGGCGCCCATCCCGGGGCCGCGGCCGTCTCCTACGCCGACGCGCTCAAGGCCGCCGGCGCGCGGGGCGACTCCCGATGACCGGCGCCCGGACCACCCGCCGCCCCCCGGCGCCCGGCGCCTCCGACACAGCGGACGCCGCCGGTGATACCGCCACCGACGCCGCGGATCCCGCCACCGCGGACGCCGCCACCGGCTCCGTGGGTGCCGCCACCGAGGTCACAGCCACCGATACCGTGGGTGCCGCCACCGAGGCCGCCGGTGTCGCGGGCGTCGCCGACGTCGCCGCGCCCCGTCCCGGCACCGCCACCGGTGCCGCCCGCGGGACCGCCTCGGAGCCCGTCGCGGCCCGTCCCGGCACCGCCGCCGGCGGTACGGCGGGCCGCGCCGCCGCCGTGAGATGGGCGACCCGCGCCGCCTCCCTGCTGGTGGCGGCCGGTCTCTGGCAGGCCCTCACCGTCACCGACGCCCGCCTCTGGCTGAGATTCGACCGCCTGCCCACCCTCGGCGAGGTCGCCGAGCGGTTCGCCGGGCAGCTGACGACCCCTCTCTACTACCTCGACCTGGTCCAGAGCCTCATCCGAATCCTCACCGGGTTCGCGCTCGCCGCGGTCGCGGGGATCACCGTCGGCGTCCTGGTCGCCCGCTCCCGGCGTGCCGGTGACGTGCTGCTGCCGCCGCTGGAGGCGGTCCGGCCGATCCCCGCCATCGCCCTGGTGCCGATCGCGATCCTGCTGTTCCCCACCGACGAGCAGGGGATCGTGTTCATCACCTTCACCGCCGCCTTCTTCCCCATCCTGGTCAGCACGCGGCACGCCGTACGGGCGCTGCCGACGCTGTGGGAGGACGCGGTCAGGACGCTCGGCGGGAGTCGCCGCCACGTCCTGTGGAACGTCGTCCTGCCCGGCACCCTGCCGGGCGTCTTCGGCGGGCTCTCGGTCGGCATGGGCGTGGCGTGGATCTGCGTGATCTCCGCCGAGATGATCTCCGGCGAGTTCGGGGTCGGATACCGGACCTGGCACGCCTACACGGTCGTCGACTATCCGGGAGTGATCGTCGGCATGGTCACCATCGGCGTCCTCGGCTGGCTGACCTCGGCCGTCGTCGAACTGATCGGCCGGCGGGTCACCCGCTGGCTCCCCCGGGCGGAAGGGAGCGGGAAATGACGTCGCTCACCGAGAGGGCCGGGCGGAACGCGGACCGGACCACGGACCGGGCCACGGACCAGGCCACGGACCGGGCCACGGACCGGACCGCGGGGGCCGTACGGCGGGCCACCGCGGGCGCCCTCCCCCGGGAAGGCCGCGGTGGCCTGGCGTTCCGCCTGGAGCGGGTCGCCCTCGGCTACGGCCGGGACCCGGTACTGCGGGACGTCGAGCTGGACGTCGCGCCGGGCGAGGTCATGGTGGTCGTGGGCGCCTCCGGATCCGGCAAGTCCACGCTGCTGCGCGCCCTGGCGGGGCTGCTCACGCCGCACGAGGGACGCGTCCTCGCCGGGGGCGAACCGGTCACCGGCCCCTCGGCGGAGCGCGCCATGATCTTCCAGGACGACGGCCTGCTGCCGTGGCGTTCGGTCCGGCGTAACGTCGAGCTGCCGCTGAGCATCCGCGGTGTCCCCCGGCGCGAGCGCGAACGGGCCGCCGAGGAGTGGATCGGGCGGGTCGGGCTGGCCGAGTTCGCCGGCCGCCTGCCCAGGGAACTGTCCGGTGGCATGCGCCAGCGGGTGCAGCTGGCCCGCGCCCTGGTCGGCGTGCCGCGCGCGGTGCTGATGGACGAGCCGTTCGGCGCGCTGGACGCGCAGACCCGCGCCGGTATGCAGCGCCTGCTGCTGGACGTGCTGCGCGACACCGCAGCGACGGTCGTGTTCGTCACCCACGACGTGGACGAGGCGCTGCTGCTGGCCGACCGCGTCGCGGTGCTGGGCCGTACCGGGGTCCGGGCGGTCCTGGAGACGCCCGGCGGCCCCGGCGACACCGCTGCCCGCGCGAACCTGCGCGAGCGCATCCTGGAGGAGCTTTGATGGAGATCCCCCCGATCGAGGACCGCCTCGAACTGGACTGCGAGGTGCTCGTCGTCGGCGGCGGGACCGCCGGCACGATGGCCGCGATCACCGCCGCCGAGCGCGGCGCGCGGGTGCTGCTGCTGGAGAAGGCCCACGTACGGCACAGCGGCGCCCTGGCCATGGGCATGGACGGGGTCAACAACGCCGTCATCCCCGGCAAGGCCACCCCCGAGGACTACGTCGCCGAGATCACCCGGGCCAACGACGGGATCGTCAACCAGCGGACGATCCACCAGACCGCCACCCGGGGCCACGACATGGTCCGCCGCCTCGAACGCTACGGCGTGAAGTTCGAGAAGGACGAGTACGGCGAGTACGCGGTCCGCCGCGTGCACCGCTCAGGCAGCTACGTGCTGCCCATGCCCGAGGGCAAGGACGTCAAGAAGGTCCTCTACCGGGTGCTGCGCCGCCGCGACATCAGGCAGAGGGTCAGGATCGAGAACCGGGTCATGCCGGTCCGCGTCCTGACCGACGGCGGCCGGGCGGTGGGCGTGGCCGGGTTCGACACGCGCGGCGGGCGGTTCGTCGTCGTGCGGGCCGGGGCGGTCATCCTGGCCACCGGAGCCTGCGGGCGGCTCGGCCTGCCCGCCAGCGGCTACCTCTACGGCACCTACGAGAACCCGGCCAACGCCGGGGACGGCTACGCCATGGCCTACCACGCAGGCGCCGAGCTCAGCGGCATCGAGTGCTTCCAGATCAACCCGCTGATCAAGGACTACAACGGCCCCGCCTGCGCCTACGTCGCCAACCCGTTCGGCGGCTACCAGGTCAACAACCGGGGCGAGCGGTTCGTCGACTCCGACTACTGGTCGGGCCAGATGATGTCCGAGGTCGCCGCGGAGATCGCCTCGGCCCGCGGCCCGATCTACCTCAAGCTCTCCCACCTGCCCGACGAGACCGTCACCGCGGTGGAGGACATCCTGCACTCCACCGAACGGCCCACCCGCGGCACCTTCCACGCCGGGCGCGGTCACGACTACCGCACCCACGACGTGGAGATGCACATCTCCGAGATCGGCCTGTGCGGCGGCCACTCGGCATCGGGCGTGTGGGTCGACGAGCACGGCGCCACGACCGTCCCCGGCCTGTACGCCGCGGGCGACCTGGCGTGCGTCCCGCACAACTACATGATCGGGGCGTTCGTCTTCGGCGACCTCGCCGGAGCCCACGCCGCCGAGCACCACGCGGTTCCCGAGACGCTCCCCGAGGACCAGGTCGCCGCCGCCCACGAACTCGTCTACCGCCCGCTGCGCAATCCCGAAGGGCCGCCGCAGCCGCAGGTGGAGTACAAGCTGCGCCGCTTCGTCAACGACTACGTCGCCCCGCCCAAGACCGGCGCCAAGCTGGAGATCGCCCTGGAGTCCTTCGAGCGGATGCGCGAGGAGATCGCCGCGATGGGCGCGCGCACCCCGCACGAGCTGATGCGCTGCGCCGAGGTGGACTTCATCCGGGACTGCGCGGAGATGGCCGCCCGTTCCTCGCTGGTGCGGACCGAGAGCCGCTGGGGCCTGTACCACGAGCGGGCCGACCTGCCCCGGCGCGACGACGACGGCTGGCTGTTCCACCTGAACCTGCGCAGGAGGCCCGACGGCGCGATGGAGTTCCTCAAGCGTCCCGTCGAGCCGTACCTGGTGCCCGTGGAGGAGTTCCAGCCGGTCAGGGCGGAGCCCGTGCTCGTCGGCGTCCACACGAGCACCCCGGTGCGCCGGGCCGCCGAGGCCCGGACCGGCGGGGCGGCCGTCGGGCGCTCGCCCCGGATCCTGGAGCTGAACCGGCTCGCGGAGGAGCAGCCGCCCCTCGACCGGCTCGCCCCCTACCTCGCCGACCCCGACCCCAAGGTGCGCAGGGCGGCGATCGCGGTGCTCACCGAGACCCTGCCGGAGGGCGCGGGAGAGGCGCTGGTCACCGCGCTCGCCGACGACCACGGCATGGTACGGCGGGCCGCGGCGAGCGGTCTGCGGGAGCTGGTCGAGGTGCTGCCCGTCACCGCCGGGTTCGGCGCGAGTCTCGCCGCGTGGGCGCAGAGCCCCGACGCCGTGGTCCGGAGCACCGTGCTGGACGTCCTGCGCGCCCTGCGCCTGGGAACGCGGGACGTCTTCGCCACCGGGACGCGGGACGCCGACCACCGGGTGCGCATCGAGGCGATCCGGGGCCTGGTCTCCCTGGACGAGTCCGAGCCGGTGGCCGCCGCGGCGGGCGACGCCTCCCGGGAGGTCCGCGTCCGGGTGGCCAGGGGACTGGGCACGATCGGCAAGCCGTCGGCGGCGCTGGCGGAGCTCGCCGACGATCCCGATCCGCTCGTCAGGGCGGCCGCCCTGGAGTCCTCCGGCGCCACCGGCTCCCCGCTGACGGCGCGGGCCGTACGGGCGCTTGGGGATCCCGCCTGGCAGGTGCGGGTCGGCGCGGCCCGGTGCCTGGGGGCCGCGGGCCCGGAGGAGGCGGCCGGTCCGCTCGCCGCCGCCGTGGCCGACGGCAACCTCGACGTGCGCAAGGCGGTCGTGCTCGCGCTGACCCCGTGGGCGGCCAGGCCCGAGATCGCCGCCACGTTGCGCGCCGCCCTGGCAGACACCGACGCCGACGTCCGCGCCTACGCGCGCAGGGCCCTGCCCGGATGATGCCCGAACGAGGTCCGGATGAGGTGCCGGATGAGGTCCGGATGAGGTCCACGCCGGGCCCGCCGACCGCGCGGGAGGGCGGTCACGTCACCCGGTGACGGGGTCGTGTCCCGTGGGCGTCCCGGGGTCACGGCACGCGGCGGGTCCGCCGTTCACGGGGGTGAACGGCGGGCCGTGCTCAGCCGAGCCGGTCGCGCAGGCGCGCGCACTCGCGGGTGAAGCGGCTGCGACGGCCGCTCGCCGCGTGGGCCGACACGGCCGGGATCTCGCCCCGGGCCCCCGTCAAGGCCGCCACGTCGGCGGCGAACGCCACCGCCTCGGAGTGGACGACGCTCGGCCGCTCCCCCTCACCCGGCAGCACGAGCGGCAGCATGCTCCGCAGGATCTCCCAGACCTGCGCGTGTCCTCCCAGGTGGGCGGCCTCGGAGAGGGAGGCCAGCACCGGGCGGATCTCGAACCGGACGCGGCGGATCAGGAGCGCCAGCTGGCGGCCGACCGCCTCGGCGGGCAGATCCCCCCTGGCCGCCATCCGCAGCAGCAGCGGCACCGCCTCCGCGGGCTGCCTGGCCAGGGAGTAGGCCAGGACGAGCGCGGTCGCCTCCCCGACCGGGCCGTCCGCCTCGGTCAGGGCCGCGAGACACGACGGATGGACCCCCGCGTGGCTCCACTGCTGGAGCAGGTGGGGCAGGTAGTTGACGGAGACGACCTCGCGGTGCGACGGCAGGATCGCCGACCACCAGCCCATGGCGAAATCGTGTTCTTCCAGGCGCCGCCTCGACGGCTCGCGGAGCAGCTCGTCGATGAGATCGTGCCCGGTCGGCTCGGCGCGCAGTACCGGCACCAGCCGGATCGCCCCGACGTACTCCATCTCGTCCTCGTCGAAGAGATGCTCGTTCGGGCCGTCGACGTAGCCCCACCTCAGGCCCGTCTCGGGGTCGGGCAGGCCGCCTCCGGCCAGCCAGGCGGCGGCCGACGACGCGGCCCGTGAGCCCACCCGCGCGGCACGTTCGGCGGCCTCCGGGTACTGTCCCCTCGGCAGCCGCAGCAGCGCCTGCTGCAGGTCGGCGGCCAGTGGCTCGACGCCCGCGGCCGCGCACGCCTCCAGCCGGTCGACCAGCACGCCGGGGGCGAGGTGCCCGGTCATCACCGTGGGCGTCGCCAGCAGGACGGGCGGCAGCGCTCCCTCCCGCAGCGCCACGTACAGCTCGCCGAGCCGGTGCAGCAGGAAGCCTTGCGGCGGCGAGGCGGGCCTGCGCTTCGGCGGCCGGTGCCGGCGGCGGGCCTCCGCCGCGGGATCGGGCGTCGCGGAATCGCCGAACAGCAGACGCAGGCCCATGGAGGCGATGCCCGCCAGGAGCCCCGATCCGCTCTCCGCCCGTTCCCTCCCGGCGCCCCCGGCCTTCCCGGAGAGCACGTTCACGACGTCCGCCGGGAGGTTCGACCTCGCCCAGTGGGCGAGGGGGGCGGGATCGGGCACGCCGGGATCGGTTCCGGAAGCGATCATCTCCTTGGCGAGGGCGGAGATCCAGCAGGAGACGTCGAGCCATTGCTTCATCTCGTACAGGTGGGGAGAGGCCTCGCCGAAGGCGGGGGCCAGCCTCTCTCGCAGGGCCGCGCGGTCGTCTCCGGCCTGCTCGACGAAGGCGGCGAGCCACTGCTCGCACTCCACCCAGTCGCGCGGGTGCCGGTCGTCCGGGTGCAGGCGGGGGGCGGGGAACGGGCCGGGCTCCGTGAGGGCGGGCAGCGCCACGGGGACGAACGGCTCCGGCGTCTCCCGCGCCGCGGTGTCGCCCCCGAACGCCGCGGCCACCTGCGCGCCGAGTGCCGCGGGCAGCAGGGGGACGGCCTCGGCGACCAGCGCCGCGGAATCCGCGCCGAAGACCTTGGCGTTCCTGAGGGCGATCCGGGCCGCGCGCCCCTGCACCTCGTAGGAGGTGTGCGCGAACGCCGTGGTGAGCGCGGGCGCCAGCTCGTCGGCGAGCGCGGGTGTCCGCCGTATCATCTCGTCCAGCCAGCTCAGGCCCGCGCGGGCCAGCTTGGCCTCGGAGCGGAAGGTCAGCGCGCCGATCGCCTCGGCGACGTCGGCGTCGTCGAGGGGGCCGCCCTGACGCACCTGGGCGAGCGCCAGCTCGGCGACCGGGCCGGGGGAGGCGGGCAGCAGCCGCAGGTAGTCGCGCGCCCGCGCGGCGGCCTCCTGCGGGAGCGGGTCGATCAGTTCGTGCAGCCGTACGAAGAAGCGGAGGTTGACGGCGTCGCCTCCGCGCAGGAACCGGCTCACGCAGCCGTCGAGGAACTCCTCGCGCGAGACCTTCCCGGTCCTGAGGAACCGCTTGATCCGGGCGAACCACAGGGTGGGGGTGGGCTTCAGCCGCTCGTCCCGCAGGGCGCGGCCCACCCCCTCCGCCTCGAAGATCCTTGGAAGCAGCGTGTCCGTCAGCGGGTCGTCCTTCACCGCCCCGGCGGAGAGCCAGGCGAGCACGAGCGGGTCGTGCTTGGGAGGCTCGGCGCCGCAGGCCCGCAGCAGCGCCAGCGCCAGCGGGGCGACGCGGTCGTCCGCCGTACGGATCTTCCCGGCGAGCCGGGCCGCCACGTCGGCCTGCCAGGCGGCGGGGCGGGTGGTCATCACGCGGACCAGCTCGGCGGAGGCCGGCGCCGACGCCCACCGTGGGCTGAACTCGCGGCGGACCAGCCAGGCGACCGCCGCGGCGGGGCCCGAGATCGTGCCCGCGCCGGCGATCCGCAGCGGTACTCCGAACTCGACGAGCGCGTCGCGCGCCGCCGCACGGACGGACGCCTGTTCGTAGGACCGCATCCAGGAGGGCCAGTCGTCCTCCGCGCCGTAGTTGGCCTCGACGTTGGCCCGCCAGCTCGCGCGGGCCTTCCGCTCCGCCGCCTCCCGCGTCTCCGCCAGAAACTCCGGCAGCCGCCGGGCGACCTCGGCGCGCTCGGCCTCGGTCAGCGCGGCCACGCGGTCGGTCAGCGCCCCGACCCTGCGCTCGGTGATGAGGTCGCGCACCTCCTGCCAGACGGTCACCGGATCACCTCCACGGCGGAACGGGCGACGATCCTGGCGGCCAGCACGTGTTTGCACGGCCCGCGTGAGCCGCGATGATCCCACCACCACGGGCAGGTGCACGACCCCTCGACCAGACCGACCTCGCGCACGCCGCCGTCGGTCCGCACCCGCGCCGAGTCGCCGAAGACCTCTACGGCGCCCGCCTCGACCAGCGCCCTGGCGGAGGTCAGCCGGGGATTGAGGTGCTGCACGTGCTCCCTGTCGTAGGGCAGCTCGCGGTGGAAGTGCGCGGCGTCGGCCAGGTCGTAGCCGACGCGACCGGCGGTGCCGAGCTGCGTGAGAGCGGCGCGGACCCGCGTGACGGGCAACCCGGAGCGATCGGCCAGCAGACCGATCTCCACCTCGGGCTCGAAGTTGAGCAGCATGCCCACCAGGTCGGCGTCGGCCTCGGCCTCGTCGGTCGCGAGGTCGGCCAGCACCGCGCCCTCCCCGGAGAAGCCGCGCCAGCGCTGCGGCGACAGGGCCAGCGTGTAGCGCATCCCCGGCAGTTCGAGCTCCCACGCGCTCGACGCCGCGTCGCCGGGGGCGGCCGGGCCGTACACCCTGAGGCTCTTGGCGAAGCGGAGCAGGGGCATGAGCGTCGCCAGGCGCCCCACACCGGACAGGCACACCGCCCCCGCGCCGGGCCGGTCACCCACGCGCAGGTCACGGCCCACGGGAGCGACCCAGAGGTCGGCCGTCGCCCGCCTGGGCAGGGAACGCAGGAACCGTACGGCGCTCACACCGGACAGCTCGGCCCTCAGGTCCATGCCCGCCGCGATCACCTGCACCTCGGCGAAGCCCCGCAGCCACCGTTCGGGCAGCGGGACCTTCTTCTCCACGACCGCGCCGTCGAGCGTCGTCACCGTCAGCTCGTCGGCGCCGACACCGAGGTGGAGCGGGTCACGCGCCCCCACCCTGGCCAGCGCCTCGCGCAGCGGTCCGTTGACGTCGACGTTGGTCGTCCCCCTGTCGAACACCTCGCCGTCCAGGGCGCCGTCGAGCAGGTCGAGCCGGGCGTAGACACCACCGCAGGCGGAGAACGACTCGAACCGCAACCGGTCACCGCCGCACGTCACGACGGGGTCGCGCGTCCATCCCGGACGCGGCTGGTGGTAGCGGGTGAGGGCCACGTCGGCCACGCCCAGCAGGGCCGCGGCCGCGGGCGCCGCCTGCGTCACCACCCCGCTGAAGAACCTGGGCGCGAGAGCGGGCCCGCCGAGGGCCCTGCCACCGGACGTCGACAGTCCCAGACGACCGTCCACCAAGCTGGAAGGCGCGGCGTAGCTGTACGCCTGCGTCGCACTTGTCATGCGCCGGACAGTAGAGATCATCACCGACAAAAGCGCCGTGACGTGCTCCCCGCTCCTGCCCACCGCGGGGACCACCTGTGGCCCCGCCCGCGTGCGCGCGGGCGAGTCCTACGCATCAGATTCCCGTCCGAACGCGTTGCAGCCCCGCCCGCGTGCGCGCGGGCGAGTCCTGTCGGGATGGCTCCCCGCGGGACGCCGCGCGCCCGGAGTCTCCAGCGCGGTGACCACTTACCTTCGCCGTGTTCGTGATCGTTGGGGCGCCGGTACGGCGGGTGGCGACGCGGGGCGGATCGGCGCCGATGAGCGGTGCTTAACTCGGTGAACGTTCCCGGGGACGGAACTGGAGGGGAGGGGCGCCTGCCGACACGGTATGACCCCTGCTCTTTCCGGCTTTGCGGAAGGGAGACCGCCAAGGTGATCGGCGAATTTACGAAATCGCAGCCTGACAGATGAAGGGCTGACGCACTAAGCGGTGGCCCGTACAGCCTGCCGGACTATCGGGGGCCCAGGTTGATCGACCCGAACACGTCACCCGCTTGAATCACGTTTCCATGGATCCGGGCCTCGCCGCTTATGGTGTTGGAAACGTCATGGCTCTGCCGGATGGTCCTGGCCGTTTCGGAAACCCAGGACGTCAACTCCTCTCTGAAGCGGGGATCGGACTCACCGCGGTCGACGAGGAGTCCGGCGATCTCGTGTGAGTCGTCGGGGCCGGCCTGCTCCAGCTCGGCCAGTTCCGCAGAGTCGCCTCCGAACCGGCGGCGTACCAGTGTGGTCAGCGAGGTCCACGCGCCCTTGCCGGCTTCGCCTGCGGCGCCGCCGATCAGTGCGGAGACGATCGCGGCGAGCACGGTCGGGTCCATCGCACCCCTCCAGGAGCATCTCTGCCTCCCACGGGCCTTCCGGTGGCCTTGCGGGTGGCAGGTCCCTTATCTTCGCATGGATCAATGGTCATTTCCCGTGGCGGCTTTGACCAATTCTGCGGCCTCCGTGATGTAGATCATGAAAGTCATCGCAGCGCACACCGCGGAAATACGGTGGCCGGACCGTCCCATGCGGTGGCGCCACGGCCGACGGCGACCTCGACGTCCGTACCCGCGCTCCTTTCCAGGCGGCCGCTTCCATGGTCGATGGCTGACCGTACTCGCGAATCCGCCGGGTTCGTGCTCCGGTGGTACACGAGGAAAGTGCTCACCTCCTGGCAGGGGGAATGGTCGGTCCCAGATATATGACTATGGTCGATCCAGAACCCGCCTCCATCTGTCGCCGGTGATCGGTATACATTTTTCGGGAATATTCTTGGGCGCGCGTTTTCGCCTGTTCGATGAGGCCGGTTGGCTTCTTTCCGGCAGCCGGAAGTGACATGTCAGGTCTGTTCCCGTTCCCCCCGGAGGTCCCTTCGATGTTCTTCCGCCCATCCCGTACGGCCGGTGCGGGTGCCTCGGCGTACGCGCAGTACCGGGCAAGGATCGCCGAGGGGCGGACCCGGCGTCTGCTGCTGCGGGCGGGACTCGTGCTGGTGAGCGCGGTCGTGGTGGGATGGCTGTGGGGCTGGGCGGCGGCCCTGGTGGTCGCGGTGGTGGTCGGGGTCGCCGACACGGCGTACCGCTGGCATCAGCACGAGGCGGTACGAACCTGGCGTAAGGGGGCGATCGGGGAGCGGCGCACCGCCAGGATGCTGCGCCCGCTGGGGCGGCACGGATACACCGTCCTGCACGACCGAGCCCTGCCGAGCGGCAGGGCCAACATCGACCACCTGGTGATCGGGACGACGGGCGTCTTCGTGGTGGACACCAAGAACTGGCACCGAGGAAAACGCCTGGTCCGGCGCGGGCGCTCGGTCAGGGTCGGCGGCGCCTCCGGCGGGCAGATCGTCAGGTCCGTGGTCTACGAGGCGGGACGGGTGGCCGACACCCTCACCCGGGGGCTCGGGCGTCCCGTCACCGTTGTTCCCGTGGTGGCCGTCCACGGGGCCAACATGCCGTTGCTGCGGGTGGCGAAGGCGTCCGGCGTGCCGCTGCTGCGCGCCTCCCAGGTGCGCGGCTGGATCACCCGGCAACCGGCGACGCTGAGTGTGAGGGAGGTCGCCGAGGTGAGCGCCACCGCCGAACGTCTGCTCCCGCCGTACGTCACCTGACCCGGCACGAACAGCATGGCCCCGCGAGGCTGGCTTCCGTGACCTCCACGGACCAGATCTGCTTCGTCTTCGACGGCGGAGTTGTCGGCGACCGGACGTTCGCGCCTACCGATCCGGAAATGGCGGCGGTCGGGTTCTTCCACGTGGATGTGGCCCTGACACTCGTGCGAGACCACATGCGCCCGCGACTGCGAGCCGCGCTCACCGCCCTGTCCACGGGCCACGCGCTCTACCTCCACGAGGGCAGGGCACCGGTGTCCTGAGGCGGGGATTCGATTCAGGCGTACGGCTGCGCGGGACTCCGAAGATCGTCACCGACGGGAGTGAGCACGGTGATTTACTGCCTGCTTGCTATGGAGGCCGTCCGCCGCGGGTTCAAGGGTCTGGGGCCGGGAGTCGTGCCGGTACGGTCAGGCGGGAGGTGAGATCTCCTCCCGGAGTGTGAAACGGGGGAGGCACGGCGGGCGCCTCCCCCCGGAGAGTATTCTCATCCGCCCTTCAGATGCCCATGGAGTCCTTGGCATGGAGCACGTAGGTCATGAATATGTATGCGAGGCCTACTGCAGGAAGGGCGAAGAACTTTTCCTTCATCAACTTTCCTAACTAACGAACGGCCGTCGGGCGACTGCCCGAACCTTACATCCGTCGTATCCAGGGAATCTTGACATGAGACAGCGCTCCCCGGAAGAGGTTTGGGAAGAAAGTCGATTTTCGTTTTTTTGGGGTATTTGTGAAGTCCTGGGCTGCCTTTTGGGCCCTTCGATCGTTCCAAATTCGATGTGGCCCGACAGAATCTTCTTCTGGGCGTCGTCCGCCACCCCTACGACTGAGCTGCGCTCCCTTGGCCGGCGAGCCGTGCCCTGAGTTCCCTGGCTTCGGCGACCCCGAGGTGATCATACAGGTCGAGCGCCCGTCTCCAGCACTCCTCCGCCCGGGATCTCTCGCCTGCCTGGGCGAGTGTCGTTCCCATGCCGTCGAGGATGAGGGCCTCCTCGGGAGTGGTGCCCATGCCGCGTGCGAGACCGAGTGCCTTCTCGTAACAGGCGAGGGCGGCTTCGTGGCGGTGGGCGCGGTGGTGGACGGCACCGATCCCCCGAAGGGCGACGATCTCCTGCTGGCGTTCCGATAACTCGACGGAAATGTGCATGGCTTTCTGGTGGTGGATGAGCGCTTCCCTGTCCCTCCCCATGTGCGCCTGACAACTGCCGATGTTGTTCAGGGCGTGGGTCTCACCCCGCCGGTCGCCAATTTTGCGATGTCCTTCCAGAGATTCCCGGTAGTAATTCAGTGCGTCGTTGTAGCGCCCCAGGAACTGGTAGGCCTTGGCAACGTTGTTGAGCCAGATGGCCTCATTCTGTGGGCCCATGTGCGGGTTGAAGGACGCCGCCTCCTCGTAGTGGCGCAACGCCTTCTCGTAGTGGCCGAGCTCTATCTCGACGTCGCCGATGTTGTTCATCGTGACCTGCTGACCGCGCCGGTCGCCGTCCTCGCGGTACATGGTGAAGGCCTGCCACAGGCACTCGATGGCCTTGGCGTACTCCCCCCGGTGACAATGGATGAACGCAATGTGGTTGAGGCCGTCGGCTTGGCCGTGGCGGTCCCCGATCGTTCTACGCGACGACAGGGCCTGCTCGAAGTAGCCGAAGGCGACGTCGAACTCGGAGCGGCGCCAGTGCACCAGGCCACTGTGGTCGAGCAGGTAGCCGACAGCCCTCTGGTCTCCGGCGCCCCGCTGGATCTCCAGTGCCTCGGCCGCCAGCCGGAGCGCCTCGTCGTACTGGCCGATCTGGCATCGGGCCACGCTGAGGTCGGTCAGCGCACGGGCCAGGCCTGGGAGATCGCCCAGGTCGCGCCAGGTTGTCACGGCGCGCTCGTGGAGGTCGGCTCCCTCCGCCCAGTGTCCCCACAGGTCCAGGTGACGGCTGATCACGTGCGCGAGCAGTGCCGCGTGTCTCGTCCACCCGTGACCGTAGGCATGGCGGGTGACGAGGATCAGGTTGTCCAGCTCGGTGTTCATCCAGGCGCGGGCCTGTTCCGCGGTGCCGAACCCGGCCGGTGGGTGCGACAGGCCGGGCACCTCGGCCGGGACGCGGGCGCGGTACGGATAGAGCAGCCGGTCTGCCGCGTTCGCCGTGAAGAGGTAGTGGTCGAAGGCTCGCCGGAGGACTTCGGCGCGCTGGTCTGGAGCCTCCCGGTCGGACAGCAGGAGGGCGTATTCGCGGATGAGGTCGTGGAAGCGGTACCGGCCTCTGCGAGGTTCGTCGATCAGGTGGTGGTCGAGAAGGTCGTCGAGAATTTTCGCGGCCTCGGCCCGGCCCGAATCCAGCAGCGCCGACGCGCTCTCGGGGGTGAGATCCGCTCCCGGATGCAGGCCCAGCCGCCAGAACGCATGCTGCAGGCGCTCGTCGAGGCCCTGGAAGGACAGCTCGAAGGCCGCGGTGATCTCGCGGTTCTCCGCGCGGATCTCCGGCAGGCGTCGCTCGGTGCTGCCCAGCAGCTCCGCGATGTCGGCGGCGCTCCACGCGGGCCGGTGTTTGAGGCGGTTGCCGACCAGCTGGATCGCCAGGGGAAGGTGTCCGCAGAGCCGTACGACCGAGGCGACGCCCTCCTCCTGGAGCGCGCGCCGCGGCCCGACGACGCGGCGCAGAAGCGTGGCCCCGTCCTCGGGCGGCATGACGTCCAGTGAGAACGACTGGACGTCGTCCAGCCCGGCCAGCCGCCGCCTGCTGGTGATCACGACGAGGCAGTCGGACGCTCCGGGGAGAAGATCGCCGATCTGGTCGTGCCCGGCGGCGTTGTCGAGGACGATGAGCACCTTGCGGCGGGCAAGCTCGGCCCGCCACATCGTGGCACGCTCGTCCAAGCCGTTCGGCACGAGCTTGCCGGGGATGCCGAGCTCGCGCAGGAGCCGGTCCAGGGCCGTCGCCGGGTCCATCACGTCATGCCGGGCGTCATGGCCGTGCAGGTCGAGGTAGAGCTGCCCGTCCGGATAGTCGCCGGCGAGCCGATGAGCCAGGTGTAAGGCCAGCGCCGTCTTGCCGACCCCCGCCATGCCGTCGATCGCCAGCACGGTGACCGTGTCCCGCCGTACCCGCGCGTCGATCAGCAGGTCCAGCTCTGTGGCGCGTCCGGTGAAGATGTGGGCGTCCCGGGGAAGAGTGTTGGGAGGGGTGTCTCTCCTGGTGGTGGGGCGGGAGGCGGGCAGGAGCGTCGGATCCCCCTGGAGGATGCGGTGGTGCAGCGCCTGCAGCGCCGGGCCCGGTTCGGCGCCGAGTTCGCCGACGAGCCACAGGCGCGCCTGGCGGTAGGCGGCAAGAGCCTCCGTCTGCCGCCCGTTGTGGTAGAGCGTCAGCATGAGCAACTCGACGAGTTTCTCGTGGAACGGAAAGCGATTGATCAGCTCGTTCAGTTCCGCGGCCGCATTGGAATTCAGGCCGTGGTGGAATTCGAGTTCGATGCGTTCGATCCTGCTGTCGAGCAGCTCTTCTTCGAGTTTCTGCCGGGTTCTCGCGGCCCACGAGCCCGGCAGGCCCGCCAGCGGTTCTCCCCGCCGCAGCGCGCTCGCCTCACGGTACAGCCGGGAGGCGTGCTCGGCGTCGCCGTTCTCCCGCATCTCCCGAGCCTGTGAACGAAGCGCACGGAACCGGTGGTAGTCGATGTTCTCCGGGTCGATCTCAAGAAGGTACGCCCCGGCGTGATGCCGCAGGCGCACGGCGTCCCCCACGTCGTGGAGACGGCCTCTCAGCCGGGCGACGTGGCTGTACAGCCGGTCCCTGGCCGTGGCGGGCGGACTGTCGTCCCACACCTTGTGGACGAGCGACTCGGCGGTTACCGGCTTGCCCGGAGTCATGAGCAGGATGGCCAAAACGTGGCGTTCCCTGGCCCACCCCAGGTCGTGGCGTTGCTCTCTGGACCAAAACTCGACTGGACCGAGAATGCGGAATTCCATTCGAGCCCCTTTTCCGAGGGCGTGAGCATCCGCCGACATTTTTTCATCGAAATTTAGTCGAATCCAGCGCCGAGAAGCCCCTTCCGTCCCGTGTGTTATTCGCCCTGAGGGCTTGCAGGACTTCGGCAAGGCAGCCGCAAGGGTTTCCGCAAGGTCGGGCGGTGACGCTCTTGGTTGGTGGGCTGCGCCCACAGCCCAAGGCCGAATGAATCCAAGGGAACGGGGAGAGAAATGTCTGATCACGAATGGAGCAGGGTCCCGGTCGGGCTGGACGCTCGCCGATGGGTGACGCGCAGGGACTGCAAGACGGTTCTGGTGGTCGTCCACACCGTCACGTCGGGACAGCGGCTGCTGGACACGGCCCGTCTGGTCGAGTCCGACCTGAGGATTCAGGTCGTGTTCACCATGGCTCCGGACGTCTTCAGCAACGGGGTGGCACAGTTCATCGGTGGTCTGGGCGCGGTCGCGCTGCCCTGGCTCCAGGCGACGCAGCAGAAATTCGATCTTGCCGTCGCGGCGAGCCTGGGGGCGGTTCACGAGATCCACGCGCCGTTGATCGTCATGCCGCACGGCGCGGGCTTCAACAAACTGGTGCCCGCGAGGGACGGATCCGCCGGGGAAGACCGCGTGCCGTACGGGCTCGACGCCCAGCGGCTGATGCGCGACGGCGCCGTGCTGCCCGCGGCGATCGTCCTCCCGCACGAGGCCGAACTCGGACGGCTGGGCCGGACGTGCCCGCAGGCGCTCCCGGTGGCGGAGGTCGTCGGCGACTCGTCGTACGACAGGCTGATCGCCAGCCTGCCGCATCGTGGTTCCTACCGCCGGGCGCTGAAGGTCGGCCCGAACCAGAAACTGGTCGTGGTCACCTCGACCTGGGGGCCGCAGTCGCTGTTCGGCAGGCACTCCGGCCTGCTGCCCCGCCTGCTCGCCGAGCTGCCGCGCAAGGAGTTCCGCGTCGTGGCGCTCTTCCATCCCAACGTCTGGTTCGGTCACGGCATCTGGCAGGTGCGCACCTGGCTCGCCGAGTGTCTGCGAGGTGGACTGAGCCTGGTGCCGCCCGAGGCGGACTGGCGCGCGGTCCTCGCCGCGGCCGACTGGGTCATCGGCGACCACGGGTCGGCGAGCCTGTACGGCGCGGCCACCGGGAAACCGGTGATGCTGGCCGGTTTCCCGCACGCGGACGTCGATCCGGCCTCCGCGCTCGCGAGGCTGGCGGCCGTCGCCCCGCGGGTCTCCAGGCGCGGCTCGCTGCGTGACCAGCTCGACAGGGCCGCCGGCGAGATGCGGCCGGGCCGCTACCGGGCCGTCACGGAGCAGATCACCTCGGCGCCGGGCCGGTTCGACCGCAACATGCGCCGTCTCATCTACCGGTTACTGGACCTGCGGCAGCCCGAGACCGTCCCCGTGACCGTGCCGGTACCGGTGCCCCATCTCGCCACGTGAACGGAGCGGATCGAGGAGAGCGGAGGAGTCCCGTGTCCGGCAGGCTCGTCACAGTCCACCTGTTCAGACTTGAGCGCGTTCTCGCGGTGGAACGGCTCCCCACCCGCCCGGGACCCGCCGTGCCACGGCCGGGAACGCCGGCGTTCCTGGTTACACCCGGGGAGGGGCCGGTCCGCGAGCCCCATGTCATGTTTCTCGCCCGGGGACGCCGGTGCCACGGTGCGCCGCCCGGCGCGAGGGTCTTCGGCGGAACGCATGTCGCCGCACGTCTCGGCGACCCCGCCGACCGGGACCGGTACGAGGTCGCGGACGTGCTCGTGGCCCCGGACGTGCTCGTGGCCCCAGGGGGGCTCGTGGACCCGGGGGTGCCGGCGGGCGTCGCGGCGGGCGACGTGTCGGACGTCCTCGACCGGTATCCGGGCTGCGAGGTCGCGGTCGGCGGGCGGGCGCACGGCTGCCTGGCCGGGCTGCGCGACGGAGGGCTCGTCACGATCACCGGGGCCGTCGGCGAGGACACGTGGCCGACGCTCTGCGGATCCTTCCTGTACGGCTGGCAGGCCGCCCGGATGCCGCTCGACGGCCTGGGCACCGCATCGGTGATCGTCGGCCGGTACACCGGCTCCTCCACGGGTCTGCCCGGCACGCTGGAGGCGGCCGGCCGGGCACGGTTCGAGCCGGTCCGCCGCCTCCTCCAGGACGTCGGAGGATCATCCACATGACCAGGAAGATGGTCGTCGCGGGCGCCGTCAGCTTCTACATGTCGGTCGGCGTGGGGGAGTTCCCGGTGCGGTACGCCTCCACCTCGTCGCCGCGCTGGCTCGCCACCGGAGTGTCCGGGGCCGCGGGGCACATCGCGCGGACCCTGAAGACACTGGGTGACGACGTTCACCTGTGCACCGTGGTCGGCCGTGACCTGCCCGGTCTCGGAATAGCGGCGGAGCTCGGCCGGGAGGGCCTGCTCGGCCCGGGGGTCATCGAGGGGGCCGAGTCGTCGGCGGGTGTGACGCTCGTCGGGCCCGACGGCCGCCGCATGGGGTTTCCCCATCTGACGCCCGTGAACGGTGTCGCCTATCCTGCGGGCCTGCTTGAGTCGGGTGCCCGCGGAGCGGACCTGCTGATCCTGACGAACGCGAAGTTCGTCCGGGACCTGGTGGAGCCCGCGGCCCGGCTCGGCGTCCCCATCGCCGTGGACGTCCACCTCATAGCCGATCTCGACAGCGTCTACAACCGTCCGTGGCTTGAGAACGCCCAGCTCGTCTTCTGCAGCCACGAACGCCTTCCGGATCCGCCGGAGAGGTGGCTGGCGAAGATGTTCGGCCGCTATCCGCGTTGCCGGATGGTGGGGGTCGGCCTGGGGGCGCGGGGGGCTCTTCTCGGTACGAGGGAGGGAACGCTCGTCAGGGTGGAGGCGGTGACGCCCCGGAGGGTCGTCAACACCTCCGGGGCGGGGGACGTGCTGTTCGCCACCTTTCTGCACTTCTGGAGCGGTACGGGTGACCCGGTCCTGGCGTTGCAGGCGGCGGTGGTGCACGCGGGCTGGAAGATCGGGCACTCCGCGCCGGTCACGGCGTCGCTGACCCGCGAGGAACTGTCCGCGCTGAGGGCCTCGTACGCGCCCTGTACCGTCGTCGGGCGCTGGGATGTCTGAGCGCCGGTCGCCCGGTGCCCGAGTCAGGTGCCGTCCAGCCGCGTCAACCGGTCGTCCAGCTGCCTGCTGCGCGCGCCGCGCCGTACGAGGATCCGCTGTGCCTCCTCGTAGAGGTTCCGCGCGTCCTCTGCGCGGCGGTCTCGCAGGGCGAGGTCCCCCAACGCCTGCAGAGCCTGCGCCTGGCCGGTCTCGGAACCGATCCGCCGCATCTCCTCCAGCCCTCGGGTGATGAGATCGGCCGCCGTCTCCGGTTCCCCGGCCCGGGCCCTGCCGAGGAGGATGAGGGCCCGTGTCCGGTTGTACGGATCGGCCTCCGCGACGAGCAGTTCTTCGGCCTCCGTCAGGCAGGTGACGGCCTCCGCCGTGTGTCCTCTCTCGGTCAGCGCGTTGCCGAGGTCGCACAGCAGGATGGCGACCTTGCGCGGTTCACCCGTCGCGCGGTAACCGTCGAGCGACTCCTGGAAGAGCACGACGGCCTCCTCGACGTGTCCCCGGTCCATCTCGACCAGCCCCAGCCGGTGCCGGCTCCCCGACATCCGCCGCGGGTTCCCCTCACGGCGCCAGATGTCCAGTGCCCGGCGGAAGTCGTCGGCGGCCTCGTCCAGGTGGCCCAGGGCGCGGAGTGCCAGACCGGTCCGGTTCAGCATCTTGGCCTCGGCGGGTGAGTCCGAGCAGGCACGTGCCGCCGCCAGGCCCAGCCTGTCGATCTCCAGCCGTTCGGCGTGATGGCCGCGGTAGAGGAACAGCGGCCACAACGCGTCCACCAGCTGCCATGTCGTGGGGAACAGCTCGCGTTCGAAGGCGGTGCGTACGGCGGCCCTGAGGTTGTGGAACTCGACTTCGAGCCAGTCGAGCGCCTGTGCCGGGCCGGTGAACGTGAGGGGTTCCGCGGGTTCGTGGACCACCGCGTCACGGATGACGCGGCGGTAGGGCATGACCACCTGGTTCACGGTCGCGGCGGTGCACAGGAACCAGTCCAGTGCCCTTCGCAGGGTCTGTTCGCGGGTGGTCTCGGTTTCGTGCTGCTCGGCCAGCTCCCGGGCGTGCAGCCGGGTCAGGTCGTGGAAGCGGTAGCCGCCCCCCGGCGCGTCGTCGAGCAGGTTGGCGTCCGTCAAGATCTCCAGCAGCGGCCGGACCTGGGCGCGCGGGAGCGCGACCGTGGCGGCGGCCGCCCAGCTGTCGAAGGTGGTGCCGGGGAAGAGCCCGAGAAGTCTGTAGACACGTGTCGCCTCGTCGGGCGAGAGATGGTGGTAGGAGAGCATGAGGGCCGCCTGGATCGTCATGTTGGCCTCGACCGACAACTCGGCCAGCCGCCGCCGTTCGTGGGCGAGGGCGTCCACCATCTCGGACAGGGGCCAGCGTGGTCTGGTGGCCAGCCGGGCGGCGGCGACGCACAGGGCGAGAGGCAGCCGGGCGCACAGCTCGACCAGCTTCACGGCGGTGTCCCGGTCGTTCCGTACCCGGTCGTCGCCGACGGCCCGTTCCAGTAACTCCAGTGCCGCGTCCGTGCTGAGCTGGTCGAGCCGGACTCCCCGCGCGCCGCGCATCAGCAGGCCGGCGAGGCGCGACCGGCTCGTGACGATCGTGACGCTGTTCGCCGAGGCGGGCAGCAGGGGGATCACCTGGGCGGCTGAGAAGGCGTTGTCCAGCACGACGATCAGATGACACTCGCTCACCAGCGACCGGTAGAGCGCCGAACGCTCCGCCAGGCCCGCGGGGATGCGGTCGGGCGCCATCCCGAACGCGCGGATGAACCGCCCCAGGATCTCCGCGGGCGGTACGGGGTCGTCGTCGGCGTGCCCCCGCAGGTCGGCGAAGAGCTGTCCGTCCGGGAACGCGCCGCGCTCCCGGTGCGCCCAGTGCAACGCCACGGCCGTCTTGCCGATCCCCGCCGGGCCGCTGACCACCGCGACCTTGGGCGTGCCCGCCCCGTCGTGGCCGGAACGCATGTCGTCCAGCAGGGCGAGTGCCTCGGCGCGATCGACGAGGAGGTGGCTCGCCGGCAGCTGGCTCGGCCTCGGCATGGGGGTGGACGTCTGGTGCAGATGGACGCCGCCGTGGACGTCGCGAGCCTGAAGGGCCGGCCCCAGCACGGTCCCGCCCAGTTCGTTGAAGTGGCCTTCGGATTTCTGGTCTCTGTCGCTGAAGTCGGCACCCATCGCCCTGCTAGCGTCGTGAGCGAGAATTCACACTCCTGGGATCGCCATTGACCGGAATGCTGTTTTTCCCGCGAAGGAGAACCGGATTGGATATTCCATGCTCACCGGTGTTCGAATTCCCGTCAAGATGAAAGTTCTAGATCGGTCGCTTAGGTATCGGAGCAGGCAGGACCGGCTGGGTGGGCACGGTCGAACAATCACCGGCTGCCATTGATAGACATGTCCCTTATGTGGCAATGGTGATGGTAAGAAATCATGCCGGGAAGGCCCTCGCGGCACACGGAATTCGGGATCACCGTGCCCGCGGGACCCGCGTGCCGAGAAGCCGACCGGCGAGGCCCGCCCGGGTACGGGCGGGCCTCGCCGGGGCCTACCGGGACGGTTCCCCGCCGGACGCCGCGCCCGGTGCCGGGGCGTGACCGGCGGCCCGGGTGGTGAAGGTTCCCCGGCCCTGGGTCCGGCTGCGCAGCCGGGTCGCGTAGCCGAACACCTCGGCCAGCGGAACGATCGCGGTGATCACCACCGTGCCCGTCCTCGCGCTCGTGCCCAGGATCCGGCCGCGCCGTGCCGCCAGGTCGCCGAGCACCCCGCCCGCGGCGTCCTCGGGCACGGCGACCGTGACCTCGACCACCGGTTCCAGCAGCACCATCCGGCATGCGCGCAGGGCCTCCCGCAGCGCGAACCGGCCGGCCGCCCGGAACGCGAGCTCGGAGGAGTCCTTGGGATGGGTGGCCCCGTCGGTCAGTGTGACCCGCAGGCCCGTCACCGGGTGGCCGCCGAGAGGACCCTCGGCCAGGGCGTCCCGGCAACCGGCCTCCACCGCCCGGACGTACTCCCGGGGAACCCGTCCGCCGACGACGGTCGAGCGGAACACGAATCCCGCCGCGCCGTCACCGGCGTCCTGAGCGTCCTGAGCGGCCTGGGCGTCCTGGGCGGCCTCCAGCGGGTCCACGTCGAGAACGACATGGGCGAACTGTCCGGCACCTCCGTCCTGTTTGACGTGCCGGTACAGCAGCCCGGACACCCCCGCGGCGACCGTCTCCCTGTGGGCCACCTGCGGCCGGCCCACGCCGACCTCCAGCCCGTGGGCACGGCGGATCTTCTCCACCGCGACCTCCAGATGCAGCTCGCCCATCTCCGAAAGCACGGTCTGACCGGTCTCGGTGTCGGTCCGGACGACCAGCGAGGGATCCTCCTCGGCCAGCCGCGCCAGCACCGCCGCCAACCGGTCGGCGTCGGCGCCGGTGCGCGCCTCGACCGCCACGGAGACCACCGGATCGGTCGCGGCCGGCGGTTCGAGGAGCAGCGGCGCCGTGGGCGCGCACAGGGTGGTCCCGGTGCGGGACGTCTTCAGCCCGACCACCGCGACGATGTCCCCGGCCACCGCCCGGTCCACCTCGGTGTGCCGGTCGGCCTGCACGCGCAGGATCCGGCCGATCCGCTCGGTGCGCCCCGTTCCGGCGTCCAGCACCGTGTCCCCCTTCCGTACCGTTCCCGAGTACACGCGCACGTAGGTCAGCCGCCCGGTGGCGGTCGAGTTCACCTTGAACACCAGCGCGGCGAACGGCGCCGCAGGGTCGGCGGCGCGTTCCTGCGGCGTGCCGTCCCGGGTGCCGCGTACCGCGGGCACGTCCAGCGGCGAGGGCAGGTAGGACACGACGGCGTCCAGCAGCGGCTCGATCCCGCGGTCACGGTAGGCCGATCCGCACGTCACCACTACGCCCTCACCCGTACGGGTCAGGTCGCGCAGTACGGCGGCCAGCGTCCGCGCGGAGATCGCCGACCCCGCGCAGAACTCCTCCAGCGCGACGGGGTGCAGTTCGGCCACCGTCTCCTCCAGCACCCGGCGACGCCGCTGCGCCTCCTCCAGCAGGGCGTCCGGCACCGGACCCTCCGTGAACGCGCCGCCGGCCCAGAGCAGCGCCCGCATCCGCAGCAGATCCACCACTCCGGCGAACGCCTCCTCCCGCCCGATCGGCAGCTGGACCACCAGCGGGGTCGCGTGCAACCGCTCCCGGATCGACTGGACGGCCGTGTCGAGGTCGGCTCCGGCGCGGTCGAGTTTGTTGACGAAGGCGATTCGCGGCACGCCGTACCGGTCGGCCCGCCGCCACACCGACTCGCTCTGCGGCTCGACTCCCGCGACGCCGTCGAAGACCGCGATCGCGCCGTCGAGCACACGCAGCGAGCGCTCCACCTCGTCGGAGAAGTCGACGTGGCCCGGGGTGTCGATCAGGTTGATCCGGTGACCGTCCCAGACGCAGCTCACCGCCGCGGCGAAGATGGTGATCCCACGGTCGCGCTCCTGGGAGTCGAAGTCGGTGACGGTCGTCCCGTCATGCACCTCGCCACGCTTGTGGGTGGCGCCGGTGACGTACAGGATCCGCTCGGTCACGGTGGTCTTGCCGGCGTCGACGTGGGCGAGGATGCCCAGGTTGCGGACGCCGTTCAACTGGTCGGTGAGATGACGGTGCGGGTCGGTGCGCACGGCCTACGGCCCTTCTCGGGGATCCGGACAGGACAGCGCGATTACCTGACGAAACGGCCCGGGGCCGGGCTACGGAGAACCCTCGTGCGGTGTGACCGCGTCGGGACACGCCCGGCCGGGGATCCCGGTGCCGGGCGGACGGGGATCAGGTGGTCGTCAGGAGGACGTCCGGTGTCGGCCGCGCAGCGGACACCGGGCCGGCGAAGACACCAGGATCACCTCGTGCCGTGACGGGGGGACGATCGCAGCGGTGCTGTGACGCACGGCCGGCTCCCCTCTCTCGTCACAACGCGCGCCGCGATGGCCTGGGCGGCGCGCCGTTCGTGGCGAGTGTATTGAAGCCGGTGCGGGCGGGAAACCGGTTTTCTCCCCGGCGCAGCCGGGACCCGCCGCGGGATGCCACCGGGGCATCCGAGGGGGCATCCGAGGGGGCGGAGGGTCAGGGCAGGTCCGCGTGGGGGTTGTCCGAGGCGGCCTCGTCGCCGCAGATCAGGAGCAGTACGGAGGCGCGGGTGCTGCTCAGGGAGCGGACCTTGTGCGGGGTCGTGGCCCTGAAGTAAACGGAGTCGCCCGGCGCGAGTTCGACGGAGTAGGACGGGAAGAGGAGTTCGGCCCGTCCCTCGTGGACGAAGAGGAACTCCTCGCCGTGGTGGTCCCGGAAGGGGACGCGGCGGGCGTCGTGCGGGGGGTACAGCATGAACGGCGTCATCCGTTTGGCGCCGGCCTGGAGCGCGATGCCCTCGTAGCGGGAACCGGTCTCCTGGTCAGGGGTGAGCGGGTGCCGTTCCCCCGCCCGGGTGACCGTGACGTCGCTCAGCTGCTCGGAGTCCACGAAGAGCCTGTCGAGGTGGACGTCGAGCGCCCGCGCGAGCGCCACGCTCACGGCGATGGACGGTGTGCTCTGGCCGCGTTCGACCTTGGACAGGTAGCTCTTGGTCACTCCGGCGCGTTCCGCGAGGGCCTCAAGGGTCATCAGCCGCTCCTTGCGCAGCTGCCGTACCCGGTTGATCACCTTGTGTTCCCTTCGCGCCCGGCCGACAGGGCTGATGTGCGGCTTGGAGAAAGCGTATACGCGGCTTTCCGCCGGTCTCTCCGCGCCGGAGACGGGATCGTGAGGACACTCTATTTCCTAGATGACACTTGGTGTCCTATAGTGGCCTGTGTTTCCTGGTGTGCCAGGCGACGGGGCGACCGGAGGCGCCGGAGCCCGGAAGAGGAGCTGACATGGCGAAGACACTGCGAGAGAAGAAGGACGTGCTCATCGCCCGCGCCGCGCGGCAGATACACGAACACTTCGGCGACTCGAAGCTGACGACGCGGCAGAGACTCGCCCTGACCTGCCGCATCCTGTTCGACGGCGGGCATGACTCGGGGCTCGCGGGCCAGATCACCGGGCGCGGCCAGGAGCCGGGGACCTACTACACCCAGCGGCTCGGCCTCGGATTCGACGAGATCACGGAAGAGAACCTGCTGCTGGTCGACGAGGACCTCAACGTCCTGGAGGGGGAGGGCATCCCCAACCCCGCGAACCGGTTCCACACCTGGATCTACCGTGCCCGCGAGGACGTCAACTGCATCGTGCACACGCACCCGCTGCACGCGGCGACGCTCGCCATGCTGGAGGTCCCCCTGGAGATCTCCCAGATGGACACCACACCCCTGTACGACGACTGCGCCTTCCTGAAGGAGTGGCCGGGCGTGCCGGTGGGCAACGAGGAGGGCGAGATCATCTCCTCGGCCCTCGGGGACAAGCGGGCCATCCTGCTCGCCCACCACGGGCAGCTCGTTGCGGGGACCACGGTCGAGGAGGCGTGCAACCTCGCGGTCCTCATCGAGCGGGCCGCCCGCATGCAGCTGCTGGCCATGTCCGCGGGAACGATCAGGCCGCTGCCCCCGGCCCTCGCCCGGGAGGCCCACGACTGGACCTCCACCCCCAAGCGGAACCAGGCCAACTTCGCCTACTATGCGCGCCGCGCCCTGCGTAACCACCCCGACTGCCTCGCGGACGAAACGGAGATCTGATGGCCACCCCGCCCCTGAAGGGGATCATCTCCTACCCGGTCACCCCCTTCGCCGCGGACACCGGGAAACTCGACCTGGTGGCGCTGCGCCGGGTGACCGACGCGCTGGTGGAGGCGGGCAGCCACGCCGTCGCCCCGCTCGGCAGTACCGGTGAGAGCGCCTACCTCGGCGAGGCCGAGTGGGAGGCCGTCTGCGAGACCACGCTGCACACCGTGGCGGGCCGGGTGCCGACACTGGTCGGCGTCGCGCACTGGAGCACGGAGACCACCGTACGGCGCGCCCGCCTGGCCGAACGCTGCGGAGCCACCGCGATCATGATGCTGCCCCTGGCCTACTGGAAGCTGACCCCGGCGGAACTCGAACGACACTTCGCCGAGGTGGCGGCGGCCACCGACCTGCCCATGATGCTCTACAACAACCCGGGCACCAGCGGGGTCGACCTCTCACCGGAGACCGTCGTCGCGCTCGCCGAGAAGATCCCCAACCTCACGATGGTGAAGGAGAGCTCGGGCGAGGTCTGGCGCTTCCGCGCCATCCGGGAACTGTCCGGAGGTTCCCTGTCGGTGTACAACGGCAGCAATCCGGTCGCGCTGGAGGCCTTCCGCTCCGGCGCGGCCGGCTGGTGCACCGCCGCCCCGGGCCTGCTGCCTCGCTGGTGCCTGGAGCTCTACGACGCCGTACGGTGCGGCGAGCACGAGCGGGCCGACGACCTGCTGGCGGTGCTGCTGCCGTTCCTGCGGTTCATCGTCGCCCAGGGCCTGCCCAGGGCGATCAAGGCAGGGCTGGAACTCCAGGGGCGGCCGGTCGGCCCGCCGCGCTCGCCGCTGCTGCCCCTGACGGAGGAGGAGACGGAGCGGCTGCGGGAGCTGCTGGCACTGCTCGACGCGCACCCGCTGCTGGAGAGCGCGGCCGTCGGCGCGGAAGGTGCCACCGGCTGAGGGGATCCACGCCGGCCGTCCTCCCGTCCTCGGCGGGACGGCCGGCTCGGCCACGAGATCCGAATCTCCGCCCCCGCCCGCCCTCGTCCGCCCCCATCCGCCGCGTCCGTCTCCGTCCCGAACGGAGATCGGCCATCGCCGGGCAGGCGCGAGAGTGATGTGATTCGATGCCGATATCAACCTGGTAAGTGGCTTAACGGTCATCGCGGGCGGGTGGAGGCGGGTGTAGTGATCATCAAGACCCTGTGTCCCAGGGACTACAGCGAGGCGATCTACGTAGGACATTTCTTCCGTACCGGTAACCCCGTGGTGATGGATCTCACCAAGCTGCCGGACAGCGAGGCCAAGCAGTTCGTGGACTTCGCCGCCGGCCTGGTGCTCGGCAGACGCGGGAACATGGAGCGCCTGTCGACCAAGGTGTTCCTGCTGGTGCCTCACGGAATGAGCGAGCCGCCGTCGTTCGACGCCGAGACGTGGAACGGGTGACCGGGAACACGGTGACGGAACCCCCGTCATTGTTTCCGGTGCCCGCAGTGCCACCGTACGAATGTGGAGCCCGGGAGGCCGGCTGTGCGGGGCGAGACCGGACGCCGGGGAGCTCGCGACTCTCCTGACGGCGGTAACCCTGTTGATTCCGATTGTTTCTTTCGGTACCTATGGCGAATGATCCGACTGCGTGCTTTCGAGCCCGAGGACGCGACCGTGGTCGCGTCATGGGTGAGTGACGTCGAGGCGCTGACGATGTGGTCCGGTCACGCCGGATTCTCATGGCCGTTCGACGCTCGCCAGCTCGTGGCCTTCTACGCCGATCCCGGACGGCGGCCGCTGGTCGTCGCCGAGGCGGACGGCACGCCGGTCGGGCATCTCAGCCTGAAGCCGGACGTCCAGGGGTGGTCGGCACGCCTGGGGCTGGTGATGGTCTCACCGGAAAGGCGGGGCCGCGGGTACGGAGCCGCCATGATCCGGGACGCGCTCGCCGTCGCCTTCGGCGATCTGCGGGTCCACCGCGTCGACCTGGGGGTGTACACGCAGAACGCCGGCGCCATCGCCCTGTACGAGCGGCTCGGCTTTCGGCGGGAGGGCGTCCAACGCGAGGTCACACGGGTGAACGGCCGGTGGTGGTCCGTACTGACGATGGGCATGCTCGACCACGAGTGGCGGACACCTGCGACCTCCGAGAGCGACGGCCGGAGCCAGACCCCGCACCGGCCCTCGTGAGGGAGCAAGGAACGGCCGCCAGAACTGGAACCTGTAGATCTCGGCTCGGTAGATGCCACGAGGAAAGTCGGTCTCCCGATCGTTCTCCAACGTCTTGTGCTGTGCCCGGACGAGCCAGGTGGCGTCCCGGTGACCCAGGTCGAAAACCTCGTGCACGCCCCACTCCGGGTTGTGGAACCCCATGAGACGGATCCTTCCCGACCGGAGGAGGATCTCGCCGGTCCACGAGTGGTCCCAAGCCGATTCGGGCGCGGGAGGCTGGTCACTCCACAGTTCGACCCGGACATGCGCCGTGAGGTCCCGGGGAGTGTCGCAGACCAGGGCGTTGGGACCGACCTCGATCCAGTCCTCTTGCCGTCCCGTCCATTCCTGTGCCCACGGGGCTGTCTCCTCATGGTTGACGACCGCGTCGTCGACCACCATCCAGCGCCCGGGATCATCATGGACCTCCTCCAGCAGGTACGTGATGAGTTCTCCCACCGGCCCCAGCCTCTTCCTCGGTTCGATCGGTAGGTGCTCGACCTGGATTGAAACAGGCGGGGACGACGGTTCCCGATCATCGATGCGCGAGCCCGTACCGCCAGAGAATGAGGCATCCGGCGGGCCGGGGCTGAGACACCCGAGCCGCGGTGCGACCTTCAGCGCGGCCCTCGGTGCGGCCCTCTGCCTGGCTTCGGATGTCCGAAAAATCGGATAACGGTACCACTTCATTCTCGTCAACCTTGACGATCACTGGCTACCCTTGATCTTCACATTTACTGAACATGAGGACAACTCGGGACTTCGGTGTAGGGGCGGCGAGTAGCTGAGCTTTTCCGCAGTTCAGCCCCTTCTGCCCACCGGCAGCTTCCCCTTCCTCAGCCCGTCCGGCTCCGGACGGTTCTCTCCCCTCGGAGGACCAGTGAGACTACGGTCTCTACTGGCGAGCACGTCTGTGCTCGCCATCACCGCGGCGGCCGCGCTGGCCGCCGGGTCACCGGCTCAGGCGGTCACCGATGATCCCACTGTGGCCAAGAACCTCGCAGCCGAGGTGCAGAGCGGCGGGAAGGTACGCGCGATCATCGAAATCGAGCGCGGCCAGAGCCTCGCAGGCGTGGCCAAGACCACCGAAGAGGCCTCAAGCAAGACCAAGGTCATCAGCAAGGCCGGCTCCGACGGGTTCATCGTCGCCACCGTCGACAAGGCGACCCTCGCCGAGCTCAAGACCGACAGCCGGGTGAAGGCCATCTACAAGGACGAACTGAGCAAGCCGACGCTCGACGTCAGCACCAAGCTGATCGGTTCGGACAAGGCCAACCAGGCGGGCTGGACCGGCAGGGGTTCCACCGTCGCGATCCTCGACACGGGCATCGACCGGGATCACCCGTTCTTCGCCAAACGAATCGTGGGCGAGGCCTGCTTCTCCACCGTCGACCCCGACCCGGACTACCAGGCCGTCTCGTTGTGCCCCAACGGCCTGACGGTCCAGACCGGCGCCGGCGCGGCCGACGCCGAAACCGCGCAGTGCGTCGTGAACGGCGTGGTCAAGTGCTTCCACGGCACGCACGTCGCGGGCATCGCGGCAGGGAGGAAGGTCAAAGGCGCGCCCTCCAACGGCGTCGCGCCGGGAGCGGGCATCCTGCCGATCCAGGTGTTCAGCCGGTTCAACGGCCCCGTCTGTGAGGAACTGGGCACCACCACACCCTGCTTCCTCACCTTCTTCTCCGACCAGAAGCGCGCGCTGCAGTATGTCGACGAGGTGCACGCGGGGCTGAAGGTCGTAGCGGTCAACATGAGCCTCGGCGGCGGTCCGAAGTACACGTTTCACTGTAACGGCGCCGCCCTCGAACCGGAGATCCTCCAGCTCAAGAGCTTCGGCGTGCCCACCGTCATCTCGTCGGGCAACAACGGGCACGCGGACGGCGTCGTCAACCCCGCCTGCATCGACGCGGCGGTCACCGTCGGCGCGACCGACGACCACGACACTCCCGCTCCCTTCGGCAACCGCGGCCCCCTGATCGACCTCTTCGCGCCCGGCGTGGACATCAACTCCGCCATGCCCGGCAACACCTACGGTGTCCTGGGCGGCACCTCCATGGCCGCACCCCACGTCGCGGGGGCCCTGGCACTGCTCCGGCAGGCGTATCCGAAGCTGTCCGGCGAGCAGCTTGTCGAGAAGCTGCAGACGACCGGCAAGAGCATCACCTACCCCAGCGGTAACACCACGGTGACCACCAAGCGGATCGACCTCGTCGCCGCGCTCCCGCCCATGCCGACCGCGTCTCCCACGCCGACCGTCACCCCGACCGCGACTCCGACGGCCACGCCGACCGCCACGGCCACGCCGACGCGAAGCCAGACATCCGGCCCCGCCGACCTCAGCACGGTCACCGACCCTCAGCCGGTCCCGGACCCGTGTAAGCGGGGCAAGGGCACCACACCGCTGAACGCCAAGCGGTGGGCGACCGAGATGCTCCGCGGAAAGGGCACGCTGGCCGACAGGACCCTCCTCTGCTATCTGTCGCTCGCGCAGAACGGCAGCAAGGTCTTCCCCGAGGTGACCGACGTCGGCTCCCTCGGCCAGGCCTACAAGGTCCTCGCCCCCAAGAGCAAGACCGCCAAGGCCCTGCTCGACCGTGAACTGCTGGCCGCCTGGCTCAACTACGCCCACGGTGTCCACAACGGCTCCACCAAGGTCCACGGCAGCACCACGCTGGCGAAGGCCGTCGGCGTCGCCGAGCGGTACCGCACCGCCAACGGCACGTCCGCCCAGCTCAAGAAGGCGGCCGACTACCTGTACAAGTACGTCAACAAGTAGAGGGCGTCTGAAAGGCCATGATCGATATGCTCCGAGGCAGTGCGGGAGCAGTACGCGGATCATGGCGTAGACGACGTTTTCCGAGGTCGTGATCGGATATTCGTGGTCTCGCGACGGCCACCGACCGCGGCCCGGCCAGGCACCGGTCCGTCCACGACGCGGCGACGCGGGATCACTCCGGCGCGGCGCACCGCACGCGGCGGTGCGCCGTTCCCAACCCGGGTTCCCAACCCGGGTTCCCGGCCCGAGGCGAGTGCGTGCCGCCGTCGCGGGGCGCCACGATCCGCATCGTCTTACACTCCCGGCATGGATCTGAGGCGGCTCACGGACGAGGTCGAAGCGGTATCGAGCGCCTACGCCCGCAAGCACGGGATAACCCGGGACGACACCTGGTTCCTGCTGAAACTTCAGGAAGAGGTCGGTGAGCTGACGCAGGCGTTCCTCATGCGCTCTGGACAGGCCAGGGACAAGGGATGCTCTCCGGACGAGCTGGAGGTGATGTTCCGATCCGAGCTCGCGGATGTCTTGTCTCAGGTCTTGCTGATGGCACGACATCACGGGGTCGACCTGGAGGCGGAGATCGAGCGTAAGTGGATGCCGTGGCACCCTGAGCGGCTTTCTGCGCGGGATGAGAACGAAACGGCCGGCACCAACCCGAACGACGCCGTAGACCCCGCGTAGTGCTTGGAAACCGGCGGTCGGAACAACAGCGGCGTTTCGCCGGTGTCCGGGGACGTTGCCGTCAACGGCAGCCGTCCGTCACTTGCCGTCAGTCCGGCTGTGTGCCGAGGGGGCATTCTCCAGGGGAAATGTCACTGGCTGGGGCTACTGTCGCCGCCATGCCCGTACCCGAGCTGATCCCGATCTCCTACGAGCCCGACTATCACACGGGCACCGTCGGCACTCATGCCGAAGGTCTGTTCTTCGGCGGAGTCTGCCGGGGCTGGCCGGTCGTCGCATATGAGGAGACCGGCGATTGGCCGTGGCTTGACGAGCAGGGTGAGTCCCAGCCGGGGCCCTGCTTCGCGATCCTGCACCTGTTCGACCGCGACGGCCGTCACCTTGGTTCCGACATCCGGTCCGTTGTCAGCTTCAACGCGGGAGAACACGCGCTGGGGCAGATGATGGCCACCTTGCGGGACGTCGAGTACGGCGACATAGCCATCCGTACCTTCCGTGTCGACGCGCACGATTGCGTGTTCGGTCTCATCGACGAGACGGAGGAGGACGGAGAGGCGGGGTATGTCGAGTACTACCCCAACCACATCGGCTTCCACGAGCCCTGGGACGGTTCGTACGACACCTGATCGCCAAAGGCCGCCCATCTACCCGCGTTTCGCCTACCGCGGGGTGATGCTCGACGTCGCCCGCAGCTTCTACCCGGTGAGCGAGGTCAAGGCGTACATCGACTCCGCGGCACAGTTCAAGATCAATCGTCTCCACCTGCACCTGACCGACGACCAGGGGTGGCGCATCGCGCTGGACGACCCGCGGAACAACCCGTCCGGCATCGACTACGGCCTGCTCACCGAGGTGAGCGGTGGCACCGCGATGACGGATCGCGGCACCGAACCCGGCATCACCGGCCACTACACCAAGGCCGACTACGCCGAGATCGTCCGTTACGCCGGCGAGAACGGCATGACGGTGGTCCCCGAGGTCGACATGCCCGGCCACACCAACGCCGCGCTGCACGCCGTCCCGCAGCTCAACACCCCGGGCGCCCAGCCGAAGCCCCAGGCGGGACAGCCGACCGTGCCCGCCAACGGCACCGGCGCGGTCGGCTACTCGTCGCTGGACGCGAACAGCGGCGTGACGTACGAGTTCGCCGAGCACGTCCTCACCGAGATCGCCGCGATGACGCCCGGGCCGTACCTGCACATCGGCGGGGACGAAGCGCACGTCACGAGCCGCGCCGACTACACGAAGATGGTCGACGCCTTCACACAGGAGGTCTCGTCCCTCGGCAAGACCGTCGTCGGCTGGAACGAGTACGCCGGAACCGCGCTCCCGAAGGACAACGCCGTCGTGCAGTTCTGGACCGGGGACAAGACGGCCGTCGCCAACGCGGTGAACAACCGCGGCGCCAAGGTGATCCTCTCCCCGGCGCCCAACGCCTACGTGCCGCAGAAGCAGGACCCCCGCCAGCCCCAGGGCGGCACGTGGGCCTGCGGCGGAGTCTGCGGGCTGGACCGCCACTACAACTGGAATCCCGGCACGTTCATCCCCGGTGTCGCGGAGTCCAGTGTGCTGGGCGTCGAGTCGGCCCTGTGGGGTGAGTTCATCCGGCGCCTCGGCCAGGCGCAGTACTACAGCTTCCCCCGCGTCGCCGCCACGGCCGAGGCCGGGTGGACCCCGCAGGAACAGCGTGACTACGCCGACTTCAGGACGCGGCTGTCCGAGATCGGCGGCCGGTTGACGATCCAGGGGACGAACTTCTTCCCCACCGCGGACGTGGCGTGGCGGATGGAGGCGCTCGGCACCCCGGCGACCGTCGGGACCGGCCGGCCGGCCGGGGCGACCTGGACCGTCACCGCTCCGGGACTCGCGTCCGGAGACCTCGTGGCGACCGTCGTCTGGAGCGACGGTGCGCGGGAGAACGTCACGCTGACGACCACCCGTGAGGGGAGCATCCCCGACATGCGGATCAACGGCGCCTTCACCGCGAAGTCCAGCCGGACCTTCGACCGGCCGGGGAAGTACACGGGAACACTCTCGATTCACCTGCCCGGTCAGTCTCCGGTCGAGGGGAGCCTGACGGTCACCGTCCGCGGCAACGCCTGACCGATCCGGCCCCGCCCCGTCGCCTCCTTCGCCGGAGGCGGCGGGGTTTCGCCGGCAGGTGCCCGGCTGGCCGCCGGCCACGGCATGCCGCTCCCGCTGAGGGAATGGGGCCGTCCGCCCGGGACCCGGCTGACGAGGGACCGGCTCAGGGGGCGATCGGCAGCCGTCGCTTGTGCTCGGTGAGCCGGTAGCGGCGGACCACGGTCGCGAAGGCGGCCTCGTCGACCGGCCTGCCTTCCAGGAAGTCGTCGATCTCGTCGTAGGTGACGCCGAGCGCCTCCTCGTCGGGCCTTCCCGGGTTCAGTGTCTCCAGGTCCGCGGTCGGGACCTTCCAGACCAGCTCGGACGGCGCGCCCAGAGCCTGCGCCATGGCCCGTACGCGCCGCTTGGTGAGGCCGGTGAGCGGAACCACGTCGGCCGCGCCGTCGCCGAACTTGGTGAAGAAGCCGGAGACCGCCTCGGCGGCGTGGTCGGTGCCCACGACCAGGCCTTCGTGCGCGCCCGCCACCGCGTACTGAGCGATCATGCGCTGCCGGGCCTTGATGTTGCCGTGCACGAAGTCCCGGTGGTGCGCGTCGCGGAAGACCGTGCCGCCGGCCAGCACCGCCTCCAGCGCGGCGTCACCGGCGGGCTTCACGTCGACGGTCAGGACCCGGTCGGGCCGGATGAACTCCAGCGCCAGCTGCGCGTCCTTCTCGTCGGCCTGCGTGCCGTACGGCAGCCGCATCGCGAAGAACGTCGACTCCCGCCCGGTGGCACGGACCCGCTCGACCGCGAGCTGGCACAGCCGGCCCGCGGTCGTGGAGTCCACACCGCCGCTGATGCCCAGCACCAGCGAGCGCAGGCCCGTTGAGGTCAGCTGGTCGGCGAGGAAGGCCACCCGGCGCTCGATCTCCTGCGCCGCATCGAAGGACGCGCTCACCTGGAGCTCGCGGGCGATCTCCTGCTGCGGGGACATGGACACCTGGTCGGTCACGGTTGCTCCTCGGCCGGGCCTGTGTGCGGGGTCGGCACGCGCCGCCGGGGCGGGGTCACAGGGGTGTGTACCGGGGCGGAGCCACAGGGGTGTGTAGGGGACGAAAAGCACTCTAGAGGACGGCTGCGAAGCCCCGCGCAAGGCATCGGCAGTGAGGCTTTTCCATCCTGACGGCCTGGTGCGACAGCCCCGGAGAACGGTGCCCTCTGATCACCGCGGTTTCGGGCACGCGACGGGCACGGTCCCGATGGGACTATGCCGCACCGAGCGTCCGCACGTAGTGAACCCCCGGCATGTCCTTGATCGACTCACCGATGACCTTTACGGCCCGGCGGTCCGTCAGCTTGACGTAGAACGACTCGGTCATCTCCCTCACGAGGGCGGCGCCCACGTCCTCGGGTTCGTACTGAGTGTAGTGATCGTGAACTTTCTTCCGGTGAGCGTGGTCCTCGAAATAGATCTTTTCCACTCCGTCGATATCCCAGAGCCGGTCGACTATGGCCTGTTTCTGTTCCTCCGTCACGGACCGGTCGCGCACGCCGGTGCACAGTAGTCCGGGACCGTAGGAGCAGAGGTCGATGGCCACATCCGCCTTGCCCTCCCAGAAATCCGGAACCACGGGGACGACATAGTGCACTCCAGGGACTGACGCGGCCTGCTCCGCCAGGCGTGCGTAGTCGTCCCGTCGACTTACCGTCCCGGTGAAATTCGCCATGGTGACGGCGGCATCGAGATACGGAAGAGTGTGGGCGGCTCCGTCGAGGACCCGTGACATCCACACGACTTTGGGCTGTGCGGCGGGAGGCGTCCGCTCGTGCTCGCTCTGGGACCGAGTGAAGTCGGTGAAGGTGGTGTTTCCCAGGAAACGGATGGTGGTGACCCCGGTTATGGCTCGCAGGGCCGCCTCTATCCTGGTCGGGTTCTTCGCGGCCTCGTTACTCGCCGACGGGCAGCTGGGAATCGGCGAGTAGCAGAGTCCCACAGCGAAACCGTGCTGCTCGGGCCACGGGCCATCGGGGGGAGAAAGCGGTCTGCGGGACAGGTCGCGAAGATACCAGGCACCGCCGCCGGACCCGCCCAGCAGCACAAGCACCGCCAAACTCGCGAACAGTAGCCTGCGATGAGCGAAGACCCACGAGCGTAACCACGAATTCCGGGGAGAATCGCTTCCGAACGATAACTCCTCGGCCTCTGACGATTCGGCTGACGTATTCACGCCCCCACTCTTCCGATCTTCCTCATCGCGGGTCAACCGCTCGGGAGACCGATACGTGCCGGTCCGCTGATGCGACAAAGCCCGCCCCAGATCGGATATTCCGCAAACGGGGCTCATCAGGTCATGAACGGTGGCCCGCGGGCAGTGCCAGTGATCCACAAGTCAGCCCTCAGCGCCTCTGCCTAGCGTGATCGTCGGCCACCGGGCCCGGCACCGACGGCCGGGCGAACCGTCCGGGGCCGGTGCGACCGAGCCGAGTCACATCGGTGATCTTGGGAAGAGGAGTCATGACGGGGGACAAGAAGCTCCCAAGGGCCGCCGTACTGCGGATCAACAAGTGCCTGCGAAACGAATCGGACGTGCTCGATCTGAGCGGCATACCCCTGGAAGCGTTGCCTGGGCAACTGCGTGAACTGACCCACCTGCGCGAGCTCCGCCTGCACCTCACCGGAATCCCCGAGCGGCTGAGTGACCTCACCGCCCTCACCCATCTCCGCCTGGACGGTGAGCTGACCGGCCTCCCCGACTCGCTGGGCGGTCTCACCGCCCTCACCTCGCTCGACCTGCACGGCAACCGGCTGACCGAGTTCCCCGAGTGGCTGGGCGGTCTCACCACCCTCAAATGCCTCTACCTGCAGGGGAATCAGCTTGCCGGCCTCCCCGACTCGCTGGGCGGTCTCATCGCCCTCACCGAGCTCATCTTGAGCAAGAACCGGCTGACCGAGGTCCCCGATTCGCTGGGCGGTCTCACCGCCCTCAAACGCCTCTACCTGGGCATCAACCGGCTGACCAGGCTTCCCGACTCGCTGGGCGATCTCACCGCCCTCACCTCGCTCATCCTGCAGAACAACCATCTGGCTGAGATCCCCGACTCGCTGGGCAACCTCACCGCTCTCCGGCACCTCTTCCTGCAAAACAACCGGCTGACCAGGCTTCCCGATTCGCTGGGCGATCTCACCGCCCTCACCGAGCTTTACCTGGAGGGCAACCAGCTGACCGGCCTTCCCAGCTCGCTGGGCAACCTCACCGCCCTCACCCGGTTGCGCCTGGAGAGCAACCTGCTGACCGGCCTTCCCAAACCGCTGCGCCGTCGCGCCAAAACTCCGCGGTAGCACCGCTCCCGGCCCTGCTTCCCGAAGGACGGACCGCGCCGGGCGCGATGTTCTCGTGGAGTTCCCTGATAACGCGCGCCGGCCGGCTCGGCGCCGCAGAATGCCGGAGCCTGGCGCCCCCGCTCGATCGCCGGAAGCCGTCCTGCCCGGGTGGCTCTTATCGGCTGGACCCGGGTACCGGCCTTCGAGGAGACGGTTCCCGAGTTTCTTCCGGCAGCCGTCACCGGGGCCTGGGCGTCGCGCGGCGGAAATCGCAGGCAGCGGCCGCCGCCGCCGATTTCCGCCTCAGGCTCCCCGAAGGCCCCGGTGTCCGGCCGTCACTCGGAGGAAGGAAGCTCGGCGGCAGGAGTGAAGCCGAGCGAGCCCACGTTGAGTCCCGGATCGAAGTCCTGGGTGTTGCCTGGCAGGACCACGGCCAGGGGGTACCACTGGTCCCGGCATCCTTGGCCGCTCCAGAGCACCACTCCAGCCGATGTCTCGTTGCGCACGCTGGTGACCACGGTGTCGTCCGAGAGGTTGTGGCACTCGTCGTCGAGCGGGATGACGATGGTCTCGGATCCAGTGGTCAGGGTGACTTTGTCGCTCATGTCGTTCCCTCTCCTGTTCCGCCGCAGGGAGCACGCGCGTGCACGCCCTGGGCTGTCACGTTCCAGTGGGAAGAACTCGCCTCCGGGACCGTCACCGGCTCCCGGGAATGGGCGGCAACCAGGACACGGACACGGTCCCCGTGGCCGGCCCCTGGAAGGAGCCGCCGCCCGGCCTGGCGACCAACATTTATCAACGGGTTACGCCGGATGCCAGTGTTAAAAATGTGGCCACACTGACAGTGCCCATCGGTAACGAAGCCACTACCGGGTGCGCGTGACCGCGTCGAGCCCGGTCGGCCGCTCCTGTCGCCGGCCGGGCGGATCAGGCGGAACGAGGGATCTGTCCGGTCAGCCCGGTTGCCGGCGGATACCGCCAACGCTGTCCCGCTGTTCCTCAGCCTGGGATCTATCCCGAGAGTGACAACATTCGCCTCTTAACCCTGTGTGGTGATAGGGATGCTCTCTGCGTGCGCTCCTCCCGGCCCCAGCGCGAGGCCGGAGCCGCAGGAACGGTCCGGGCAGACGTCGCCGACATCAGGGAAGTCATCAACCGGCTACCGAGGGACTACGCGGGACTCCACAAGGGAGACAGTTGAGCGTCGACGACTCCTACGGTCCGGTAATCCGGGCGTCGGGGTCCCGGTACAACCTGAGGTGCAATTCCGGTGCCCGGGTGGGCCGAGGCTGAGGCGCGAAGCCCCGGCCCGCCGATCGCCCCGGCCTCGGACGATGATCAGCCATCGCCGGGCGATCGTGAGGGCCGCGGTGAGGAATCCCATCGGCCACGCAGGCGAATCGCGGCTTCAAGACGAAGCCCAACGCCGATCCCAGCGAAAATAAGCATCCCGAGGAGGGCATTGGTAGAAAGCTCTTCGTGGAGGATGACATCAAAAACGGCTACCACCATCGCAAGTATGAAAGCGACGTTCCCCAGAGACCTCACGGTCAGGGCATCGCCCGCCGTGTCTGTTTCACGGGTGGCGGCGCTATCCGGCTCGTTCACACGGCAAAGCATCTCATCATGCACGATGACAGCAAAGAGTCCGTATCAGGGCAGACAGCAAATCATGATGAGGCGGTGGCGTAGCCCCGGTGCGATGACCGAGGGGCGAGTACGGCGCGCCGCGCCGCCGCGCTTGATACCCATGAGAACAATTCGGCAGTGTCCGCGCTAAATGATTGGACGCCTCGCCGGTTTCCTCTGTTCCCGGTGCTCGTCGACGAACGGCTCGAATCTTTCGGATTGGACGCGGACGGTTACGCCGAGTACGTCGCCCGATTCAACGACTAGAGCGGCGATCGCCGGGGGCGACCGACCACATGAGCGTCCAGCGGGGGCCGATGAGCATCCGAACGAAAAGTCCCGTCAGCGGAGCTGAGTTGAGCGGCTTACCGTGACTTTCCGTTCGGATGTGCCTAACCAGAGCGTTTTCGCAGGTCACGACTTAAGGGCGGGCTGGCGGGGCCGTGATCTTCTCGCCGGCCTCAGCGCAGCGCGCAGAGGGTGGCGTCGGCGAGGTCGAGGAGCTGGGGCGTGATCTCGCTCGGGTGGCGATTGATCGCGAGGGTGACCTGGCGGCGGCCGTCGGGGCTGGAGGCCGCGATCGTACGGTAGCCGTTGAAGCCGCCGCCGTGCCCGACCCAGGTGCCCGCGCAGTGCTTCAGCTTGGTCTCATACAGTCCGAGCCCGGCGTTGGCGCCCGGCCACATGCGCGCCGGATCGGCGGGGACCGTCGTGCGCATCTCCTTGAGCTGGGCCGGGGGCAGCAGCCTGCCGCCGAGCAACGCGGCCCAGAAACGGTCCAGATCGGAGGTCGTCGACACGAGCGCGCCCGCCGCGCCGCCGAAGGTCATGTTCCACTTGGTGGTGTCGTACCGCTCGCCCTCGTCGTAGACGTAACCGCTCGCGTGCCGTCCCGGGATGCGCGGGTTGTCGCCCGGCCACCACGTCCTGGTGAGCTTCAGCGGCCTGAGGATCCGCCGCGTGATCTCCGTGCCGATGTCGTTACCCGTGGCCTGCTTCACGATCATGGCCAGGAGGACGTAGTTGGTGCTCGAATAGTTCCAGGCCTTGTCCGACCGCGGTACGCGCAGCCCGATCGCGAACAGGTCGTCGGGCTCGAAGTGCTTGAAACGGTCACGCAAGGCGTCGATCTCGTCCGAGGACGTGTAGTCACCGAGCCCGCTCGTGTGCTGGAGCAGGTCCCTCACGGTGATCCTCTCGTTCGGGAAGTACTGTGTCAGGGGCGCGTCCAGACTGATCTTGCCCTCCGCCACGAGCTGGAGCACCACCGTCGCCGTGAACGACTTGGTGATGCTGCCTATCCTGATCCGCTCGTCACCGCGCATCCGCCGGCCCGTGGGGATGTCCGCCACCCCGCTGCCCAGCGACACCTGCCCGCACGCCGGGGAGCTGACCGTCGCGAGGATGCCCGGCGTGCCCCCCGCCTTCACGATCTCGTCGAGCGACCGTTGCAGCGCGCTCGTGTCGCACCTCCGCGTCGCCGCAGACGCCCCCGGCGCCGCTCCGACCGTCACCGCCCCCACAGCCGCGGCCAGTGCCAGCGCCACGGCGGCTCTCGTCTTTCTCATGTCCCCAGTGTGTCGATCTTCTGCACAGACCCGCCTCGTACTGCAGGCCCGACCCGCTCCTCCTGGAGGACCACATGATTCTCGGCGTCTCAGCCTGGGAGACGATGCCGGGGACACGCGTTCGCCCGCCGGGAGCGACTCCGCTGCCCGGCGAACGGCCCGCCCACCGGTCCGGCGGCCACGGCATGCTGCACGACTTCGCCGTCACCGAGCACCACGTCGTATGGCTCGACCTGCCGGTCACCTTCCAGCTGAAACGGTGCACGGGCCCGGCACCTCTCCACCACGCCGCGAGGTCCGGATCGGCGCCCGCCTCGGTAGAGGCCTCCCGTCGCCGGCCAGAGCCTGAGCGGACCTTCCGTGTTCCGTCGGCCAGGCCTGGGCGTGGGCCCGCAGCCTGCGGACGCTCTCGTGGTGAAGCATCGGGACGTGCCCGCCGTCCAGCACGGTCAGGAGACGGCCGCGTCGAGGATGTCGGCGAGTTCGGCGGGTGCGGACAGCATCGGCCAGTGCCCGGTGGGCAGGTCGAAGCGCCGCCACGGCGGCTGGTTCAGGAAGGCCAGCATCGGCACCCCGGCGTCCAGCAGGCCCTTGAAGTCATGGCAGGCGATCAGGACACGGTCCACACCGGAACCGGGCTCGCCCGGGTCGGCGAGGCGTTGAGTGTAGGTACCGAACGGCTGAGGGGTGGCACCCGCGCGTAGAACGTCCCGCCGGCCCTCATCGAGCCCGTCAAGGCTGCTGGACAAGCCCAGGACCTCGAAGGGCGGCATCGGCAGCCGCCATCCGTCACCGGAGGCGGCGACCTGGTGACGCAGCTGGTCCGCCGCCTCCGGCGGCATGAGGTCCAGCATGCACATGCCTGCGGCGAACGGGGCGCTGTCCAGGTAGACCACGCGCTTCAGCCGCTCACCGAGACGTCCGGCCGCCCCGGTCACCGGGGCGGCCGCATAGCTGTGGGCGACCAGCGTGACGTCGCGCAGATCGTTCCGCTCAACGAATCCGGTGATATCCGCGATGTGCGTGTCCAGGCCCGTCCGGGGTCCGCCCTGGTCGGCGTGCTCGGCCAGGCCCGTCAGCGTCATCGGCAGCGCCGTGTGGCCGCGCTCCCGCAGGGCGCGGACGGTGTCCTCCCAGACCCACGCCCCGAGCCAGGCGCCGGGAACGAGTACGAAGGTGGTCATGTGATCTCCCAGAAGTGAGGTGCGTGCTGCGGAAGCGTAAAGTCGATACAGGACAGATCCCGCCCTGAAATGCCGAGTGATCCATGTCGCATCCCCTGATCCGTGTGCTGACCCTGCTGGAACTCCTCCAGTCGAACGCCGGGCTCACCGGGGCGGAGCTGGCAGACCGTCTGAACACCGACGTCCGCACGGTGCGCCGGTACACCGCCCACCTGCGCGAACTGGGCATCCCCGTGGAGGCCGAACGCGGCCGCTACGGCGGCTACCGGCTGGCCCGCGGTTACCGGATGCCACCCCTGGTCCTCACCAACGACGAGGCCCTCGCCGTCGTCCTTGGCCTGCTCGCGGCAGAACGTCTGGGCATGGGCACGGCCGCACCGGCCAGTGCCGGTGCCCTGGCCAAGATCGAGCGGGTGCTCCCCCAAGCCCTGCGCGAACCGCTCGCCGCCATGCGGGAGACCCTCTCGTTCACCGCCGACACCGTGATCGGGCAGGCGCCCGGAACCGGCGTCCTGCTGGCCCTGGCCCAGGCCTCCCGCGCCCGCACGACCGTCGGCATCAGCCACCGGTCCTGGCGCCAAGAGCACACCGAACGCGACATCGACCCCTACGGCGTGGTCTTCCACACCGGCCGCTGGTACGTCGTCGGCCACGACCACCTCCGCGACAGCCTGCGGACCTTCCGCATCGACCGCATCGCCTCCGTCACCCCCCGAGCCGAGGGCTTCACCGCCCCCGACGGCTTCGACCCCGTCATCCACCTGACCTCGACCCTGGCAAAGGGGCCCTACCGCTGGCGGGTCGAGGTGACGATCCACGGCCCCCTGGATGAGATCGCCCGCCGGCTGCCTCGCTCAGTGGTGACCCTCACCGCCCAGCCCACCGGCGTCCTCATGCGCGCACGGGCGGAACGGCTGGACGGCATGGCGCACCTGCTCGCCTCCCTGGAATGGCCTTTCACCATCCATCACCCCGATGAACTACGGCAGGCCCTCAAGAACCTCGCCGACCGGCTCACCGCAGCCGCCCAACGGGGACCGGAAGAACCGCCGCGGTAAAAGATCCCGGGCCTCGCCGAGATCGACAAGGACGCCCGGGTGCACGACGCGCGACACACCGCCGCGACCCTGCTCCCGGAACAAGGTGTTGACCTGCGGGTGGTTCAGGTGGTCCCGGGGCACTCCCAGCTCACCACGACCAGGCGCCACACCCACATGACGGAGACACCGGCGGTGGACACGGCGGCACGGACGGAACGGACGCTGTTCGACGGCTTCGCCGGGCACGGCGGACGGAGAGTGTTCCGCGTATCTTCCAGATCTTGATGGGCACGGGGCGTCACCAGGAGGGGTACAGGTGGTCGGTGGGGCCGATCAAGGCGGGGCCGGCGTAGCGGGCGCGGGACAGATGGACGCCTGTGGCCCGTTCGGCGAGCGCGAGGGCACTGGAGACGGGATCCTCCGGGAACCGGGGGCATTCATCGTCGAGGTCCATGCCGAGCGCCTGGAGGTCGGCATGGAGCCGGTCGGGGTCGGCCCCCTCCCGGAAACGGTAGGAGTACAGACCGAACGTGGTGATCAAGCGACCGTCGACAGAGTAGGTGAAGTCCCTGTTGTTGATGGTCGCTCGCACCGCGGCCGCGGCCGTACCTTCCGACAGCGGCATATCGCGGTTGTAGATGATGCCGGCCCATCCGTATTCGATCAGGGCGGTCCCGCCGTCGGCCGCATAGGCCGCGACGCCGAATCCGGATTCCCCCAGGGGGGGCCGGGGTGACGCCGACGCGTTGCAAGGCATGTTCGGGGGACAGACCTTGGACGAAGCCGGCGAAGAGCCACAGCTCTCCGACGCCGTCGCTGAACTCCTGGCAGAGCCACCTGTAGGCTGCCGCCGTAGCGCTGGCCATTCTCATGCCTTCCCACGAGGGCGATGGACGCGGAGATCATGGCAGAGGGGGCCGACAACCTCGCTTGTTCGGTCCATGTGCTGTCAGCTTGGGAAGTCTCTGTCGCACGTGGCCGCTGGGCTGGGAAGACGTTGACCTGTGGGGGCAAGTGACCGTGATTCCCGGCGATTCCCCCTTGTTCACCCTCCTGATGGGCCCGCAACGGGCACGGCATCGCGCCCGACCAAAATCGGGTTAGCAGCTCTGATCTTGCCCGTCCCAATCGGTTCCGCCTGGACCAACAGGCCTCGGCGGTCCATCTGGAACGGATTTGGACGGTGCCGGATTGCAACTAGGACCGCAATTAAAACCCGTCGACTCAGATTCAGACGATCTATAACATGGGCACGCCGTCGCGGGCAAAGGCGATGCTGGGAAAGCCGCTTCAACCCTTGAGATCGTGGCCTATGAAGGAGTCTTGCTCCGAGGCCTGAGCCGGTTCGAGTCCGGTAGCTCCGCGATGGCACCGACCACCGGTTCGAAAGATCTCGGTACGCGTCCCTGGGAGCTGCTACGGCCCAGGTCAGAGGCAGTCTTACCGTGCCCGTGAGTCCCCGTGTTCCCCCTTGTTCCCCGGCCTTACAGGCACGTGATCGGCATGCCTTGAACACTTCCGAGTTCCTGCACGGTGCTCGGTTGGCCGATGCTGAGAAACGAAGTACCGGACCGTCGATCGCTCCCGATCCCGTACGGAGATCAGCCCGCATCAGACGATCGTGAGGGCGATACCGGCTTCGGCGCCGCATCATTGGCTTGAAAAACAGCACCTTTCGTGGGATCAACGGTGAACGATGTAGACCAGGACGGACCAGCTGATCACACGGCGATAGGGGAGAGATTATGAATTTCGATGTCTCTGGCGTGAGCGTGCTCTTCATGCTGCTCAGCGCTCTCTTTCAGTTCCTGGTCATCTACTTCGCCGTACGCCTTGCTCTGAAGCATGACCGTGAACGTTCCGGGCGTGGGTGACCGCAGAGGTGGCAACCTTGGAGAGTGGAGCGGCCGGCGTTCGGGCAGCGGGCCGTGCGGCGGCGTACCGTGGCGCCGCGCTTGATGCTCTGGAGGCAGGCCCGTGCCTACGCCTTCACCCCCGAGCAGGTCGCCTCACCGCTGGCGCGGCGACCGTACGATCTGCGGCACGCGGCGGTCTCGCTCTGGTTGAACGCCGGGGTTCACGCGCCGGAGGTCGCCGAGCGGGCCGGGCACGGGGTGAACGTGCTGCTCAAGGTCTACGCCAGGTGTATCGACAGGCAGCACGAGACAGCCAGCAATGGGACTCGAACCCGGAACCTACGGATTAAAAGAAGTCGATTCGATCAAGTTCATAGGCCCTGACCTGCGGTAGCGGTGCCCGTGGACGTCCGCCGAGTTCCGTCGCCGTTCGCCCCCTGGCTGTACTCGTGGCTGTACTCGTGGCTGTGCAGCCGGGCTCGCCTCGGGCTGTAGACCTCTGCCTTATCGGCACGATCAACGGCTCTGCGGTACGGCTTCCATCTCGCTCAAGGCTGAGGTCGCTGAGCGGGATCAACCGGAGCAGTTCGGGGACGTTGCCGTCAGCGCTGCTGTCATACACCTGACCTCGCGCTGGAACTGCATGGATGTAGTTTCGGCAGGCACACTCGCGCTAGTTATAGCTTCTCGCTTTTCCTATTGATGCTCACCATGCTTTGTTATAGATTCTAACTGTCGCTAGTGATGCTAACTTGACTGGCCGGGCCGGTCGATGAACAGAGGAGAAGGATGTTCGGTACTCGCTCGACCACCTCGCGAACCCCTCGTCGCCGGACCGGCGCGCGTGCTGTTCTGCTCGCGGTCCCGCTGGCTGTCGCCGGCGTCCTCGGCACCACTGCCGCGCCCACCCAGGCCGCCACCCCCGATCACGGCACCAGCCCGGCCTCACTGACCTGCCAAGGCAAAGGTGTCGACCCGGCCGCCAGAGCCCGCTACCGGACCGAGGTCTTCATTCAGGCGCCGCTCCGCACGATCTGGGATCTGCAGGCCGACGTGGAAGGCTGGCCCTCCTGGCAGAAGCCCGTCGCCCCCATGACCATGAAGCGCCTCGACTCGGGCCCACTGCGCAAGCACTCACAGTTCCAGGCGACCATTCACCTACCCCCCAACCCCCCGTTCCCGCCCCCCACGGTGGTCATCACCTCTACTGTCCGGCAACTCCAGTACGGCAAGTGCATCCGCTGGACCGGACCTGCCGACGGCGCCGGATTCCACATCGACGGCACCCATGTCTGGAATTTCATCAAAGTCCCCGGCGGCATCCTCGTCCGCACCGAAGAAAGCCACACCGGCCCACAAGCTGATCCAAACTCAGACATGGGCCTCGAAGCCTGGCTCAACGACCTCAAAACCGCCGCCGAATCCGACCCCCGCAACTGACCGGACAACAGCCGACCCGGCCCCGTCGGCTCAGCGGCCACACCGAGTCACCTCCGGACGCGCGCTTCGCCTCGTAGCCACCGATGTCTCTTTCTGTCTCTTTCGCGACGCCCGGGCGGGGTGTGAGAATCGGGGATGGTCGCCCGCCGGCGTCGTCCACGCTTTGGTCCCTGTCCGAGGCCGTCTCCGTAGCCTGGCGCGGAGATCGAGCGGTTGCGAGCCGAGCCGGGGGAGGGCGACATCGCGATCGGCGGCGCGACTCTCGCCGCCGAGGCCGCCGCGTTGGGTCTGATCGACGAGTACCGGGCCAGGGTCTACCCGGTGCTGGTTGGCGGTGGCATCCCCTTCTTTCCCCAGCACGAGCGCCAGGTGGATCTCGAACTCGTCGAGACCCGCACCTTCAGCTCAAGAGTCGTCTACCTCCGCCACCGCGTGGCGCGCCAGGCCGTGTCTTAAGAACGCTGCCGCCTCAGCTTGTCGGCCTGGGTCAGTAGTTTCCGATCATGTCCGATGCCGACTTCACGCCCCTCCGCGTCACCTACCGCGCGGGGCTCTCCCGTGACGCCTCCCTCCGCATGCGCGCATGGGCGAAGGCGAAGGGCTACTCCGTCAGCGAGCGTGGCCGCGTCGCGCCGGAGATCATCGATGCCTTCCTCGCCGCTCACCCAGAGGTCTACGAGCAGGCGAGAACGTTCGAGATGGTCCACGCCACCGCGAGAACCCCCGGCCCGTCGCCGGAGGACTACGAGTGGGAGGGGAACAGCCAGCTCGGGGACGTCTACACGATCGTCTTCGTTCGTGAGCTCGACGAGTACGAGGTGCTGCGCCGACTCGGCGCCGCGGACGAGGACATCCGGCTGATCGAAGATGGGGACCACTCCTATCCGGAAGGACCTCAGATCATCACCGTGAGACGAATCGGGGACTGGACTGTCGCGATCGAGGACTGCGGCCGGCGCGGCGCGCAACGGGAAGCTTTGGGCGCCCTGTCGCGCGACGGCGGAGAGGCTGTGACGGTGCAGCGGCATAACTACGCCCAGCACCTCGTCGCCTATGCCGTCGACGGCGAACTCGTCACCGACATCAACCCGGGGTTTCCCATCGACAGGCAGGGCGCAGATCCCGACCGGCTCAATCGTCATCTCCGCGAGCTGGGCATCGATCCGGCCGCCAGTGACAGCATCGACAACCCCATCCCGGCCAGCCTGGCCCTCGCCGGCCGCATCACCGGCGTCACGATCAGCCCACAACACCTTCGCCGCCCTGTTCTTGGTGCCGCCATACCCGGTGCCTCTTTCTGACCCACGGCAGTGTCGGGCCGGAAGCGACGGCGATGCGGCGATGCCCTCACCTCTCCCGGCTCCTGTAGGTGGCCCGCAGATCGATCAGCTTCTCCCTGGCCACCTCGTCCAAGGCCCGGCGCCGATCCTGGTCCTCCTCCCAGGTGGCCTCCGCGCACAAGACCCTGGCCGCCTCATGCGGCTCGGCGTCGCGCACCACGTACCAGACGGTGTCGTCACAGCCGCGCCTGTCGTGATCGCGGCGCAGGACCGTCACGATGCCGGAGACGAGGATCTGCCTGGTCCACGGGTTCCTGGCCAGAATCTGCCGATCCACCGTCAGCCCGTCGTCCATGAGCTCGCCGCCGAGCATGTCGTCCTCCCACCGCCACACGCGGCGGCTGACACCCGCCGGTACATACAGGGCGCCACGGCCTTCGAGGGGCACAGAGAACGTCCGCGTGCCGCCGCGGCACAACTCCTTGGCGATGCGCTCGCCGTCGGCGTACTCGCGCAGCCGATCCTCGCTCAGATCTTGCCCGGACAACGAGCCCCGCCGCGCCTGCTCGGCGTGGTAGCGGTCGATCAGCGGATCCTTGAACCGTCCCGCACGCGCCTGCGGCGGGGTGCAGGAAGCCGGGGTGAGGTCCACGTCGTCCTCGATGTCGACCCCGGCCCCGCGCAGCAACTCGTGAACGGTGACGCCCCTGCCCTCGGCCTTGCGGCGCAACATGCGCAGCCAGCCGTCGAAGGTGTCCAGGTCCGGGTCCACGCGCAGCGACGCCCAGTCCGCCACCGCCGAGACCGGCACCGGCACCTCCTGCCGCGCCGGAGGTTGCACGAGCTGCTCGGGCTCGAGGTCGATCGAGTAGTACAGCACCCCGCGCGCGATATAGGAGAACGGCGCCGCGTGCGTGATCGGGTCGAAGACGTCCTGGATCGGCCAGAACCTCAGCAGCCACGTCTCCTCGCACTCACCCGTGGCATGTCCGTCGCCCGGCTCGGGCTCACGCAGGTACATGTGCACGCCGTACTCGAAACGCGGCGGCCCGATCAGGAAGTCGTGCCCCCTGCCGTCCATCATCGCGACGATCGCGACCACGCCGCTCTCCGCGACGAACGTCGCCGAACTGACCGGCGTCCACGAGGCGTCCGCGGGCCCCGGCTCAGCGTCCCAGGACTCCAGCCGCACGGCCGCGACGAAGTGATAGATCTCGTCGGTGGGGGAGCTCCACTCCGGCAGGTCGGTGCCGTCCAGCCCAATCGTGTTGTACTCGACGTAGATCTCGTCGTCGAGCCTCCGCAGCAACTGTGCCATGTCAACGCCTTCGCCCTGTTGGTGATCATCCTGGCCTGGCGGAGTATGGCCCACCGCACCGACAATCCGAGCCGTACCGCACGCATCTTGATCGTGAACGCTTCAGGCTGCGGAAAATGAATCGCCCGATACGAGGAAGCCTCGGGACGGCCCCGCCAGGTCGGCGTCGTCCTCCTCTCCAGGGAACCGAACTTCCTCGCGGCACAGGCAGACGGATGCGGATGAAGCGCCGATCCTAGACAACCTCTATTGAAAGTAGGAGTTCGATATGGCGTTCTCGGCAGAACGAGCGGGTGAGCACCGGGACAAGGCCATCGTGGGGGCACCTGGCACCTGGCACCAGGTACTCGCGAGGGACGAGGGGCTCCGGCTCCTCCTCCGTTTTCGTATCATCGGCCATATGACCGGTGAGCCCTCACACCCCGTTCCCTCCGGCGAGTGGCGCGTCTCCCACACCGAACGCGAGGCGGTGGTGGAAAGGCTGAGCAAGGCGGCGGCCGAGGGGCGCCTCGACCTCACCGAGCTGGATGGGCGGCTGGAGCGGGCGCTGACCGCCAAGACCTACGCCGACCTCGTGCCTCTGACGGCGGACCTTCCCCCCGACGTTCCACCGGCCCCGAGACAGCCGCTGGTCCTCCAGGGGGGTCTCAGCGGCGTCACCCGCGCCGGCCACTGGCAGGTGCCCGCGAAGGTGGTCGCGCACGGCGGCATGGGCGGGGTCAAACTCGACTTCACCCAGACCGGTTGCCGCCTGCCCGAGGTCGAGCTGGAGGTGCACGGACAGGCGGGCGGCGTCACGGTCGTCATTCCCGACGGCTGGGCCGTGGAGACCAGCGAGATGAATCCGGGCCTCGGCGGCCTGAAAGACAAAGTCACCTCTCCCCGGCTTCCGGGCACACCGCTGATCCGCATGAACGGCACCGGTGGCGCGGGAGGCGTGGTCATTCGTCACCCCAACAGCTGGGAACGCCGGAAACTGAGGCGAGAGCAGTCGCGGTGAGCCGCCGGGCGCGGCCGTCGCCCTGATGAGGCATCTCCGAGTAGGCCGCCCACGAAAGGTTCAGGTCTCCACGATATGAGGGGAGAGTCAAGGAGGTCTGCCAGGTGCTTCAGGTCGGGATCGGTGGGTGCGGCCACCACGTCATCGTGAACGCCTGCCGCCCAGTTGCCTTGGGCTTCCCGCAAGACGTCCGGTTTCGGTCACGCCTCGCCCTCCCGGCGCTCCGCCCGTTCGGCCCCGCCTCGGCGGGGACTGCCCCTATCCTGATCTCATACCCGGCGTTGAAGAGAACTTCGCTGCGATCGACCGGCACCTCGACACGATCCGTGGGGACCTCGCCGAGCTGAAGGTCGACCAGGTCGAGATCCGCGATCTCCTGGCGCGCGTGGTGGCCCGCCTCGAGGGCATCCAGCCGTAGGGCGCGGCGCCCCAGGACACTACGGGCTAACGACGCTAGTTTGATTAGTTCGATTAGCTCTTAAGATGGCCTATCAAACTTCGTCGTTAGCGCCTACGCAGGGGAATCGGTGGCAGGAAGAGGTCGCCCAACCCGGGCCACGGTCTACGAACGGCTCCACCGTGCCCTGGAAGAGCTCATGGGTCTACGGCCAAGCGCTGGAACCTGACGCCTGGAGCGATGGCCTCCTGCTCAACCTGACCGAACTGTGCCGCATTCACCACACCGCCATGACTCCTGTCTGGGACGTCGCCCCCCCATCCGGACGCCACCGAGCGAGAAGGGTCCGGCCACTTCCGGGAACACGACATCCACCCCTTCGCCGAAGGGATGACGCCGCCATCCTGGGCACTCGTCCCCAGCGAAATCCAGCGGTGGGTCGACGACGTCTGTGAGCTCGGCAGAAAGGTCGAAGCCAAGAAAGAGCTCGGACACCCGTTGCCCGAAGCGCTCGTAAGGATTCACAACGCCTTCGAGCGCATTCATCCCTTCATCGACGGGAACGGCCGTACCGGCAGGCTGGTCCTCAACCTCATCCTGGTACGTCTCGGCTACCCGCCGATCATCGTGCTCAAGAAACAGCGTGACACCTACCTTCAGGCCCTCCGGCGGGGCGACGCAGGCGACTACGGGGCGCTCGGAGAACTCATCGCCAGGGCCATGGAAGAGAACCTCAACCGCTTTATCGTCCCCAACGTCGCTGGCCCCGCACGGCTCGTCCCGCTCGCCGCGCTGGCCGATGAAGAGTTCAGCGTCAACGCCCTCCGCCAGGCGGCCCAACGGGGACGCCTCAACGCAGTTCAAGGCACAGACGGTGTGTGGAGGTCCTCTCGTAAGTCGGTCAACGCCTATCGGGCGTCCAAGCACAAGACAGCCAAACCGAGAGCTAAGCGCGCGACCGAGCCGCCTTCGGAGCCACCGGGTCTCTTCTAGAACTCGTTAGGGCAGACCAGGACTGTCAGTACTCGTCTGGGCTGGCTGATAGCCACCAGGCGGGGCGGATGGGATGGGCGCTGTTCGACGACTGAGCAACGGCCCCACGTCAATTGCAACGGACAATGCAACCGGGCAGGCTTTCCGACCATGGGGATTGGAAAGCCTGCCCGGTTCGTTGAGGTAGGGCGCCTGGGACTCGAACCCAGAACCTACGGATTAAAAGAAGTCGATTCGAGCAAGGTCGGAGGCTCTGACCTGCGGTCGTGGTGTCCGTGGACATCCGCCGAGTTCCGCCGCCGTTCGCCCCCTTGGCTGTACTCGTGGCTGTACAGCCAAGCCTTGAGCAACTGGTGTGGAAAGGGGCGCCGTTCGCGTCGTCCTGGCTTCCAGCGAACTGAGGGTGAAGAACGAAGTCTCGAACCGTTGACTGTTTCGGTCACGCACCGTGATCGGCCACACGACGCAATAACCCCTGAACCGTGTCGACCCCATGTAGGCTCAGAAGAGTGATCACTCTTGATGGAGCCTTCTATCGCATCATGGATCCTGAGTTTGAGATGAGAATTCCGGCATGGGAAGGATACGAACCGGCCACTGCCGATGAGGCGGACGCGACGATCTATTTTCCTGACGGCTCCCGCCGATATGCGACTTTCATGACTTTGGACGTAGTCCGAAAGAAAATGGACGGAGATGCGCGCACAGGTGAGTGTCTCGGTGGTCGCTACTTCTACTGGTCAGACCTGATCATTATCAGGGACGTCGGGTTCGAAGGCATGGCGGCTGCGATTCGTGACCTGATTACCTCGGGCTACATCGAAAATGCCTGTGGCCTCCTTGAGCCTCTCGATGACGAAGAGGAAGACGATATTCAGGGAGAGGTTGGGTGAGGTGAGCTTTAGTGCTCAGTGCGAATGACAGAGATCGAACCTGCGGTATCAGCTTGGGAAGTCTCCATCACGCCTGGTCGCTGAGCTGGGAAGGTGATGACCTGCGGGGGAGCGCTTCGAGTGACCGTGGTTCCCCGTGAGTCCCCCTTGATCACCCTCCTGACGGGCACGCAACGGGCACGGCAACCGGTGGCAGCCGTCTTCCTTATCGGCTCAGTCTGGAGGAGTGCCCTTGTCATGGCTTGTCCTTCTCTGACTGAGCAAGGTACTGAGTCTTCCGACTGCCTGCATTCTGCGAGACCCTGACCATGGGAGGACGGTATGACGCAGGCTGGCGCGAGGCGGAGCGGTGAGTCTGAGGTGCCTGACCTCGTTGGGCTGACTGTCCACGTGGCTCGGCAGACCGGGCATGACGCGGGCCTCGTGGTCACTTCCCGGGATGTGGATGGGCCGCCCTTGAGTGTTCTGACCTGGCCTGGAACCTGGGTCGTTACGGCCCAGCATCCGCCTCCTGGAACGCGTCTGCCTCGCTGGGAAAACGTGATGATCGACTTTGAGAAGCTGTCAGGTGACTAGGCAGCCGGGGTTCGCGAGCCACTGCGGCCATTGCCCGATCCGGGAGCGCTTAGCGTGGAACGTGACCCGAGTGAATAAACCAGCCGCATTTTTCGGTGAGCCGGGGTGAGGAACGAACCCCGGAACTTCGATCGCCCCCCGACCACGACAGACTTGGCCACCCCGTGGCGATCGTAGGGCTGCATTGGGGCGGCGGCGCGACCAGAGGTCGGCGGGTGGCGTGGAAGCGGCGCGGCGGGTGTGCGGCGACAGCCTTTGAGCGGGATCGAGGTCGACTGCGGCACATGCCTTCGTAAGGGTGCTTAGGGTGTCTTCAGGGGTGAACGAAGACCTGGCGCGTTCAGTCGGCACAACTGTTCGGCTCTCGGTCATGAGGCGACGCTACCTTCTCCTTTCCTAGGCACCTTGCGGCGAGACAGCGATATCTAGGTTGGCCAACTAGCTGACGTACTGCACGTCGAACTGAGTACCGTGATGATCATGATGGGCTGTGAAGGATCGCTCTCGAAGCAGCAGGAAGCCTACTTCCAGGAATGGGAGGCGCAACGTCCGCTGTCGGTACGGGAGCAGAAGGAGGCCGCCGCCAAACGGCTAGTGGCCGCTGCCGGAGAGTTCAAGGATGCGCTGGTCGTCCCACTGACGCACCCCGATACGGGAGAGGATCTGCTGCCTAATTCGATTTCCTTGCCGCTGGACGTGTTCGTCGAGCTGTCCAGGATCGCGATCCGGCGAGCCATGTCGTCGGATAGGCAGGAGGCGGCCTTGAACCGGCTGAACGCGGCGAGTGAGGAGTTGTATGCCGCGATCCGCTGGGCTGCTGAACCGGCAGTCGGCGAGGGGGCAACGACGTGGCCGAAGGTGCCATCGCGGACTATGGTGAAGCTGACTGGTCTGAAAATGCATACGGTGCGTCAGATCACCCGTTCGAACGATTAGTAGTAGAACGTCGCGCGAGATCACGTGAGTAACCGACCTTGGCGGCGCTGCGCAACTGAGCTTGAAAGGCTGGTGTTACGACGGGGGCGCCGGGTGATGGCTTACGGCAATCGGTTATCCCGGAGGTATGAGGTATGCCGAGGGTGGCGG
>NZ_JBFBCF010000016.1:0-213537 GCF_040683035.1 Streptosporangium sp. NPDC051022 | reverse complement strand
GCTTCTTCCGGCCCTGCGGGGACCGATCCTGCCGGATCTCGAACACCGCAACTCCTGAATAGATCAGGTGTTGCAACGATCACTAGAACCTAGGCGTGTCATCGGGGAAGGGGCCCTCCTCGTGTTCGCCTGCCGGGGACGAGCCGAGCACCGGCGTCTCCTCGCTGCGCCGTATGGCCTCATCGGATCCTCCGGGGTGTCCGAGCTCAGGTCGCCGAGGCCGAAGTTCACTTGTACGGCTCCGCTCTGTCTCAAGGTGACGACCGTGGTCTTCCACGACAGGGTCGCCGCCTGATGCGGGCGCCGCAGGGGTGACGAGCGGGCCTCCGAATAGCAGCTTGTAACAAAATTGAGAAATAAGTAGATTTGGCTGTCAAGTCTGCTTTGATAGCCCCAGATAGACTCAGACAGGCCCATAGAAGGATTAATCAAAAGTTGAACCGAAAGGAATGCAGTGGATGATTTAAGCCCATTATTACCTGAAGACCCGAAGAGAGCAGATGCCGCCGTTCCGCAACCGGTGGAATCGTCAAGCTGGGGCGCTCCGTCACTCCCGGGAGAGGCCACCTCCCCGTCTCGGGAACCCAACGAGCCGCAGGGGGCGGCCTCGCCGGGTGGGCGCCGGATCGGCGGCTCCTTCCTGCTGCTCATCGCCTGCGCCGGCGTGCTCGCCCTGCTGGCAGGGCTGGGCCTGTGGGCCGCGAGCTACACCTCGCCCGACAGCGCGGAGCGGGTGTCCGCGGAAGGAACCGCGAACGAGCGCGGGGCGCCGGTCGAGGGGCAGGGCGCGGATGACCAGGCGCAGAACGGTGTGAACAAGGTGACCGTGCCGTAGGGCACCACGCCCGGCCCGCAGGCCCCCGCCGTGGGGCTGCCCAAGCCGGCTGCGGCCGATACGTCGTCAGACGACGACTCGGACGATGAGTCGGACGACGACTCGGACCCGGATTCAACCGAAGCCCCGGAGCCGAACCCGGCCAAAACAACGACCAAACCGAACCCGGTCAAGACAACGGCCAAAACAAAGCCCGACCCAACGTCGACCTCGACGAGAAAAGCCCGATCAAACCCGAAACCACCGAAAAGCCAACACCAGCATCCACCACCGGCCCGGCAGTGAAGCTGATCCGACCGTAATGCCGAAATACCGACGCTCGGCGCAAAACCACCGGCGTCGGGAGCACCGGCCCCGTCCGGGCCCCCCTTTGAGGTCCGGAACGGCAGAGGCAGGATCGACCGCGGCAACCGCGGGTGACCCGGTCGCGGCCCTGCCCAGGAGAAGATTCGGACCCCGGCAGGGGCGGGTTTGAGAGAAAACGAGTCCCTCCCCCGCGTTGCCGGGGGGACTCGCCGCGTTCCCCCTGAGCTCGGCGTCCGGAGAGGTCGTCGACGGCGCGGAGGAAGGAGTCGTAGACCACCGTCATCCGCTCCCGCGCCTCGCCGGGGTCCGGCGGGACCGTGGAGAAACCGTCGGCCCCGTCCCCGCGCCGCGCACGTCGCCGAGCCCGATCTCCCATCTCGGTGACACCGTCGCCGCCCGGGTCGACGCGCTGGAGACCGTCAAGAAGGACTGGAGAGACGTCGAAGAGGCGAGCAAGGTCAGGCACTCACGACGTCGAAACCGATGAGCCCGGTCCACGCGCGCGGGCAGGCCGCGCAGGCGGTCAGAGCCCGCCGCCTGTCAGGCCCCGCCCGCCAGGTCCCGCAGCGTGCGGGCGAGGTCCTCGCCGATCTCCTCGAACCGGCGGCGGGCGTGATCCATGTCCAGGGTGAGCGACTCGCCGCCCGTCGCCCTGGTGAGCAGTTCCTCGCTGCGCGTCCGGGCGTCGTCCTGGGCGGCGCGGACGGCCTCGGTGGCCGCCTCGGCGATCGTCCTGGTGTCCAGGCGCGCGATGCGGGGGTCGAAGGTGATCTGCTGGATGCGGCCTGCGGCGTCCACCACGGCCCTGGCCATGCCGTCGGCGCCGAAGCCCTCTCCGGTGACGGCCTCCAGCTCGCCGAAGGCGTCGCCGAGCCGGCGCAGCGCCTCGTCGCCGCGCCGTACGACCTCGTCGAGGTCCTCCAGGTCGTCCAGATTGTCCAGGCGCGGGTAGTCGGGGTCGGTGTTCGTCATTTGTACGACTCCGGGAGGTCCTTTTTCGGGGACAGCCACTGGAAGCCCGTGCTCGGCGGAAGCTGGGGCGGCTGACCGGTCTGCTGGGGCGGCGGCTGCTGGAAGGAGGGCAGGCCCTTGGTGACGATCCTGGCCTGGGTGAAGTCGACCTTCGCCTGACCGGTGGGGGCCAGGTTGAACGACTGCATCCACGCCTTGCCGGAGAAGTAGACCGACATGCTGCTGGCACCCGCGGCGACGACCTTCCCCAGCGCGGCGGTGGAGGCGGCGATGATCCTGCTGGCCATGATGCCGAGCATCCGCAGGTTGAGCGCGGCCGTCCCGGCGTACGGCGTCGCCAGCATGGCCGAGGCGATCCCCGCGAGGGCGAGCAGGGTCGCAGCGACCTTGGCGATCGCGATCCAGTAGGCGCGGTAGGCGTCGCCGAGCTCGTCCACGATCCCGGCGATGGCCTTGATGTAGGCGCGCAGGCTCTCCAGCGCCTCCTGGTAGTGCTGGACGGCGTCGTCGAAGGCGTCGCGGTCCTCGGCGATCCACCCGTCCTTCGCCTTGTTCAGCAGGGCCGCGACGTAGCTCTTGTTCGCGGTGTCCAGCCGCGAGTGGAGCGACTCCCAGTTGTTGTAGGCGTCGGCCATCCCCGGCACGTTCGCGATCGCCGTCGCCGCGATCGCCACCCCGGCCCAGGCGGTCGGCGCCAGCCGCGCGCCGTTCTCCAGGCCGCTGAGGACCTTGGCGGAGTTGACGATGACGCCTCTGGCGCTCTTGGCCGCGGTCACCGGGGAGGGCCTGTTCGGAGATGCCGGCATGTCAGCTCTTCCGGATCACTGGTAGACGACGGTGCTGTTGTACTCGGCGGTCTGCCAGTTGACCGTGGCCGTCGTCAGCGCCTCCAGCCAGGACTCCAGGACGTCCAGGGCCTGGCCGAGCTTCTCCCTGGCGTCGTCCTGGACATCGCGGTAGCGGATGCCGATCGCCAGTTCGCCGACGGCGCCCCAGCCGGGTGCGGTCACGTCGGTGCTGTCCACCAGCCCGCGCAACTCCTTGATCTTGGGAATGACGTCGTCCCCGATCTCGGTGCGGATCGACTGAATCGCCGTGGACGTGACGTACCTGTCCTGCATCACGCGCCTTCCTTGATCGACAACCGTCCCCGTATCTCCTATCACCGCCCGGAGCGCCGTTTCCCGGTCTCGTCACCTTGTTCAGCGCTCTTTCGGCGGTCGGAAACGCCGCGGACGATCATTGTTCACATATCACGCAAAAAGGGCCGTTCCCAAGATCGCTCTTCTATGCTGTCGACGACCGCGCATCCGGCGGACGGAGGTGGGATGCAGACCCGGCGTGATCTCTACCAGGCCCACAGGCTGATGACCCAGCGGCTGGGTACGGCCCTGCTCCAGGGCGAGCCCGACCTGCCGGAGTCGCCGCTGCGCAGGCACAACGTGGCCGTGTTCGGCGGGGTGCTGGTCGCGGTGCTGGTGACGGCCGCCTTCGGGGTGCTGGGCCTGCTGCGGCCGGGCAACGCGACCGCCCTCACCGAGCCTGGCACCGTGATCGTGGAGGAGGAGACGGGCGCGACGTTCGTCTACAGCGCCTCCCAGGGGAAGATGATCCCCGTCGTCAACGTCACCTCGGCCAGGCTGCTGGTCGGGGAGCAGGACGTGAAGGTGCGCACGGTCAGCGCCGCCTCGCTCTCGCGCTACCCGCGCGGCACCCTGGTGGGCATCCCCGGTGCCCCGGAGTCGCTGCCCGCCCGCGACCGGCTGGTCCGCGCGCCCTGGTCGGCCTGCGTGGTCGAGGGGGTCGACGCGAACGGCGAACGCAGGCCGTACACCTCGCTGGTCGGCGGCTTCGGCGTCGGCGGGAGCCCGATCGGGCAGAACAGGGCCATGCTCGTCCAGGAGAACGGGCAGGCCTGGCTGCTGTGGTCGAACCAGCGGATGCGGGTGTCCACCGAGGGCGTGCGCGCGCTGACGGAGGAGCAGCCCCGCCAGGTCCCCTCGGCCTGGCTCAACGCGCTGCCTGCGGGCCCCGACTTCCGCGCCCCCTCGATCTCGGGCCTCGGCCGCGCCGTGGCCGGCCCCGGCGGCGAGACGTCCGCCGTCGGCAGGATCTTCACCGTGCCGCCGGTGGCGGGCGCCCCCGCGAGGTGGTACGTGCTGCTCTCCGACGGCCTGGCGCCCCTCACCCCGACGCAGGCCGCCCTGCTGCTGCGCAGCCCCGCGACCAAGAAGGCGTACGGCGAGGCCCCCGTACGGGCGGTCGAGCTGGACCCGGCGACCGCGACCGGGGCCAGGCGGTCGGCGGCCCACATGGGCGGCGGCGACCTCCCGCAGAGCATGCCGGAGATCGTCGCACCGCCCCCGGCCCACCCGGTCTGCGCCGTCTACGCCGACACCGAGCGCGGATCGGCCAAGGCGCTGCTGACGGTCGGCAGCACGGTGGCGATCCCCGCCCCGCCGAAGGGGTGGTTCAACCAGGACGTGGTGGACCAGGTGGTGCTCCCGCCGGGCGGCGGTGCCGTGGCCGGGCTGCTGCCGGGCAACGGCAGGCTGGACGCGCTCCAGTCGCTCTACCTGATCGGCGACCAGGGGCGGCGGCACCTCATCACGTCCCAGGACGCGCTGTCGAGCCTCGGCTACGACATGCGGGACGTCGCCCCGCTGCCCGCGCACCTGGTGCACCTGATCCCCGAGGGCCCGGCGCTCGACGCGGCGGCCGCCAGGAAGCCGGTGCAGACCGGCCAGCCCGCACCGGCCCAGCCGCAGCAGTGACCTGGGCCGCGGGTCACACTCCGACCTCGCGGGTCACCACGTTCCTCCAGCATGGACGCCCCGTCCTTCGGGGCGGGGAGCCCGCCGGCCGCTGGACGGGGCTGTGAACCGCGAACCACCCGGCTTCGGCCGGGAATCCCGGTCCTTCGGGGCCGGGAGGATGTCAAAGGCCGATGATGGACAGCGGGGACGAGCCCTTGGTCTTCGGCAGGTTGAGCGCGGGGTTCTCGGGTTTCCTGACGAGGCCCCCGTTCTTGTCGTACTCCAGGCTGACCTGGGTGAAGTCGGGCTCCTGCTGCGGCATGGCCTGCGTGCCCCAGAACATTCGCTGCTGGTCCTTCTGGAAGCCGTTGAGCATCCACATGATGACCCCGACCGCCGCGACGGCCTTGAGCTTCTTGCCGACCACTCCCTTGACGACGTCGTCGAGCTTCTTCAGCGCGGCGGTGACCCAGCCCTCGGCCGGGATCCTGAGGGCCGGGTAGACGTAGCTGGCCATGTAGACCAGGGCGATGCCCTCCATGGTCAGGGCCGTGTAGAAGGCGATCTGGGCGCCCACGTGGTAGATGTCGGCCGTCTGGTCGAGGGTGTCGCCCATGCCCTGGCGGTATCTCCGGGCGTTGTCCAGCTGCGCGTTGAAGTCCTTCACGGAGGCGCTGAACGTCTCGTAGGCGTCTCCCTCCCAGTGCCCCTCGTCCTTGATCCGGGCCTGCAGGGTGTGCAGCTGGTCCCTGATGGCGACGAGGTCGGCGGCGGGACCGGCGTTCGGGTCGCGCCACTCTCCCGCCGCCTTCTTCATGTCCCCGGGATTGGACACCAGCAGGCCGAGCGTCGCGACGATGGACCACGCGGCGGGCCGCCTGAGGATGATGGCCGCCTCCGTCGCCGCGGCGACCGCCAGTATGGTCGTCGCCCTGTCGCTCTCATACGCCATGGTGAAGATCCTTCCTCCGGCCGCCGCGTCTCACCGGCGAGGTCACGAGTCCTGGCCGATCACCGGGGGCGCGATGTCCTCGTCGCCGCCCCAGACCCCCTCGTCCTCCGACATCCAGGTGGTCTTCTCACGCTCCCTGTCCTGCTCGCCGCCGGGGGCGCCGCCCGGGGGCATCAGCGGCATCATGGACGCGCCGCCCGTGCCTCCCGTACCCGCCCCGCGCCCGGCGCCCAGGGAGGCGGCGTCCACCCCCGCCGCCCCGCCGGAGAACCCGCCGCGGGAGGACGGCCCCGACAGGTTCCCGGTGTCGCCGGTCCACGTGGTGGTGCCCGGCAGCCTCGGCTGCCCCGCTCCCCCGTCCTGGCCGTAGGACGACAGGGCCGTCCGCGTGGGATCGTCCAGCCCGAGGCCCGTTCTGGCGAGGGGGTTCACGGCGCCGTCCGAACCGAGACCGGGGATACTCCCGTCGGGAAGGCGGCCGGTCCCGTTGGGGTCGAGCGCGTTCGGGTCGGGGAGCCGGGGATCGGTTCCGCCCGGGTTGGGCAGGTTGGGGTCGGGCAGGCTGGGATCGGTACCGCCGGGGTCCGGCAGGTCCGAGCCGGGCAGCGTGGGCCCGTCCGTGCCGGGCATGTCCGGATCGGGCAGGCCGGGAGCCGTTATGCCGTCCCCCTTGGGCAGGTTCAGGCCACCGGGACCCAGACCGCCGCCACCGAGGCCGCCGCCCCCCAGCCCGCCGCCACCGCCGCCGTCGCCGTCGCCGGTCGTGCTCTTCCCCTCGGCGTTCTGGTAGTTCTTGTCGGCGTCCTTCAGGGCCTTGTTCCACGACTCGATGACCGCCTTGCCCGCCTTGAGGGCGTTCACCGCGTTGTCGCGGGCCTGGTCGTGAGCCGTGTTCAGCCCGATCCCGAGGATGCCGAAGGCGGGCGGGTCGATGCCGATCGCGCCCGTCTGACGCGCGAGGGTCTCCACGTCGCCCGCGCGGCCGCCGAAGTCGTTTCCCAGCTGGTCCAGTTTGTCCTTGGTGAAGGAGACGGCCTTGGCCGGTCCGGCCGCCTCAAGCGTGAAGCCCTTGAAGGGCGATTCGGCCATTCCCACTCCTCACAACCGATACAGAGATACAGCCATTGCGAACCGGTACAACCGGCGATCTTTGGCGTCAGGTGATCACCGGCGGGATGGTGTCGCCGCCGCTCCCCCAGACCTCGTCGTCCTCCATGAGCCAGGTGCTGTTCTCCCGGTCCTGCTTCTCCTCGGCCCCCGCGCCGCCGCCCGGCGGCACGAGGGGCATCATCGGGGAGCCGCCCGCCCTGTTCAGGCCCCCCGTCTGGCCCCCGGCGCCGAAGGCCCCGCCTCCCACCGCCCCGAAGCCGCCCGTGCCCGGCCCGGTGCCCGTGCCGTTCGGGCCCACGACCCCGTACGGCCCGTGCAGCGAGGGGTTCAGGGAGTCGCCGAACACCGGGCCCGGTCCCCGGCCGTTCGGCAGGCCGATCGTCCCCTGGTCGTTCAGTCCGGCGAGCACGGTCCTGTCCTGGCCGACGCCCGACAGCGCCGTGGCGTCGAGGCCGGGCCGGGATCCGCCGGTCCCGTCGTAGCCGGGGGAACCGGGGCCGAGGCCGTTCACGCCGCCGTTCTGCCCGGTGCCGTTCGGGTCGGGCAGGGAGCCGTCGACGGCGCCGGGCCCGGTGCCGCCCGGGTTGAGGCCATTGGGGTCCAGGCCGTTCGGGTCCAGCCCGTTCGGATCGATCGCGCTCAGCCGCGGGTCGTTCACCCCGGGGCCCTTCACCGCCAGGCCGCCCGCGGGGTCGCCGAAACCGCCGTCGCCGCCTCCGGTGGTGAGGCCGCCGGGCCCCGAGGGGAGGTCCACGTTCTGGTAGTCGGGCAGCGGGAGCTGCACCGGGGTGGGCAGCGAGTGCTGCACCTCGGCGGGAAGCTCCTGGTAGTGCTGGACGATCCTGTCGTTGATCTCGTTGAACCGGTCCCTGGCCCGGCGCTCGACGCGGTACATGCCGTAGAACGGGATGTTGTCCGCCCAGTCGGTGTCGTGGTCGGAGCGCGAGTCCTGGCCCCTCTTGGTGACGATGTTCTGCTGCGCCCAGGTGAGCGTCTCGCCGTACTTCCGCAGCGGCACGCCCACCTCCCGCATCTTCCCTGCCAGCTCGCGGATGCTGGCGTGCAGCCGCTGCAGCTCCTTCTGCGCCGCCACGCTCTCCGGGCCGTTGTAGGTGCCCGCGAGCTCCACGGCCTTCTGCTTGAGGGTCACCGCCGCGTCCTGGAGCAGGTCGTGCGCGGCGACGTAGTAGGCGGCCGCCCGTTTCACCGTGTCCGGTTCGGTGTTGTCGACCCAGTTCCTGACCTTGTCCATGACGCTGTCGAAGGCGGTGATCGGAAGAGGCGTCTCCTGCGGGCTGGAGCCGGAGTACTTGAGCGGGGTCGAACCCGTGTCCGCCATGGTGATCTCCCTGTCAGGCGTCGTTCTTGGGAGCGGTGCCCTGGTTCGCCTCGTCGGCGCCGTCGTAGGCCTTGACGATCTCGTAGAGCGATTCGATGACCGCGGCGTACTGCTCCGTCGTCACCGCGTACAGGCCGCCGCCCTTCTGGCCCCGCTCACCGATGAGGACCGAGTAGGCCGAACCCATCGCCATGGCGAACTGCTGCGCGGTGATCCACTGGCCGAGATGGGCGTCGCTGAGCGCGCACTGGATCTGGAGGTCGGGCAGCGACCCGGCCCCCGGGGGCGGTCCGGGCAGCTCGGGGGGCGTGGTCCCCTTGGCGTAGGCGACCGCGGTCGACGGGATCTTGGTGGCCGTCGTCAGTTTCCTGAGCGCCGCCTCCAGCTGCCCCGCGATCTCCCGGATCGCGGTGTGGTCCACCTCGGGACCGCCCTTGCCGCTCGTGTCGTTCTTTACGGTCAGACCGGGCCAGTCGGGGTCGAGTTCGATCGCCATGCCGTACCTTCCGAAGATCTCGATGGTCAGGTGATGACCGGGGGGATCACGTCTCCGCGGGAGTTCCAGACGTCGTGGTCCTCCGACAGCCAGGTCGTCCTCTCCTGCCCCTGTCCCTCTCCCTCGGCCCCGGCGCCGCCCGTGCCCGGCATGAAGGGTGCCATCGGGCCGCCGGTCGCGGCGTTCCGGTTGCCCGAGGTTCCGGTGGTCCCCGAGGTCGCCACCGGTACGGCGCCCGCCCCGAACCCGGGGCCGCCCAGCACCGAGGGGACGTGCGGCGTGACGGTGGTGGGTGGGCCGACGAGCCCGACCGGGTTCTGCTGGATCGTGGGGGGCGCGACCGGGGTGTTCGGCAGGAAACTCGCGATCTCCGTGGTCCCTGGGACGTGCCGGAGAGCCGCGGTGTCGTGTCCGCCGATCACGGGCGGGACCGTGGTCTCGCCGCCGGGGCCCTGTCCGGTGCCCGTACCGCCGGTGGAGGAGCGCCCGCCGTCTCCGGTGCCGCCCTGGCCCGAGCCGTCCGTTCCGCCCTGGCCGGAGCCACCGGAACCACCGGAGCCGCCAGAACCGTCGGAACCGGGCCCGGTGGACCCCGGATCGCCGGAATCGCCGGAATCGCGGTCGCCGGTTCCCCGTCCGCCGGACGGGTCGTCTCCCCCGGCGCCGCCGGAACCTCCGGACCGGCCCGCGTCGTCCCCTCGCCAGGGACTCGCGCCCGCCCCCGAGGTGCCCGCGGGCCGGCCCACCGGGGAGTAGTCGACCGGGGAGTATCCCCCCGGTCCCCGCCCGGTGTCCTCCGCGGCCGGAAGCGTGTAGGAGAACGTCTCAGGAACCTTCTCATACAGGGCGGCGATCTGCGCGTTCAGCGTCTTCAGCACCTGGCGGGCCTCGGCGGTGCCCTTCGGCTCGCCGGAGGCGGAGGCGGAGGTCGCCGTCGAGGGTTCCTGCGAGGTCTGCCGGGACGCGGCCAGCCGGTCGAGTTCCTTGCGGGCGTCGGGCAGGTGGACCCCGCCGTACATCCTCAGGACGTGGGACACCTCCCCCATCTTGTCCCCCAGCTCGGAGCCCACGGTGTGCAGCATCCGCAGCGCGTCCTGGACCTCCTGGGCGGCGGGACCGCCCCAGACGCCCGCCAGCCTCGAGGCGTTCCTCAGCATGGCGCCCGTGACGAGGTCGAGCGTGGCCGCTCCGTGGCCGAAGCCGAACCCCGCGTCCTCGATCTGGGCCGGCGAGGTTTCCCTGATCCAGCGGTCGATCTCGTCGTACGAGGCGGTGACCTCGCCCCCGGCGGGTCGCTCGCCCGAGCGGATCCGCACGGTCCGTTCCCGGCCCTCCACCGCGATGCCCCCTTTCCCGCGCGTCCTCTACGCGCCCGTGCCGCCCTCGCCCGCGTGGTTGGCCCTGTCGTACTCGTCGGCGCTCGTCCGGATCGCCTTGATGACTCCGAGGTAGTGGGCGACGAACTCCTCGTAGACGCGCCCGAGGACCGCGGCCCTGCCGTCCGGGGACGACGATCCGCCGGAGGGGGAGCCGACGGTCCGCGCGAACGTCCGCGCGGCGGGCCAGGAGCCGAGCTGGGCCTCGGTCAGGTTGCCGCTGGTGCCGACGCTCTTCAGGGACCCCGTCGTGTATCCCTCGGAGAAGGCCGGGGCCGTCAGGCCCGCGACGTACTCCTCCAGCTCATTGGCGATCTTTCGCATCTGGTAGGTGTCGAACTCGGTGACCTGCGCCACGTCGTCCCGTGACGGCCAGCGCGGAGCGCTCACGTCTGTCCTCCGGGGAAAAGGTGAACCGTGCGATCTCGCCCGGGGCGGATGGGCTCGGTCACCGCGCCGCGGTGACCGAGAGACACCTGATCAGGCGTCCGCCACGTCAGTGGTTGCTCCAGATGGCCTTGTTACGGGCCTCGGCCGCCTTGTAGTTGGCGTTGGCGACGCCCAGGGCCTTGGCCGCCTCGCCGAGCTGGCGTCCCATCTCCTGCTCGGCGGCGTCCCAGATCTTCCGGTGCTCCTCGAAGAAGTTGGCCGCGTCGCCCGCCCAGTGCTCGCCCAGCACCTGCTGGAGCTTGACGATGAGGTCGTCGGTGGCCTTGTCCATGGCGGTGACGACCTGGAGAAGGCCGAGCTCGGCGTTCTCCATCTCCACGAAGTTGACCTTCGTATAGTCGGACACTGTAGATCTCCGTCCTTCAGCGGGGTGGGTACGTCACTTCGCGCCGGTGTTGATGAGCGCGTCGACGCGTCCCATGCCGGCCTGCACGTCCTGGTCGGCCGCGTCGTAGGTGATGGAGCTGTCGCCCAGGTTGCGGGCGATCGTCTCCAGGTCTCCCCGGACGATCAGCATCTGCTCGTCCCACTTGCGCATCGCGGCCAGGAACTTGGCCGACGCCGAGCCCAGCCAGCCGGAGGCCGTCAGCTCCTGCGTGGTCGTCTCGACTCCCTTGCGCAGACCTTCCACGTACTGCGCGGTGTCCGTGACGAGCTCGGACGCCTTCTTGATCTGTGCGGGGCTCGCACCGAAAAACTCCGCCACCGGTCACCTCCGTGACATAGGACCTGCTTGTCCGTAGCGGCGTCACGCCCCCGTGCCGACCGTACGGCCGCGGCGCCGCCAGGGTGTCCAGAGACGCCTCATGAGCGGACAGAAAGGACTACCGCGACGAACATCATCAAGACGGCATGCTAGCCATCAAGCACCACATGCATAACATGTATTCATATTACGGAAAAGTAAATATTTGGCGTCCGGGCCATATATAACCAGGCCGACGGTGCGCGGCGGCGGCGGGCGTCACAGCTCCAGGCGGCGGCGGATGCGGTCGAGCTCACCCATCACGTCCTCGAACGTACGATCGTAGGCGGCCTCGGCCTCCCTGACCCGCCCCAGCGCCGCCTCCGGGTCGCCGAGCAGCCTCATCGGGTTGTTCTCCTCGCCGAACGCCCTGCTCATGGCCGCATCGACCTGCTCCTGAAGGTCCTTGGCCGCCTCGTGGACGGTCAGCCTGATCCGCTCGGCCAGTTCGCCCGAGCTCAGCCGCATGGCCTTGGGGTGGAGGTCCAGGTCGCGCAGCCCCTCGGCGGCGTACGTCACGGTGACCAGTCCGTCCTCGTCCTGCGCACGCCCGGTCAGCCCGGCGACCTCCCGGTGGAACTCCTCCATTTTCATAAAGTGTGAAGTATTGCTGCTCAGCAATTTTTCAACGTCTATGTTTGCGAAGTCTCCGAAATCCACGTCCGCTCCCCATCGCCATCGAGTTCGGCGGCGCCCCGGCCGCGCGTCACGAGATCACCCAACCAGCTCGCCGGTCCCCGCGGCAGCCCTAACCGGCCAGTCCCCGGACCCAGGAGTAGACGTCCAGCACCCCCAGGGCGAGCGGGAACAGCGCGACGATCAGCAGGACCTCGACGATGTCACCCGCGCGGCCCCAGAACGGCGACGGCCTGCCCGACGGCAGCCACAGGCCCATGGCCGCCGGGATCACCGCGGCGCACAGCAGCCCCATCGCCACGGCGATCGCCACACCGCCCCCGCCGGCGCCCAGCGCCCGCGAGATCGCCAGCACCGCGAGCCCCGCGAGGCCGGAGGTCAGCAGCCAGAGCCGCTGCCCCGTCCCCTGGAAGACCCGGGCCCGCATGACGAGCGTCAGCGACAGCGTCAGCGCGGTCGCCGCCGCCACCCAGCCGCCGTCCAGCGCCAGGCAGACCTGGGTCACCAGCGCGACCAGGCCGATCCCCGCGACGAACCCGGTCGCGTAGCGCTGCGCGTGGCCGGTGCGCTCCAGGATGGCCGGGCCGTCGATGCGCTGGTTGTCGCCTCGCAGTTCCTCCGAGCTGGTGGGCATCGTGGGCATCGGCAGCCCGGCGAACCGGAACGCCAGCATCGGCAGCAGCGGGCTGCACGCCAGCAGGACCGCGGCGGCGACCGCCGCGACCCCGGCGGGGGAGGCCGCGGAGAACATCACGACGGCGGCGCTCACCGCGCCCGTCGCCGAGGCGATGGCGACGCCGAGGAAGGCGGGCACGCCGTCGGCGATCACCAGCACGGCGACGGTGGCCACCAGGCCGGTGGTCGCGAACCCGGCGAGCAGGTGCGCCGAGCCGAGATCCGCCAGGCCTCCGGAGCCCGCGGGCGCGAGGAGCCCTCCGAGGAAGCCGTACGGCAGGGCCGCGTAACCGATCAGCGCGCCCGCGGACGAGTCGCCGACCGCCCTGGAGATCACGCCGCCCGCGACGATCAGCAGGAGCGCGAACACCCCGGCGAACACGGCCGAGACCCGCCACGGCGGCCCGGCCAGCAGCAGCACGACCGCCCCGGTGACGAGCAGGCAGGTCGCGGCCCCCACCCCGGCCAGGCGGGTGTGCTTGACGTCCCACCGGCCGGGCCCCTCCCGGAAGCCGGTCGCGACCACGTCGGCCACGTCGTCGAACACGGCCGCGGGCAGTACGGCCTCGCGCGGCCTGAGGTAGAGCACCTCCCCGTCGAGCACCCCCAGCGCGCCCAGGCTCTGGCCGATGTCGAGCGGGGCGCCGCCCGGCCGCTGGAGCACCCACCCCGGGGCCGCCGCCGACTCGCCCCCCACCTCGCCCATCGCGCGCAGCAGGCTCGGCAGGATGTGGGGCAACGGGATGTCGGCGGGCAGCGCGAGGTCGGCCTTCTTGCGTGGGGCGACGACCGTGATGTGACAGAGCGGGGGCAGCGGCGCGGCGGCGGGGGCCGGCAGGCCCTGGGCCGGGGATCCCTGCGTGGGCGGTTGAGCCAGTGACCTCACCGTCGCCCTCCCTCTCACTACAAGCATCACGGAAATGACCAATACGCCGGATACGGTAGCGGGGAGAGTAGGGATCATGCGCGACAACCACAGGTAACCGTTTTCCGGCACGAAAGCATCACGAACGACCAGGAAGGCACTTCCAGGGTGAGCATCGTCGTCGTCCGGCGCCCCGAACGCCGTCCCCCGCCCAAGCCTCCCCGGGGCGAGATTCTGCTCGAGTCCCCGCCGGAGATCCCCGAGGTCCAGCCCCAGGGTCTGACCGGCATGCTCACCTACCTGCCGATGGTCGCGGGCGCCGCCGCGATGGGTCTGATGTTCACCGCGGGCGGCGGCTCCAGCCCGATCATGTACGTGGCCAGCGGCCTGTTCGCCGTGTCCATGATGGGCATGACGGCAGGTCAGCTGGGCCGCCAGGCCGGCGAGCGCAAGCAGCGGCTGAACGGCCTGCGGCGAGACTACTTCCGCTACCTGTCGCAGGTCCGCAAGAAGGTGCGGCGGGCCGGCGCGCAGCAGCGCCAGGCCCTCGAGTGGAGCAGCCCCGACCCCGACTCGCTGTGGTGGGTCGCCCTGGGCCCGCGCCTGTGGGAGCGGCGCCCCCGCGACGACGACTTCGGCACCGTACGGCTCGGCACCGGCGTGCAGAAGCTCGCCGTCCAGCTCATCCCGCCGGACTCCAAGCCGGTCGAGGACCTGGACGCCCTGTCGGCGGGCGCGCTGCGCAGGTTCGTCAGGGCCCACTCGACGGTGTCCGGGCTGCCGGTCGCCGTGGCCCTGCACTCCTTCGCGCGGATCAACCTGACCGGTGACCCGGCGGCCGTGCGCGAGCTGGTGCGGGCGATGGTCGCCCAGATGGCCGTCTTCCACTCCCCCGACGACATGCGGGTCATGGTGTGCGCGGGCGAGGAGTGGATGGCCCAGTGGGACTGGGTCAAGTGGCTGCCCCACGCCCTGCACCCCGAGGAGACCGACGCCGCGGGGCAGGTGCGGCTCATGGCCGACAACCTGGCCGAGCTCGACCGGCTGCTCGGCGGGACGCTGAAGGAGCGGGCGCGGTTCAGGCCGGGCGCGTCCGCGGACGCGCTGCCGTACCACGTGCTGATCCTCGACGGCGGCCACGTGCCGCACGACTCGCAGCTCGGCACCGACGCCATCCAGGGCGTCACGGTCATCGACCTGTCCGGCTCGGCCGGGCCGATCGAGGAGAAGAACACGCTACGGCTGGACGTCCGTCCCGACGGCTTCTTCATGATCAAGATAGATCACGCGGGCAAGCAGAGCTCGACCCGCCTCGGCGACCCCGACCGGCTGGACTTTCTACGGGCCGAGGGCATCGCCCGGCAGCTCGCCCCGCTGCGCGCCTCGAACGCCAGGGGCGGTGAGGCGCAGGACGTGCTGGCGGTGAACACCTCGCTGACCGACCTGCTGGGGGTGGGCGACCCCGTCCTCCTCGACCCGTCGGTGACGTGGCGGCCCAGGGCGGGGCGCAACCGGCTGCGGGTGCCGATCGGCCTGGGCGTCGACGGGCGCCTGGTCGAGCTGGACATCAAGGAGTCGGCGCAGGGCGGCATGGGGCCGCACGGCCTGGTCATCGGCGCGACCGGATCGGGCAAGAGCGAGTTGCTGCGGACGCTCGTGCTGGGCCTGGCGATCACCCACTCGTCGGAGATCCTGAACTTCGTCCTCGTCGACTTCAAGGGCGGCGCGACCTTCCTGGGCCTGGACACCCTCTCCCACGTCTCGGCCGTCATCACCAACCTGGAGGACGAGCTCCCCCTCGTCGACCGGATGTACGACGCCCTGCACGGCGAGATGATCCGCCGTCAGGAGCTGCTGCGCGCCGCCGGCAACCATGCCTCCCTGCGCGACTACGAACGCGCCCGCGAGCAGGGGGCCGACCTGCGGCCGATGCCCACGCTGTTCGTCGTCATCGACGAGTTCAGCGAGCTGCTCACCGCCAAGCCCGAGTTCATCGAGCTGTTCGTGATGATCGGGCGGCTCGGCCGCTCCCTCGGCGTGCACCTGCTGCTGGCCTCGCAGCGCCTGGAGGAGGGACGGCTGCGTGGCCTGGACACCCACCTGTCCTACCGGGTCGGCCTGCGCACCTTCTCGGCGATGGAGAGCCGGGTCGTGCTCGGCGTCGCCGACGCCTACGAGCTGCCCTCCGCGCCGGGCAACGGCTACCTGAAGTTCGACACCACCGGGATGACCAGGTTCAAGGCCGCCTACGTGTCGGGCCCGCACCAGACCGACCCCCTCGGCGCGGCGGCGCGGGGCGGCCGGGCGGGTGTGCGCCAGATCGTGGAGTACGGCCCCGGCTTCTCCCCGGTCCCCGTCGTCGAGGAGCCCCCGAAGGAGCTGACGACGGGCGAGATCCCCCTCGACCGGGGCACGGTCAGCCTGCTTGACCTGGTGGTCTCCAGGCTGGCGGGCCAGGGACCGCCGGCCCACCGGATCTGGCTGCCGCCGCTGGGCGAGCCCCCGACCCTGGTCCACCTGCTCCCGACGCTGACGATCACGCCCGAGCTGGGCCTGAGCACGGCGGGATGGGCGGGACGGGGCAGGCTGCACGCCGTCGCCGGGGTCATCGACAAGCCGTTCGAGCAGCGCAGCGACCCGTTCTGGCTGGACCTGTCGGGGGCGGCCGGCCACGTCGGCGTCGCCGGGGGGACGCAGAGCGGCAAGAGCACGGTGCTGCGCACCCTGATCACCGGCATGGCGCTCACGCACACCCCGCGCGAGGCGCAGTTCTACTGCCTGGACTTCGGCGGCGGCTCACTAGCCTCGCTGGAGGCGCTGCCCCACGTGGGCGGGGTGGCCAGCCGCCTGGACGGCGACCGGGTGCGCCGTACGGTCGCCGAGATCGCCGCGCTGCTCCAGCGGCGGGAGCGCGACTTCGCCGAGCAGGGCATCGACTCGATCACCGTCTACCGGCAGCGGCTCGCCGACGGGAGCATCGAGGGCGACGGCTACGGCGACGTGTTCCTGGTCGTCGACGGGTGGCTGACGATCAGGCAGGAGTTCGACTCCCTCGAACCCGTCATCACCGACCTGGCGGCCCGGGGCCTGGGGTACGGCATCCACGTGGTGGCCGCGACCAACAAGTGGTCGGAGTTCCGTCCCGGTATCCGGGACCTGTTCGGCACCCGGGTCGAGCTCAAGCTCGGCGACGCCTACGAGTCGGAGGTCAATCGCAAGTCGTCGCTGGCCGTGCCCGAGGGGGTTCCGGGGCGCGGGCTCACCAAGGAGGGCCTGCACTTCCTGTCGGCGCTGCCCAGGATCGACGGCGTCAGGAAGGCCGACGACCTGGCCGCGGGCGTGCGCGCCCTGGTCCACGCGGTCAGGGACGCCTGGCAGGGGGCGCCGGCGCCCGCCGTACGGCTGCTGCCGGCGCTGCTGCCCGCCGAGTCGCTGCCCGGCCCGGAGCAGACCGGACGCCGGATCCCTATCGGCATCGACGAGGCGTCCCTGTCGCCGATGCTGCTCGACTTCGACGCCGACCCGCACTTCATCGTGGTCGGCGACACCGAGAGCGGGAAGTCCAACCTGCTGCGCCTGGTCACCGAGGGCCTGGTCGCCCGGCAGACGCCGCAGGAGGCCATGATGATCGTGATCGACTATCGGCGGTCGCTGCTGGACTCGGCCGCCACCGAGCATCGCATCGGTTACGCCGCCTCCAGCGCGGCGGCGGCCGAGCTGATCAACGACGCCCGCAACGCGCTGCTCAAACGGCTGCCCCCGGCCGACCTCACCCCCGAGCAGCTGCGGGCCAGAAGCTGGTGGCAGGGCTGCGACCTGTACATCGTCGTCGACGACTACGACCTCGTCGCGACCTCGTCGAACCCGCTGCTCCCGCTGGCCGAGCTGCTGCCGCAGGCCCGCGACATCGGGTTGCACCTGGTGATGTCCCGCGCGATGGGCGGCATGGGCCGGGCGATGTTCGATCCGATCGTCCAGCGGCTCAAGGACATGGCCAGCCCGGCCGTGATCCTGTCCGGCAACAAGGACGAGGGCTACCTGTTCGGCAACGTCCGCGCCCACCCCCTGCCTCCCGGCCGGGGCTACGTCGTCGACCGCAAGTACGGCGCCCGCCTGTCCCAGACCGCCTTCCTGCCGCCCCCGGAGACCCCGTGACGAGCGGGAAACACGCTCCCCGAATTCCCCCGTCACGCGTCACGGAAACGGCGCACGGTGACCGGATCGCCGTCTTCCAGGAAAAGTCCATTCGCGCCGGCCATTCACCCCGAATATGGCCCCCGGGCCTTCCAGGGGCCGGGCCGGTGTGGCGGGATCCGGCGCGAGTGCGGCGACGACCTGCCCGTGGCGCCCGGACGGCGAGCGGCGGCGCCGGGCCGGCCGTGCCGTCGGGGCCGTCGGATGGCTCCCCACCTCGGCGAACGCCCGCGACCGCCCGTCGGCGGACGGTCCCGCCGGATGCTCTCTCCCGGGCGAAGGCCCTTTCCCTCACCGCCCATATCACACAAACTCAGTCATTGACAGAGGTCAACAAACTTTGTCCGAAGCATCACGATTGGGGCTATAAGTCCGATTAACATCCCTCAACACTCGCCGTTCCCCCGAAAGTCACAGTTCCGTTACGGCATATCGGAGCCCCACCCCCCTTTTAGACTTTTTTCACATAACGCCCCTAATGTTCCTGCGCATGGAAGAAACCAACACCCCCCAACCGAACCGCCGCCAGCTCCTCATCGCGGGCGGAGTCGTCGCCGCCGCCGGCTTAGGCAGCGGCTACCTGGCCACGACGGCGTCCGCCAGCACGACCGGCGGCACCCCCACGCCCGCCCCCTCCGGGACCAAGCCTCCCTGCCTGAAGCTCAGCAAGGAGACCATCGAGGGCCCCTACTACCTGGACTACGACAAGTACCGCTCGGACATCACGGAGCGTAAGCCGGGTGTGCCGCTGCTGCTCCGTATCCAGGTCGTCGACTCGGAGAACTGCAGGCCGCTGCGTAACGTGGCCGTCGACATCTGGCACTGCGACGCCCTGGGCATCTACTCCAGCTACGAGAAGCAGTCGTCCGGCGACGGCGGCGGCTTCCCGACCGCGTTCCCCACCGCCCCGCCCACCGGTGCCCCCACCGGCTTCCCGACCGCGTTCCCCACCGGCGGTCCCGGCGGCGGCGGCATGCACGCCGAGCCCGACAGCAACACCACCTATTTCCGTGGTTTCCAGATGACCGACCGGCAGGGCTGGGTCACCTTCAAGAGTGTCTTCCCCGGCTGGTACGTCGGCCGCGCGATCCACATCCACACCAAGGTCCACGTCAACGGCGTCTTCCGGCACGGTGCCTACGTGGGCGGCAACGACTGCCACACCGGCCAGCTCTACTTCCCCGAGAGGGCCATCGAGGCCGTCGCCGCGACGAAGCCGTACTCCACCAACACCAAGAAGCGCACCACCAACGCCGAGGACATGCTCTACACCGGCGACACCCCCAGCGACGGCATGCTCAGCCTGAGGTACGACCCGAGGCACCTGGCCCACGGGATCCAGGCCTCGATCACCCTCGGGGTCGACCCCGACGCCGTCCACGACGGCCAGGACTGGCCGGGAGGTCCGTTCCCGCCGTTCCCCACGGGAAGCCCGTCCCCCACGGGGGCTTCCTGATCCGGTACGGCTGACACGCTGAGACCTCGATAACACCCCCCCAGCACGCCGCATCCCACCGGCGGCGTGCTGGAAGCAGGTTCCCCGCCCGGCTCCCCTCACCGTCCGTCGGCCGTCGTGAACCGGCCGTCGCGGCCGGGCCTTCCGGCACCGGTTCTTTCGGTGGAGGGTGGAGAGCCGATCCGGCGGGAGTTCAGGATCCGTTCTTCAGGGTGGCGACGAAATCCGACCAGACGGCACGACTGAAGGTGAGTTTGGGGCCGTCGGGATCCTTGGAGTCGCGGAGCGCCACCGCGTCGCCGACCGTTGCGACTTCCACGCAGTTTCCGTTGCCTCCGCTGTGTGAACTCCTACGCCACACCGCGTTGGTCAGGTCTGTCTGACCGGACATCCCACCCCTTCCACTGGACACTTACGTCAGGCTCGTCGACGCGTGCATCAGCATAGCCATGCTGTCCGCCGGGCTGAGGGCTACTGCGCGGAGATAGTCGAACACGCCGACGTATCTCCTGACGTCATCGGCGTCCTCAAGATAGAGACCGCTGGACATGTTCTCCAGATAGATGACATCCAGGTCGCTGTGCTCGGGAAAACCCACGATGTTAAACGATCCGGTCATCGCCGGATGCGCTCCGGCCCGGTACGGAAGAACCTGGACCATGACGTTGGGCCGCCGGTTCGCCTCGGCGAGGTGCCTGAACTGCTCGGCGGTGACCTGGGCCGTTCCCACGCGCTGGTGGACCGCTCCCTCGCCGAGGATGACGGACAGCTCCAGCGGGTTGTCGTTCGCGAGGCGCCTCTGCCGCTCCATCCGGACCGCGACCCGGCGGTCCACCTCGTCGGGAGTGTCGTTCGGCCGTGAGGCCGCGATGACGGCGCGCGCGTAGTCGGCGGTCTGCAGCAGACCCGGGACCAGGATCTGCTCGTAGTTGCGGACGGACGTCGCCTCGGTCTCGAGGCCGATCAGCGTCGCGTACTCGCTCGGCAGCACGTCCCCGTAGTTCTGCCACCATCCCCGCTGCTGCGCCTCCCGTGCCAGCGCCGCCAACGCCGCCCTGTCCTCCTCGGGAACCTCGTACAGGTCGAGGAAGGCCTTCAGATCCCGCGGCCGGATCCCCCGGCGGCCGGTCTCGATGCGGCTGATGGAGGCCGCCGCGAAGTCCAGGCGGTCGGCGACCTCCTGCATGGTCAGCCCGCTCTCCCCACGCAGTCGTCGCAGCTCCGAGGCGAGACGGCGCCTGCGCACGGTGGGACTCGTGTCTGTGGCCAATGCTTCCGTCCTCTCGCGGATCGTGCCGGTAGTTACCTTTGGCATTTCCCAAAGGTAACTACCAAAGGAACGTGATCTGAGGTAACTTCCACAGAGTGTAGTTGAGCGACTACAAAGGCGGTGTGGTTATGGCAACACCTGCACAGAAGGCCGGTTCACCGAAAGACGAGGTCCTTCGTCCGGTACGGCCGGGCGCGGCCCCGCACGCTCCCCCGACCCCCACCTCTCCGCCCTCCTGGCACACGGGCGACCGGGAGGCACCCCCCGGACGGCAGGCGGGCGGCCGGGGAGTGCCGCCCGGACGGCGGGCGGCGGAGACGGCCACGGGGGCGGTGTCCTCGTGAAGGGCGGGACGAAGACGGAGCCACCGTTACCCCTGCACATGACGCCGCGCTGGCACGGCCTTCACTGGCTGGGCGCGCAACCGCTGGACGGTGTGCCCTCCTCCGTGGGCGCCGCCCGCGCCTGGATCGCGATCCGGCTCGGCACCGATGTGCCGGGGGTCCCGGCCGACACGCTGGACACGGTCAAACTGCTGACCAGCGAGCTGGTCACGAACGCGATCACGCACAGCCGTTCACGGGACGGCGTGCTGCTCGTCCGCCTCGGCGTGAGCCGTCCCGGCCGGACACCCACGATCCACGTGGAGGTGCTGGACGACGGCTCGGACGACGAACACCCGGTGATGCGGATGGACCCCGACGGCGAGAGCGGGCGCGGCCTGTTCCTGGTGGACGCCCTGTCACTGCGATGGGGTACGGCCGACGCCGAACCGGGCCGCGTGGTCTGGTTCCAGGTCCCCTACGTCCCCTCCCGCTGACACCCCGGATCCCGCGGCCCCCCTCCCCGCGCATCCCGGTCCTCTCTCCCCCCGCGGATCCCCTCCGCCCCTCAGCCCCGTGCCTCGCCCCGGACTTCCGGCCCCGTACCTCGCCCCGGATCTTCGGGCCCCCTCGTTCACCTCCCGGTGATTCGGCCCCGGCCGTTCTCGGAACACCCGCGAGACGGGAAACCGCACAACCGTCTCACGGCCCGGCGCCCCGGCCCCAAGGTGATCACCTCCTTCCGGTGAGAGCTTCTAATGAGAGCCGACCACGGTCTTGAGGGCGACGATGGCCAGGCCGAGAACGAGATTGATGATCCCGGAGCTGACGACGACCCCCTTGGAGGAGTGGACTTTGACCGCGGCCGCGACGGCCCAGGCGACCTGGCTCGCCACCGCGATCCCCAGCGCCGTCCAGGCGGCGACCGTGTTGGAGGCTCCCAGCCCGGAGACGAGGACGGCGGCCACTGCCGGCGGGATCGACGCCTGCGCCAGCGGCCACTCGTCCCTGGCGACCGCGTGCAGGTTCGTCCAGGTAAGGGGTTTCACGGGGTATCCGCGGCTGACGACCTGGGCGTAGACATGGGCGACCCAGAACACCACCCCCGTGCAGATCAGCAGGGTCGCGAGTTCCGCCGCGGACGGCGGCCCGCCCTCCGCGGTCGAGCCGGCGATCACGGAGGCCGCCAGCAGCGAGCCGTACACGGCACCCGCGAACCCCACCCGCTCCGGCTCCGCACTCATCTCACGCCCGTTCATGGCAGCAGTGTCCTTCGCGCCCATCAGACCGGCCGATCGACATGCATGGGGATGCCCAGATTTGGCTCAGGACGGCTGTGCCTCCGGGAAACGACGCGTCTCAGCACAGGTGAACGACCACCGACACTCCTCCCTTGTCCACCACGTTGCGCACCGCCCACCGGCGCCGACCAGGCCCACGTCACCACTCGCCGTACCGGCGCCACGAAAAGCCCCCGTGACACGACGCAGGAGCAGGCCACCGCACTGACCAGCACCGCATCGCACCGGAAGACACCGCCCCGGAAGCATGGGAGAAGGCGGCCACCGGTTCAGGGCAGGGCGGATGACGGAAAGACGCCCCCGATTCACGACAAGGCGTACGACGAGGGGACGGCCGTCGGCTCAAGACGAGACGGATGGCGGACGGGCGACCATCGGCTCAAGACAAGGCGGACAGCAGACGGGCGACCATCGACTCAAGACAAGGCGGATGGCGGACGGGCGACCATCGGCTCAAGACAAGGCGGATGGCGGACGGGAGGTCAGCGGCTCAGGATGAGGTGGGTGACGGACGGGCGGTCATCGGTTCAGGATGAGGCGGATGGCGGACGGGAGGTCGAGTTGGCCGTTGAGGCAGCGTTCGGGCTCGCCGTACGCCTGGCCGGGGGTGCAGGGACGGGCGGTGCGCAACAGCGCCTCCCCCACCGCCAGCGGGTCGGCCGGTCGGCCGAGGTGGCGCTGCAGGCTGACCAGCAGGGCGGCGACGCCCGCGACCATGGTGACGGCGACGCAGGTGCCCTTGCGCACCTTGGCGCCACCGCCGGGCAGGGCGCCGAGCACGTCCCCGCCCGGGGCGACGATGCCGTGGCCGCGATAGGGCGCTCCCCAGTTGCTGAGCTGGTACATGATGCCGTCGCTGCGGAGCGCGCCCACGGCCAGCACGCTGGGCAGGATGGCCGGGGCGATGCCGCACTCGCCGTAGTCGTTGCCCGCCGGGGCGACGACCAGCACCCCCGCCTGCCTCGCGCGGTTGATGGACCGTTTGAGCATGTCGTCGGCGTCGCCGGAGGCGGTGTGGAAGGCGGGAACGAACTGGATGACGTCGGCTCCGGCCTCGACGAGCTCGTCGACGGCCCTGGCCGCGTGCAGGGGGTCGGCGGGGACGTCCTCTTCGCAGACGGCCTCGACGAACAGGCCGCGGCACCGGGGTGCCAGTCCGGGCAGCGCGCTGCCCGGCTGGCCGAGCAGCGCACCGGCGGTGAAGGTGCCGTGCTCGACCAGCCTCGGGAAGGGTGGTGCGGGGGGCAGCCACCAGGGGGTGAGCCGGTGCAGGTCGGCGCCTGCCAGGCACGGGTGGGCGGTGTCGGGCGGTCCGTCGTAGACGCCGATGGTGACGGCCGGATCGCCCTGGGTGTGCCGCCACAGGTCGGTGACGCCGGCGACCGCCTCGGCGGGCAGCCGGGCGGGCGGGGGCGGATCTCCCTGATCCTTCCGCCCGTGGCCGGGGTTCGCTGCGGAGGTGGTGCGGGTGTCGGGCATCGGCGGCGCTCCAGGGTGCGGTACGCAGATGGGGCAGGATCAGCGGCGGGTCAGAGGAAGGCGGAGAAGGCCGACGCCCCGGAGAGAGCGGAGAGCCCGGGCAGGGCGGAGAGTCTGGCCTGGTGGTAGGTCGGCAGGGTGTATGTCTGGGGATCGTTGAAGTTGGCGCCGTACAACAGGTAGGCGCGTACCCGGGCCAGATGCTCCGGGGTGTCGGGGGTCAGGTCGACCGTGGTGTAGGGCTGCACCAGCTCGGGCCTGCGCACCGGCGGTGCCTGCGGGGGAAAACTCACCTCGACCAGTCCTTTCTCGATGTCCGAGGTTCGGGGGTTCGATCGGGAACCGGGGGAGCGTCGCCGCCGGGCGCGGGCCCGTGACAGCCTCGTTCGGGACTCGTGACGGGGACCCACCATCCCCTCGCGCGACTCCGGCGGCGGCGCTCCCGGCTCCCGGTCAGCTCTCCGGCCAGCTGCGGATCTCGCCGATGGTGACCGGCATGACGTCCTTGACGTCGATGGTGAAGCGGTAGACCCGCTTGGCGCGGCGGCTGTTCTCGGGGTCGAAGAAGCGCAGCTTGACGTCCCAGCAGTCGCTGTCGGGCCGGGCGTAGGGGCTCTTCTCCACGTCGATGTTCTGCAGCGCCATGCCCCGCCCCAGTGCCCGGCACAGGGTCTCGCGGGCCTGGACGGCGTTGGTCGCGGCGAAGTTCAGCGCCCGGTCACGCGAGGTCGCCCCGAAGTTGCGCAGGTCGTAGTAGATGCGGGCGAGGAAGTCGGCGACCGCGTCGCGGAGCCGGTCGCGGTCGTGGTCTCCCCTGCCGCCACCGCCGCCGGACTTGGGCGGGGGGCAGGGGTCGGCGACGGCGTGGGCCAGGCTGGCGACCGACCAGCCGTACAGGCCGCGGGTGAGATCGACCGCCACCACTGGGACGATCTGCCCGGAGAACAGCTTGACCGTACGGCCCGGCAGGTGGCCGGGCACCGAGACCCGGTCGACGAAGTCGACGTCGTCCAGCAGCTGGCGGCCCAGAAACTCCACCAGCCGGGCGTACACCCCGGGCCCGTAGCCGCCCACGGCCTCGATGGCGTAGATCGGGGTGAGGTCGAGGTTGAGCGTCCAGATCAGCGGGCGCGCCTCGGAGGGGTTCTCGGTGAGGTAGGCGACCATCTGCCGCGGGTCGTACGGGTTGGCGGGCAGGCTCACCCCGTCGACCTCGACGGGCGGCATGAGCTGCTTGTAGGTGTCGCGGCGCGCCTCGGTGCCGAAGTCGTAGCCCAGCGTGCCCAGCGCGTAGATCAGCCGCTGCGCGGCCGGTCGCGCCTCTTCGGCGGAGGGCACGACCCCCGTCTCGGCCGCCGGTGGCGCGGCGGCCCTGCCAGCGGCGGCGGGCGGCACGGCTCCTCCGGCGTCGGCCGGGGCGTCGACCGGCGCCGACAGGCCGACCGAGTGGGCGGCCGCGAACGGGTGAGCGGGGGACGGCCCCACCGCGGACGTCCCCGCGGGAGCACCGGAGGCGCCGGGGCCAAGGGTGAGAGGGGCAGAGGTGCAGTCGCAACGTGGCTGTCCCTGCCCGGACGGGGGCGGCAGGACGTTTCCGGAGAGGACGACCGCCTCCCGTTCCGAGGACTCGGCGTGCACGTCGATCGAGGTCGTGGTCACAGCACTCACCGCTTTCGTGATGTTGAGTTTCCCGGTCAGGTAGCGCGCGCACGCCTCGGTCTCGCCGAGATCGCACGGGTCGGCCGTCTCCAGCAGCAGCCTGCCGACGGCCAGGGGGTCGGGGCGCGCGCCACGGTGGAGCTGCAGGCTCAGCAGCAGCGCGGCCACCCCGGACACGACCGGCGCGGCCAGGCTGGTGCCGCTCAGCCGGGTCGTGCCGCCTCCGGGCACCGCGACCGGCACCTCGTGTCCCGGCGCCAGCAGCCCCTGACGTCCGCTGCCGGGACCCCAGTTGCTGGACGGCAGCGGGTGGCCCGCGTCGTCGCATGCGCCGACCGCGAGCACGCCGGGCAGGGCGGCGGGCACGTGGTCGCACAGGCAGCCGTCGTTCCCGGCGGCGGCCACGATCAGCACGCCGCGCTCCACGCACCGGCGCACCGTCCGTGACAGGAAGTCGTCGGCCTCCTCCGCGGCGGCGAGCTGCCCGCCGCTGACGTTGATCACGTGCGCGCCCTCGTCGGCGGCCGCCTCGATGGCACGCGCCAGGTCCATCTGCGAGGTTCGGGGCCGCCGGTCGCAGAACACCGGCACGCTCACCCCCCGGCATCCGGGGGCCACACCGGGAACCGGGCCGTCGTGCCGGCCGAACAGCACGCTCGCCACGGCCGTGCCGTGAGCCGCCCTCTCACCGGTCGCACCCGCGGCGGCCCAGGCCCCCGCGGCGCGGGTGAGGCGGGCCCCGGCCAGAGCCGGATGATCGGTGTCGACGGCACCGTCGACGACGGCCACCGTGATCCGGTCGTCACCGGTGGTCAGGCGCCACAGCCCCGCCAGCCCCGGGATCGCTGACAACTCACCCATCTCACAGACTCCTGCCGAACCGGCGTGCTCGTGTGTCGGACTCTCGTGACAGTTCGTGACCGTCGGTGAGCGCCGGACTGCCGCGCCGGCGCTCACCTCAGGTGAGGGTTCCTACTCGTCGCCCTCGTCGGCGAAGGGGGTGAAGGCCCAGACCGACGGGGTGACGCCGGCGGCCTCGCTCGCCGGAGCCCCGGTGACGACCCGCTCGACCGGAGCGGTCAGGTTCGGCATGGTGTTCGACGTGCTCATGGTGACTCCTTCACAGGGGAAGTCGGGGTGTCGGTGAGCGCCGACATGTCGCGCCGGCGCTCACCTCGGGGATTCCTACTCGTCGCCCTCGTCGGCGAAGGGGGCGAAGGGCCAGAGCGACGGGGTGACGCCGGCGGCCTCGCTCGCCGGAGCCCCGGTGACGACCCGCTCGACCGGAGCGGACAGGTTCGGCATGGTGCTCATGTGCTCTCCTTTGCAGATGGGAACTGCTTCCGCCCCCACATCCTGACATGACTTTGAGTAATCATTACGCTACGGAGGGCAACCTAAAAACGGACAGTAATGTGGCGCCAGGGACAGAGGTGATCACTGTTAACTTCTGATCTCACGGGATTCGATAGGGGGTGTCCCCTATGATCAAAAAGCTTGACTTTGCACCAATGCGGGGGGAGTCGACGGGGTGGCGGGGATCGACTACAACTACGACGCGCTGGAGCAGTGCCGTACGACCGCCAAGAAGCTGGTCGGGAAGTTCGGCGAGCTGGGCGATCCGTATCCCGCCAGGGGGACCGACTCGACCGTCTTCGGCAGGCTGACCGACTCCGCCGCCCTCGCCGCGGCCCTCGACGGCGTCGAGAAGACGGTCGACGACGAGCTCGCGAACGTCACCGGAAAGCTCAGGGACGTCGAGCGCGCCCTGAACGACATCGAGGACAACGTCCGCAGGGCCAACGCCGCCAACGGGGCCGGGTGACCGTGGGCACCCCGGAAGAGGTCTCCACGCTGCCCGGCGGCGGCGCGCTCTTCGACCTCGCGAACAAGGTGAACGGCGACGCGAGCGCCGTCCGCGCCATGGCGACCCGCTGGCGCGGCACCGCCGGAAAGCTCGTCGAGCACGCCGGGCTCCTCGGCGGCGCGGTCAACGCGGTCGACGAGGCCTGGCGGGGCGAGTCCGCCGACGCCTTCGGCGTCTACATGCGCAAGTACGGCAAGGCGGCCGACGACCTCCACGACGCGCTGGCCAACTGCGCCAACTCCCTCGACACGGCGGCCGGGGCGCTGGCGGACGCCGAGTCGAAGGTCGGCACCATCTGCTCGACGCTCCTCGACGACGTGGCCGTCTACCGCTCCGCCAACCCCAAGGCGAAGGAGGAGGACCTCCAGCCGCACATCACCTCGCTGGTGAACACGGCCGTGGCCGACGCCCGCCCCCACATGGAGGCCGCCGACAAGGCCGTGACCCAGGCGCTCGCCGACGTCAAGAAGTACATGGGCGAGAGGCGGCTCACCTTCGCCGGCATCCCCGCCCCCGGCGACCAGACGTTCGTGCCCGGCCAGGGCCGTACCGTCGTCTGGGAGAGAACCGCCGGTTACCGGCCGCATCCCGAGTCCGGCGGCTCCCCCTCGGGAGTCTCCGGCGGCGGCTTCGGCGGTTACGGGGCGAGCGGACCGCCCCCGCCCGGCGGCGGCCCCGCGCCGACCGGCCGGCTCAAGGAGTGGATCGACCAGGCGCTGGAGATCCTGAGGGCGCAGGGGTACCCGATGGAGAAGATGAATCCGAGTGACATCGCGATGATCATCCAGCACGAGTCGGGCGGCAACCCGAACGCGATCAACCTCTGGGACTCGAACGCGGCGGCGGGCCACCCGTCGAAGGGCCTGATGCAGACCATCGACCCGACCTTCAACAGCCACAAGCTGCCCGGACACGGCGACATCTACAACCCCGTCGACAACATCATCGCGGGGGTCCGCTACGCCATCGGCCGCTACGGCTCGGTCTCGAACGTACCCGGCGTCGTCGGCTCCAAGACCGGCACCGGCTACGTCGGCTACTGACCCCCTCCCAACCCCCGGGACTTCCACCGCCGCCGCCCTCCGACACCCCAGCTCCCACCACCACCAAATCCCCAACACACCACCCGACTTCCGACAACACCAACCTCCACACCACCGACTCGCGTGGCCTGCTCCTCCTCCCCTCCTCCGGGGAACCCCCACGGCGCCGGTACGGCGAGCGGTCGTGCGGTGCCGACCGGCGCCGGTGGGCGGTGCCCGGCCCGATGAGCGGTTCAGGCAGCGACACTAGGCTGGAGCGATGAAGCTGACGAAGTTCGGGCACGCGTGCGTCCGCCTTGAGAAGGGCGACTCGGCCCTGGTGATCGACCCGGGTTCCTTCAGCGAGGAGTCCGCGCTGGAGGGGGCGCGAGCCGTCCTCATCACCCATGAGCACTTCGACCACGTGGAGGCCGACCGGCTGCGCAGGGCGGCCGAGGCCGACCCGTCACTGGAGATCTGGACCAACGAGGCGGTGGCCGCCACGCTGACCGACGTCCCGGCGAAGATCCAGATCGTACGGCACGGCGACACCTTCGACACGGCGGGCTTCGGGGTGAAGGTCGTCGGCGAGTGGCACGCGCTCAACCACCCCGACATGCCGATCGTGCGCAACGTCGGTTTCCTGGTCGACGAGGAGGTCTTCTACCCGGGCGACGCGCTCACCCCGCCCGGCGTCGAGGTTCCCACGCTGCTGGTGCCGACCAACGCGCCGTGGCTGAAGCTCCCCGAGATGGTCGAGTACCTCCGCGAGATCCGTCCCGCCCGGGCCTACTCCACCCACGACGGCCTGCTCAACGACATCGGCCTGGGCCTCGTCGACAGGTGGCTGGAGATGGAGGCCGACGGGCAGAAGGCCGAGATCCGCCGGCTGAAGCCGGGCGAGTCCGTCACGCTGCCGTAGGAGCACCCGCCCCGGACCGCCCGGCGTGGAACCAGGGCCTCGGCCCGCTGCCCGCCGTACCCCTCACCGGCGGGTCAGCAGGTCGCGCAGCGCGCCGGTCACCACGTCGGGGCGTTCCTCGGCCACGAAGTGACCGGCGTCGAAGGTGCGGTGGACGAGGTCGGGCGCCCAGGCTCCCCACAGCGCCTCGGCGTCGTAGGGCAGCACGTCACCCCAGTCGCGCTGCAGCACCGTCACCGGCATCCGCAGCCGGTTGCCCGCCGCCCGGTCCGCTTCGTCGTGGGCCCGGTCGGCGAACGCGCTGGCCCGGTAGTCGGCGACCACGGAAGGCACGGCCGCGCGTGAGGCCCTGAGGTAGGCGGCTCTGACCTCGGCCGGAATCGCCCCGGGGTCCTGGGTCCAGGCGTCGAGGAAATGGCCGAAGAAGTCGTCGGCGCATGCCTCGATCATCCGCTCGGGCAGGCCCACCGGCTGCGCCATCAGGTACAGGTGGAAGCCGACCACGCCGAGCGTGCCGTGCATGACCTCCCACATGTCGAGTGTGGGCAGCACGTCGAGTACGGCCAGGTGGGTGACGACGCCGGGGTGGTCGAGCCCGGCGCGGAAGGCGGCCAGAGCGCCCCGGTCGTGCCCGGCCAGGGCGAAACGGTCGTGACCGAACGCCCTGGCCACCGCGACGGCGTCGGCGGCCATGGCGCGCTTGCCGTAGGTCTCGCCGTCGGTGTCCGCGGGTTTGTCGCTGTCGCCGTACCCGCGCAGGTCGGGGCAGATGACCGTGTGATCGGCCGCGAGGTCGGCGGCGACGTGCCGCCACATCAGGTGGGTCTGCGGGAAGCCGTGCAGCAGCACCAGCGGGGTACCGGAACCGCCGACCGCGACGTTGAGCGAGACGTCGTCCGCGACGGGAACACGGTGGTAGTCGAATCCAGGGATGTTCATGGGCCCCACGCTGCCCCACCGCCGTTGAGACGCCGTTGAGACGGGCATGAGGTCCCGTATACGCGGTCTCAGGCCCGCAGGGCGCGCAGCGCGGCGCGCACCCCGGGCTCGGGACCGCCACGGCCGAGAGCGAGCAGGCCCCGGGTGAGCACGTCGTACGGCTCGCCGTCCCCTCCGGCGCCGCGCAGGGCACGGGCGACGGCCAGGGTGCTGCCCGTCGGATCGAGGGGGCCGGGCTCCCCCTCGTGCGCGCGCAGGGTGGCGACCATGCAGGCGGCCTCCTCGGCCAGCCAGTCGGCGGCGGCCCGGGGCTCGGTGAAGTCGCGTCCGGGGGTCAGCCGGCGCGGCAGGCCGTCAAGGACGGCGGCGGCGTTGCGGACACTGTTGAGCCAGTCGCCCATCAGCCTGGCCAGGGCCCGCACCCGCTCGCCGGGCTCAGCCTTGGCCGCGCCGTACACCCTGAGCAGATCGTGGTAGCGGTAGACACCGGGCGAGGCCGACTCCAGCATGGCCAGATCGACGAGGCTCTCGCACAGCCGTTCCGGCTCCGGCGTGTCCAGGACGACGGCGGCGGTGCGCAGCGTGATCTCTGGGGCGTCGGCGAGTGCCAGCAGGCGGAAGGCCCGGGACTGCTCGGCCGAGAGCTGGTCGTGGCCGAGCGCGAACGTCGCCTCGACCGCCAGGTCCCCCACGGTGAGCTCGGACAGGCGGCGGCGTTCGTCGGCGAGCCGGTCACCGAGCACGGCCAGGCTCCAGCCCGGCCGGGCCGCCAGGCGGGAGGCGGCGATGCGAACCGCCAGCGGCAACCTGCCGCAGAAGGCGACCACCCTCGCGGCGGCCTCGGGCTCAGCGGCCACCCTCTCCTCTCCCGCCACCGCGGCCAGCAGGCCGAGCGCCTCTGCGCGCTCGGGAACCCCCAGGTCGAGCGTGCGGGAGGTGGGCAGGCCCGCCAGGCGGGCCCGGCCGGTGACGATCACCGCGCAGCCCGGTGTGCCCGGGAGCAGCGGCCTGACCTGCGCGGCGGTCGCCGCGTTGTCGAGAAGGACCAGGATCCTCCGATCGGCCAGCAGCGAGCGGTAGAGGGCGGCCCGCTCTTCGGGCTCCTCGGGTATCCGCCCCGCCCCCAGCGCCCGCAGGAACCTCTCCAGCGCCACCGCCGGATCCACCGGCTCGGCGCTCGCCCCGCGCAGGTCGATGGCCAGCTGCCCGTCCGGGAACCGCTCGCGGACCCCGTGCGCGGCCCGTACGGCCAGCGTGGTCTTGCCCACGCCGCCGATTCCCGCCACCGCCACGACCGCCGGGGCCCGCCCCCGCGCCAGGGCCGCCGTCAGCTCCCGCACCTGCGCCGCCCTTCCGGTGAAGTCCGCCACGTCCGCGGGCAGCTGCGCGGGACGCACGACGCCCGCGGGACCGGAGACCGCCGTGCCCGGCGGGGGCCGGCCGGACAGCGGCGGGTCGAAAGAAGCCGGGTCGGACAGGGCCGATTCGGAAGAAGCCGGGCCGGACAGGGCCGGGTCGGCCCTCAGCATGCGCACGTGCAGTTCGGCCAGCTCACGCGACGGGTCGACGCCCAGCTCGTCGGCCAGCAGGGCACGCGTCCGGGCGAAGGCGGCCAGCGCCTCGGCCTGCCGTCCCGACCGGTAGAGCGCCGTCATCAGCGCCCCGCGCAGCCTCTCACGCAGCGGGTGCGCCTCGCTCAGGGCACTCAGCTCGCCCAGCGCCTCGGCGTGCCGTCCCTCGTCCAGGTCCCGCTCGATCCGCCGTTCCAGCACCGACAGACGCCGTTCCTCCAACAGCCCCCGCTGTGCCCCGGCGTAGTCTCCCCCGACCCCCGCCAGTGCCTCCCCGCGCCAGAGCCGCAGCGCCTCGCCGTACCGTTCCTGGCCGGTCAGCCGCTCGAACGCCGCCAGATCCGTCGTGAAACCCGACAACGCGTAGCCGTCGCCCACCGCCGGGACCGCCCCCGCGCCCAGAACCGCCCGTACCCGCGACACATACGTGCGCAGTACGTTGAGCGCCGTACGCGGCGGCCACTGCCCCCACAGCGCGTCGATCAGCGCGTCCCTGCCCACCGCCCGGCCCCCGGCCAGCGCCAGGACCGCCACCAGCAGCCGCTGCATGGGCGCGCCGGGATCCACCTCGACGCCGTCCCGCGACACGCGGACCGGACCGAGCAACGACACTTCGAGCACGTCAGCCAGCGTACGGGCCCCCGGTCCGTGCGAGGCCGTCGCCGGGATCATCGGCGGAGGCCGGGCCCGGGGAGCGCGCCCCCGCGACGCCGCCGCGACACCGCCCGCCCGGCCTGGTGTCGTGGCGGGTCCGCGTCTACCCTTTCTGAGTGGTGATCAGCTTCGGAAGGATCCTCGCCCAGACGGCACCGCGCCCGCCCCAGTGAGAGGAAGAACCGTATGGACCCCCAGGAGCTTCGGCGGCGGTTCGCGACGCTGACGACCGCCCATCTGGCGGACGCCTGCATCCGTGCCCGCGTCCCGGTGCGCTGCGCCCCCGCCTCCACCCGCGCCGTGGTGCCCGGTGACCGTCTGGCCGGGCGCGTGGCCCCCGCCCGGCACGCCGGCAGCGTCGACGTCTTCCTGGAGGCGTTCGAGAAGGCCGCGCCCGGCGACGTGCTGGTCGTCGACAACGGCGGGCGGCTCGACGAGAGCTGCGTCGGCGATCTCGTGGCCCTGGAGGCCCGGTCCGCCGGGCTGGAGGGCGTGGTGATCTGGGGACTGCACCGCGACACCGCCGACATACGGGCGATCGGGCTGCCGGTCTTCAGCCTGGGGTCGATCCCCACCGGCCCCCTGCGCCTCGACGACCGTCCCGAAGGCGCCCTGGAGTCCGCCGTCGTCGGGGAGTGGACGGTCGGCCGTGACGACCTGGTCCTCGGCGACGACGACGGAGTGATCTTCCTGCCCGCGGCCGGTGCCGGGGACCTCCTCACACTGGCGGAGAAGATCCGCGACACCGAACGGCGCCAGGCCGAGCGGATCCACGAGGGCGTCTCCCTGCGCGAGCAGGTGCGCTTCGGCGCCTACCTCGCCGAGCGTGAGCGGACGCCCTCCCTGACCTTCCGCGACCACCTGCGGGCCGTGGGCGGGGCCGTCGAGGAGTGACCCCCGCGCCTACGGCAGGGGGACGCGGATCAGGTCGGGAGCAGGCCCGTCGCCACGCCTCGGCGGTCGCCCGTCAGACCGCCTTGGCGATCGTGGCGGACCCGATCACGGTGTCCTCCAGGTAGAACACGGCGGCCTGTCCGGCGGCGACCCCGGTGGCCGGGGCGTCCAGCGCGATGTGGACCTCGTCCCCGGACAGCTGGATCCGGCAGCCGTAAACCTCTCCGTGGGCCCGCAGCTGGACCGTGCAGGCCAGCGGCTCGCGCGGCTCGGCGACGGGGCCGTTCCACACCGGGCGTCCGGCCACGATGGCGGTGACCTCCAGCGCCGAGCGGGGGCCGACCGTGACCGTGTTGGAGACCGGCTCGATGGACAGCACGTAGCGCGGGCGGCCGTCGGCGGCGGGACGGTCGATGTGCAGGCCCTTGCGCTGGCCGACGGTGAAACCGTACGCGCCCTCGTGCTTGCCGATCACCTCACCGGACTCGTCGACGATCGGGCCCTGGGCGGCACCGAGACGCTCCTCCAGGAACCCCCGGGTGTCGCCGTCGGCGATGAAGCAGATGTCGTGGCTGTCGGGCTTGTCGGCGACCATGAGCCCGCGCCGCGCCGCCTCCTCGCGGACCTGCGCCTTGGTCGAGTCGCCCAGCGGGAAGATCGCGTGTTTGAGCTGCTCCCTGGTGAGCACGCCGAGCACGTAGGACTGGTCCTTGCCCTCGTCGGGACTGCGGCTCAGCACACCGTCGACGATCCGGGCGTGGTGCCCGGTGGCCACCGCGTCGAAGCCGAGCGCGATGGCGCGGTCCAGGACCGCCTCGAACTTGATCTTCTCGTTGCAGCGCAGGCACGGGTTGGGCGTACGGCCCGCGGCGTACTCGCTGACGAAGTCCTCGACCACGTCGCGGTGGAAGCGCTCGGCCATGTCCCAGATGTAGAAGGGGATGCCGATCACGTCGGCGGCCCGGCGCGCGTCGCGGGAATCCTCGATCGTGCAACAGCCCCGGGCGCCGGTCCGGTATGACTGCGGGTTGGCGGACAGGGCCAGGTGCACGCCGGTGACGTCGTGGCCCGCCTCGGCCATGCGGGCGGCGGCCACCGCGGAGTCGACGCCGCCGGACATGGCGGCAAGCACGCGAAGTCTCATAACACCTTGAGCGTACCCGCGTCGGCGCCCACATCGTCGGCCCGGACGAACCGGGCGAGGCGAGCGGGCCGGACGAACCGGGCGAGGCGAACCGGGCGAGGCGAGCGAGGTGGGACGAGCGGGGCGGGGCGGTCAGCCCGGCGTCGTGCCGCGTCCGCGCACCAGCGGCAGGTACACCTCGTCGACGATCTCGACGAGGACGTCGTCGGGCACGGTGGGGGCGCCGCGCGTGATGAACTCGTTGCGCAGCAGCACGACGGCCACGGTGGCGACCCGCGGGTGGAGGGCTTGCGGCACGGCCTCGCCCCGGGCCACGGCGCGCTCCAGGACCGTCAGCCACATGGCGCTTCCGCCGTCGTTGGACTGCTCATGCAGCTGCGCCAGCAGTTGCGGGTCGTCGCCGACGCTCGACAGCAGGCCGCGGAGGATGTCGCCGACGGGCGAGGACCAGTGGCGGTTCGCCCCGCGCAGCAGCGCCAGCACGTCGCCGCGCAGCTCACCGGTGTCGGGCGGCCGCAGCTCGACGACGGTCAGCTGCCGGTAGGCGGCGATGCCGAGGGCGGCGCGGTTCGGCCAGCGGCGGTAGATCGTGTTCTTGTTGGTGCCCGCCCGTTTGGCGACCCGCTCCATGGTCAGCCCCTGGTAACCGGACTCGATGAGCTCGTCGACCGCCGCGCGCAGGATCGCCTGTTCCAGGGTGACCCCGCGCCGCCGCGCCGAGGCGGGGCGGGACCGCTCGGTGGGGTCGTCCTCGGTGGGGTCGTCGGCCATGTTCCCTCGCTGTTCCCTCGCTGTTCCCTCGCTGTTCCCTCGCCGGGTCAGGTCAGGCCCGCGCGGCGGGCGCGTTCCACGACGAGACCGATGACGTCGGCCACCCGGTCGACGTCGGCCGCGATCGAGGTGTGGCCGAGGGAGAAGCGGAGCGAACCGCGCGCCCGCACCGCGTCGGCGCCCATGGCGAGCAGGACGTGGGAGGGCTGGGCGACACCGGCCGAGCACGCCGAGCCCGTCGAGCACTCGACGCCCTTGGCGTCCAGGAGCATGAGCAGCGCGTCGCCCTCGCAGCCGGGGAAGGAGAAGTGCGCGTTGCCGGGCAGCCGGTTCACCGGATCGCCGTTGAGGATCACGTCGGGCACGGCCCGGCGGACCTTGCGGATCAGGTCGTCGCGGAGCTCGGTCAGCCGCGCCGCCGTCTCGGCCTGGCGGGCCACCGCGCTCTGCACCGCCGCGGCGAGACCGGCCACGGAGGGGGCGTCGAGCGTGCCGGAGCGCACGTCGCGCTCCTGCCCGCCGCCGTGCAGGACCGGCACCGGGTCGACGCCCCTGGCCAGCAGCAGGGCGCCGACGCCCATCGGACCGCCCACCTTGTGGCCGGAGAGCGTCAGGGCGTCCACCCCGGAGTCGGCGAACGCGACGGGAAGCTGACCGACGGCCTGGACCGCGTCGGTGTGGAAGGGGATGCCGTGGTCGCGGGCGATGGCGGCGAGCACGCGGACCGCCTGGACGGTGCCGACCTCGTTGTTGGCCCACATGACGCTGACCAGGGCGACGCTGTCGGGGTCGCGCTCGATGGCGGTGCGGAGGGTCTGCGGGTGCACCCGGCCGAACTCGTCGACGTCGAGCAGCTCGACGACGGCGTTCTGGCGGTCGCCCAGCCAGTGGGCGGGATCGAGCCCCGCGTGGTGCTCGACGGCGCTGATCAGGATCCGGTTCGCCCCCTTGGCCCTGCGGGCCCAGTAGAGGCCCTTGATGGCCAGATTGTCGGCCTCGGTGCCGCCGGAGGTGAAGACGACCTCGCTGGGCCGGGCGCCGAGCGCGTCCGCGATGCTCTCGCGTGACTCCTCGACCACCTGGCGGGTCCGGCGGCCCGCGGCGTGGAGCGACGACGCGTTGCCGACCCGGCCGAGTTGGGCTGTCATCGCCTCGATCGCCTCGGGAAGCATCGGCGTGGTCGCCGCGTGATCGAGATAGGCGGACTCCACTGCCGCACTTCCCTTCCCCAGATCGCTCATGGCCTTCCAAGGGTATCCGGGCGCCGCGAAGAACCCACCCCCCGTTTGCCACTAAACCGTCCAGACGGTACAGTAAAACGCATGAGACGGGAAGAGCTGTTGGACGCGGCAGAGGATCTGCTCTGCGACCAGGGCTCTCAGGCGCTCACCCTGGCGGCCGTCGCCGAGCGTGCGGGATGCAGCAAAGGCGGCCTGCTCTACCACTTCGGCACGAAGGAAGCCCTCATCAAGGGCATGGTCGAGCGACTCATCGAAGACTTCGACGAGCTCATCGCCCGTCAGGGCCACGACACCTACACCAAAAACTACCTCGCCGCCACGTTCGCCGCGGTGCGAAGCGGCAGGCTGCGACGCTGGGCCGTGGTCACCGGCGCCTCCGGCAACCTCTATCTGCTCGCCCCGCTGCGCGAGGCGATGGCCCGGTGGCACCGGGAGGGGCTCGACAGCGAGCCCGACCCCGCGGCGGCACGGATCGTGCGTCTCGCCTGTGAGGGACTGTGGGACGTGGCGAGCCACGACCCCGAACTCTACGACGACGCCCGCTACGCCGAGCTGAAACGGCGTCTGCTGGACCTGCTGCCCGCCTGAGCCCCCTCTCGGGACCTGCGCGCCCCCGGGGGCGCCGAGGCGGCGTTCTCCCTGAACAACCCTGGACACCCTGGACACCGGTGACCGGCTTCTGGCGGTCGCTTCCGCGCTTGGCGGAAGCGACCGGTTCCTGTGTCCCCGTTAACAGTCATTCGAAACATGTATTGAAGGGATTGAGTGATGACCCGCGACCTGAGGACGGCCCGCAACGGGGCGGTCCTCACATTCCTGCTGGCCGGCCTGCTGTGCGGATCGATGACCGTGCGCATCCCCGCGCTGTCCGACAAACTCGGCCTGTCCGAGGCGTCGGTCGGCGTCACCCTCCTCGTGTGGGGTCTGGGCGCGCTGGTCACCATGCAGTCGATGCGCGGGGTGATGGCGCGGCTCGGCAGCCGGAGCATTCTGCGGGTCGGCGCTCCCCTCTGCGCGGCCACCCTGGCCGTGCTGGCGTTCGCCCCGACGTTCCCGTTGCTGCTGGTCGCCGCCGCGCTCTTCGGCATGGCGTTCGGCGCGGTCGACGTCGCCATGAACGCGCAGGGCTCGACGGTCGAGCGCGCCTACGGCAGGCCGCTGATGAACGGCATGCACGCGGGCTGGTGCGTGGGAGCCATCTCCGCCGGTCTGCTCGGCACCGCGGCCATCGCGGCGGGACTGTCGGTCACGGCCCACCTGGCCCTGGTCGCCCTGCTCTCCCTGCCCCTGCTGGTCTTCGTCAGCCGCACCTACCTGCCGGACCCCGTCGTCTCCGGGGCGGCCGCCGCCACGGCCGGACGCCGGATGCCGCCGGTGGTCTACCTGCTCGGTGTGATCGCCTTCTGCGCGTTCATGGTCGAGGGCACGGTCGCCGACTGGAACGGCCTCTACCTGCGCGACACCCTCGGCGCCCCCGAGGCCCTGGCCGCGCTGGGCTACCCGATCTTCGAGGCGGGCATGCTGTTCGGCCGTCTCACCGGCGACCGGGTCCGCGCCCGGTTCGGGGCACGCGGCATGATCGTGACCGCCGGGCTGGCGACCGCGGCGACCTTCACCGCGGTCCTGACGGCCCCGACGGCCCTGGTCGCCCTCGTCGTCATGCTCTTCGTGGGCGTCGCGGTGGCGACGGTCTCCCCCATGGCCATGTCCCTGGCGGGCGGCGCGGTCGAGAACCCGGGCCCGGCCATCGCCCAGACCGGCGCGATGGGCTACGCGGGCCTGCTGCTCGGTCCGGTGATCATCGGGTTCCTCTCCGACGCGGCCTCGCTCAAGACCGCCCTCGGCATCGCCGTCGTCCTCGGCGTCGTCATCGCCCTGGTCGCCCGGTTCCTGCCCCGCCCCGGTACGGCCCCGGCCCCGGCCCCCGCCGAGACACCCGAGCGCGAACTGTCCATGGCCGCCTGACCAGCGCGCGCGAACACGTACGGGCACGTGCGGACCGGCCCGCCGAACCGCGGGCGGGGCCGGGACGCACGTGACCCATAGACGAACAACTCCCAAACAAAAGATCCAAATTGGGCATTTCCGCGCGTCTTGGTGATCGTTGATCTACAGTCCCAGCTGTTGGTTTACCAACAGTCAGGAAAGTCGTGAAAACGACCCGTCAGAACAAGGAGAAGCCCATGAAACGTGTTCTCTCCGGAGTGGCCGCCCTCGCGGCCGTGGCGACGCTCGGCCTGGCCGTCCCCGCCCAGGCCCGGCAGGCCGACCCGGCCCCCCAGGCAGCCCTGGGTCCGGCCGCCTACTTCGAGTTCACCGACTCCGGCAACGCCAAGTTCGTCTTCAAGCTCACCGACCCCACCAAGATCCAGCACGCCAGGGACCTGCTGAACGGCGCGACCACCGCGAAGCCCAGCGTCATGGGCAAGATCGCCGTGGGAACCGCCTCCTACAACCCGGCCTGGAGCTACCACTACATCCCCTCCACGGTCCAGTTCTTCGAAGGCGCCACCGAGGTGTGCGACGCCGGGATCGCCTACGTCGAGGAGCACCTGTCCGAGGTGGGCGGCTCGTTCCTGCCCGGCAACGCCTGGTGCCCCTGGAGCTCCCGGCTGGTGCGGGAGGTTTCCGCGCCGTGAGACCGCACCTGTCGTGAGGCCGCACCCGCGGTGAGGTGAACGGGACCCCCGGAGCATCGGAGGGCATCCGGAGTTCCTCACTCACATCGCGGAGACAGCCGACCGGCGAGGAGCGCGGCGGGGCCGCCAGGCCACTCGCCGTACGTCTTCACATCTTCGGAGCGTGAGGCGCTCGCGGCCACGGAGTTCCCGGAGCATGGGAGGGCCGCGGGCGCCCCACGTGAGGGAGCCGCACGTGAAACGGCGTCGCACCTGAGGGTGCGACGCCGTTTTACGTGGTCTGGGGTCCGCGGCCCTGCCCGCCGCGGTCCTACTTGCGCTTGGCGATCTCCTCGGTCAGCTGCGGGACGACCTGGTTCAGGTCACCCACGACGCCGAAGTCGGCGAGCTCGAAGATCGGAGCCTCGGGGTCCTTGTTGATGGCGACGATCGTCTTGGCGGTCTGCATCCCGGCCCGGTGCTGGATGGCGCCGGAGATACCCGCCGCGATGTAGAGCTGCGGCGAGACGGTCTTACCGGTCTGGCCCACCTGGAACTGGTGCGGGTACCAACCGGCGTCGGTCGCGGCGCGGGAGGCGCCGACGGCCGCGCCGAGCGAGTCGGCCAGGGTCTCGATGATCGAGAAGTTCTCCGCCGAGCCCACGCCACGGCCGCCGGAGACCACGATCGCGGCCTCGGTGAGCTCGGGGCGGGCGCCCTTCTCCTCCTTGATCCGCTCCACGATCCTGGCGCCCTTGGCGGCGTCGGAGACGGTCACGGAGACCTGCTCCTCGGCGCCCGCCCCGGCGACGGCCTCGACCGGCGTCGCGTTCGGGCGGACCGCGATGACCGGGGTGCCCTTGGTGACGCGCGAGCGGACGTTGACGCCGCCACCGAAGATCGACTGGTCGGCGACAAGGCCGTCCTCGACGCCCACCGCGTCGGTGAGCACACCGGAGTCGATCTTGATGGCGAGCCGGCCCGCGATCTCCTTCGCCTCGGCCGTCGCGGCGACGAACACCGCGGCCGGGGACCTCTCGGAGACGAGCTGGGCCAGCAGCTCGGCCTTGGGGGCGACGACGTAGCCGTCGACGTCGGCGGAGTCGGCGACGTAGATCTTCTCCGCGCCGTGCTCGGCCAGCCTGGCCTTGGCCTCGGGGGAGTATCCCGAGCCCGCCCAGACCGCCGACGGCGCGCCCAGCTTGCGGGCGAGCGTCAGCAGCTCCAGCGTGACCTTCTTGACCTGACCTTCGACGTGCTCGACCAGAACGAGAATCTCAGACATATCAGCTAACCCCCGTTCTCAGACGAACTTCTTCGACGCGAGGAAGTCGGCGGCCTTCACGCCTCCGTCGCCCTCGTCCTTGACGATCGCGCCGGCCGCGCGGGGCGGGGCGACGGCGAAGTCGGCGACCTCGCTCCAGGAGTTGGCCAGGCCCACCTGGGAGGCGTCGATCTCGGCGTCGGCGACGCCGAGCTTCTCGACCGGCTTCTTCTTGGCCGCCATGATGCCCTTGAAGGAGGGGTAGCGCGGCTCGTTGATCTTCTCGACCACGGAGATGACGGCGGGCAGCGAGGCCTCGACCCTGTCGTAGCCGTAGTCGGTGACCCGCTGGACGGTGATCGTGCCCTCGTTCACCTCGACCTTCTTGGCGAAGGTGAGCTGCGGAACGCCGAGGCGCTCGGCCAGCATGGCGGCGAGCACGCCGGTGCGGGCGTCGGTCGACTCGGAGCCGAGCACGACCAGATCGAACCCGATCCTCCTGAGCGTCTGCGCCAGGGCGTACGAGGTGCCCAGGGCGTCGGAGCCGTGCAGCGCGTCGTCCACCAGGTGGACCGCCTTGTCCGCGCCCATGGCCAGGGCCTTGCGGATGGTGTCACTGGCCTTGTCGGGGCCCATGGTGAGGACGGTCACCTCACCCCCGTGCGCCTCCTTCAGGAGAAGCGCCTCTTCGACCGCGTACTCGCACAGCTCGTTGATGACGCCGTCGGCGGCGTCACGGTCGAGCGTCTTGTCATCGGACCTCAGCTTGCGCTCGGTCGCCGTGTCAGGGACCTGCTTCACGCAGACGACGATGTTCATGGCCGGTGGCCGACCTCCCGTGTTCGCGTGCGCCGCCGCGTCGCTGCGGTTGGCGCCGGATGCTCGCAACGCACACGCGGGGTACGTGCACGTGATGCCAAGACTGCCAGGTGCCCGGGGGCGGTGTGACAGTGGGTGGTCCGGCCGGGACTCTCCCCGCCCCCACCTCCCGACATCATGTTACCCATCGGTAGCTTAGGCGCAAACCTGCAGGTCGCACGGCTTTCGCCGGACAACCGGGCGCCCACCCGATCGATCACACCCTCCCACCATACCGAGCTATGTTCCAGATTTACGGCCGGGGCCCACTCAGCCGACGGCCCGGTCGCGAAGATCGTCCCGGTGACTCAGCTCGATGCCAGGATCGCAATCAGGACGAACAGGACAGTTCCCAGGGCCAGCGCGAGGGTGAGGGTGCTGAAGAACGTGCCGAGAACGCCCCAGAGCGCGACCGCGCCCGCACCGGCCGCCAGGTCGAGGATCGCGCGGGCCCGGTTCCGCCGGGCGAACAGCGCGATCCCCCCGTCGACGAGCATCACCGAGCCGTAGCCCGTGAGCAGCAGCAGCGAGAGCTCGGGCAGCGGGTTCCTGGCCGTCGCGGCCGCCAGCGCGACCAGCAGGCCGGTACCGACGACCCAGCGGCGGTGCACGACGACCCTGCGGCGCTCGTGGGCCTCTTCCGAGGAGAGCCTGCCCGGCCTGGGTCTGCTCCCGGGACGCCACTGCCTGGTGGTGAGGGCGTGCACACCGTTCTCCGCCCCCTGGAACCCGGCGTCCCCGGCCCCGGGAACGGCCCGCTCCCGCGGCGGCGCCTCCCGGACCACCGCCGGCTCCTGGACCCCCGCCGGCTCCTGGGCCCCCGCCGGGTCCTGGACCCCCGCGAACCCCAGCGCCACCGGCGCGGCGAGGTCCCGCCGGGGACGCCTCCGCTCGGCGTGGACCGCGGGGGCCTCGGCGTCCAGGCGGGCCAGCACCTCGCCCGCGGCGGGCCGGGCGGCCGGGTCACGCCGCATGCAGTCCTGGAGGATCGGCTCCAGCCAGCCGGGCACCCCCTCCAGATCGGGGGCGTGGTGAACGACGCGATAGCCGACCGCCGAGGCGGGGCCCGTGCCGTAGGGGTGGCGGCCTGTGGCGGAGTAGGCCAGCGTGGCGCCGAAGGAGAACAGGTCCGCCGCAGGGCCCGCCTCCACGCCCTCGAGCACCTCGGGTGCCAGGTAGCCGGGCGTGCCGAGGATCGCGCCCGACACCGTGACCGAGGCAGAGTCGAGCGCCGAGGCGATGCCGAAGTCGATCACGACGGGGTCGCCGTCGGTCAGTATCACGTTGGCGGGCTTCAGATCGCGGTGGACGACCCCGGCGGCGTGGACGGCGACCAGGGCCTCGGCCAGGCCGCGGGCGAGCCGTACGAGGTCCTCGGCCTCGACGGGACCGTCACCGGAGATCACCGCGCTGAGCGGGCGGCCCTGGACGTAGCGGGTGACGAGGTAGGGACGGGCGCCCTCCATCGAGGCGTCCAGGACCTCGGCGACGTACGGTCCCCGGACCCGCCGCATGGTCTCCACCTCGCGGGCGAGACGGGCGAGGGCGGTCGCGTCCGCCGCGACGTGCGGGTGCAGGATCTTGACCGCCACCGTGCGGCCGCCGGGATCCAGCGCCAGATGGACCTCGCCGAATCCGCCGGCGCCCAGGGTCGACAGCAGGTGGTACGGGCCGAGGCGTTCACCGTCGGTCGCTCCCATGCGGCTCCTTCCGGCCTGTCCCCTTCATCGTGCCTCAGTGAGGGCGATCTCGCACGGAGAGGTTCAAGAAATCGCCTGCGCCGGGACATGGGAAACAAAACAGGGAGGACGACACCGGCGGGGCGGCCACGGACGTGGTAGGGGTCCGTGGCCGCCCCGCCGGGGCGAAGATCCGAAACCGGCCTCAGAAGGTGACGAACCCGAGGCCGAGGCTGTCCATGAGGTTGTTGAACAGGCCGCGGACGAGGTCGATCGCCCCCATCTTGCCGTTGTTCACCTGCTGCTCCCAGGCCCCCGTCACCTGGCGGACGACGTGGGAGGGCTGCTCCCAGGGCACGAAGGAGGGGATCATCGTCACCGCGGCCATCACGACGAAGAACGCCAGCGTGCCCAGGACGATCGTGGTCACCATCGCGGCCCCCGGGCTGCGGATCACCCCGGTCAGCGCGCGGGAGACCGCCTTGCGCGGCTTGCGGCCGCCGGGCAGCACGAACAGCCCGGCCACGAACGCGCCCGCGGCGTAGGCCGCAGCGGGATCGGTCTTCATGCCCACCATGAACCTCAGGGCGCCCCACACGCACATGCCGAACATCGCGGCCAGCGGAGCCGTGATCAGCGTCGCGAACGCCGCCTTGATCAGCGCCCACGGGGTGCCGACCACCGCCAGCAGCGGGTCGGCCGCGCTGTTGCCCCGCACCGAGCGGCGCTCGGCCAGGTCCCCGAAGAGATATTCGCCCACCCGCAGGCAGAGCACCGCGACCAGCCCGATCACGCTTCCGATGACCGGCAGCACACAGGCCACCCCGACCACGATCGCCAGTAGCAGCAGCGCGGCCAGCGGGTGGCCGGTGCGGTACTGCGAGCGCTCCCGCTGCGGGGCCTGCGGCTGCGGCGCGGGCGGCGGCGTGTAGGGACGGGGCTCGACCGGCGGGGTGTAGGGCGGAGCCGTGGACTGCGGCGCGGGATATCCGGCGACCCGCTGGTCGGTGCGCGGCGTCGGCGGAACGGCCCGCTGCTGCGCCGAGGGCGGGGCCGGAACGTACGGCGGCGGCTGCGGAGCCGGGATGTAGGGCGGCGGGGCGTCGTCCGCCGGGCGGGACGGCTCGGAGCGCGGCCTGCGCTCGCGCCGCTCCGGCTTGGCGTACTCCACCGGAGGCAGCAGGTCGGAGTAGGTCCCGTCCTGCGGCAGCACCTGGGTGCCGTTCGCCGGGGGCGGCGGCGGGGTCCCGTCCAGGACGCGGGTGCCGTTCGCCGGGGGCGGCGGCGGGGCGCCGTCCAGCACCCGGGTGCCGTTCGCCGGAGGCGGTGGAGGCGGGGCCCCGTCCAGGACGCGGGTGCCGGTCACCGGGGGCGGCGGGACCTGACCGTCCAGGATCTTGGTGCCGTCCGGGTTGAGGATCCTGGTCCCCCCGTCGAGGACGCTGGTCGGCGGCGTCGTCTCGTGGAAGGCCGTCACCGTGGGGTCGAGGGCGCGCGCCATGCGCAGCAGTTCCTGCGCGCTCGGCCTGGCGGCCGGGTCGACGGCCAGGGCCCGCCGCAGCCAGCCGCGCAGCCAGACCGGCGCCAGGTCGACGTTGGCCCGGCCCTCCATGATGTTGAAGCAGACGACCTCGAAGCTGCCGGTGCCGAACGGCGGTTTGCCGGTCGCGCCGAAGAAGACCGTCGAGGCCAGCGCGTGCACGTCGGCCGCCTGGGTGATCTCGGAGTCCCGGATGATCTCCGGGGCGAGGTAGCCGGGCGTGCCGACGAACATGCCGGTCTGGGTCAGCCTGGTCGCGTTGACCAGGTGGGCGATGCCGAAGTCGATGACCAGCGGGTTGCCGTTGACGATCATCACGTTGGACGGTTTGAAGTCGCGGTGGATGACGTCGGCCGCGTGGATCGCCACCAGCGCCGCGCACAGGCCCCGGGTGAGCTTGACCACCTCGTGCGGCGGGAGCGGGCCGTCGGCGAGGACGACCTCCTCCAGCGTGCGGCCCGGCGCGAAGCGGGTCACGATGTAGGGCTGCCTGCCGGTCAGCTGGGCGTCGAGCACCTCCGCGACCTGCGGGCTGCGCACCCGCCGCATGGTCTCGACCTCGCGGGTGAGCCGGTCGCGGGCCTTGAGGTCGGCCGCCACGTGCGGGTGCAGGACCTTGACCGCCACCTCGCGCCCGTCCTCGTCGAGCCCGAGGTGGACGACTCCCATGCCGCCTTCACCGATCTGCCTGAGCAGCCGATAGGGCCCCAGCCGCTCAGGCGCCCGCGTCTCCCCCGTCATCGCGCCGCCTTAAGTTGTAGCTTGTCCAGTTCCCCCACCACCGTCTGGATGTTGATCGGCGTCCAGTGCGCCTGCCGTGCCCGCGCACCGACCGTGCCGGCGGCCAGGAACACCATCAGCGCCACCGCCACGCCCATCGCCGAGGCCGCGATGACGGCCGCGCCGCGTGAAGGCAGCAATGATGCCAGCGTACGTCGCATTTGCCGGTTTGGTCCCTCTACCCCGGGACCCGAGCAGACCGTCCACAGCGCGACCGCCGCGCCCCAGCTGAGCGCGTTGCCGGCCGTCATCCGCGGGACCAGCACGGTCAGCAGCAGCGTCACCGGCAGGCCGAGGATCAGCCCGTACGGCACGAGCGCGAGGGTGACACCCACCGACTTCAGGAGCGCGGCGGGCTGGCCGAGCACCCGGAAGACGTCGGCCGCGGAGTCCTCCGCGGAACGGCGGCCGTTGAGCTGGAGCTGGGCGATGTCGGCCGCGCGCAGCAGGATCACGGCCGGGATCACCACGGCGGCGACGAGGACCGGCGCGAGGACAGCCGCGACCGACACGGCGATCATCAGCAGCGCGCTCGCCACCCCGTACGCCTTGGAACGCTGCAACGCGTGGCCGTGGCGCCGGCCGGAGGAGGACGACGCGGACGACGCGGACGACCCGGACGACACGGGCGACCCGGGCGACCCGGGCGACACGGCCGCCTGCTGGTGAGGCCGCTCCTGATAGGGCTGGGGCTGTGACGGAGAGTAGGGATGGGACGGGACGTGGTGCTGCCGGACCTGCGGCGTCTGCTCGAACGAGGCGGGCTGGGCCGGGTAGGGCCGCGCGGACCCCGTGGCGGGCGGCTGCGGGGCGTTGCGGATGTACTCCTGCAGATCCTGGGGGCGGACGCGCTGGGTCGGGATGTCGCCGTCCGCCGCCGGCAGCGTGGTGCCGAAGCGGCCCTGGGCGTCCTGCGGCGGGCGCTCGCCGGTCGAGCCGGGAGAGCCCTGCGAGCCGGGAAAGCCGGAAGAGCCCTGGGAGCCGGGGAAGCCGGGGGAACCCTGGGAGCCGGGGGAACCCGGAGAGCCCGCGTGCCCGCCCGGCCCGGCGAACGCGCCGGGCCCGGTCGACAGGCTCCGGGTGGGGGCGTCCTGCGGGCCGAGCGCACCGGTCGGCAGGTCGTAGGAGGCCTGCTGGGCCGCCGCGGCCTGGCGCAGCTCGTCGGCCGTCACCCTGCGGGTCGGCCACGGGTCGGGCGCCTGCTGCTCACCGAGCAGCGAGACGTAGTCGTGCGTCTGGGGAGTCTGGGCCGGCGGCCAGGGCGCGGACGTCCCCGGCCTGATCGCCACCGGGGTCGGCAGGTCGCCGGGGTCGCCGGGCACACCGGGACGGCCCGGCGCGCCGGGCCCGGTGGAGCCACCGTGTACCCCGGGTCCCCCGTGCTCGCCCGACCGGCCCGGGACGCCGGAGCCCTGCCCCGGCTGGACGCCGAGGCCGGTGGGGACGTAGGGACCCGTGGGCGGACCGGGGTCGGCGAAGCGGGCCGGGACGTCCTGGCCGGGACGCGGCCCCAGGCCCGTCGGGACGTAGTGGCCGGTCGGCGGACCGGGATCCGCGGAACGGGCCGGGACGTCCTGGCCGGGACGCGGCCCCAGACCGGTCGGGACGTAGTGGCCGGTCGGCAGGCCCGCGCCCGTGGCCGGACCGGGGTTCCCGCCCGTGGGACGCGCGGAGCCGGGGTCGTCGAAGCCCGACACCGTGGCGATCTCGTCGGGCACCTGGGGACGGCGCCCGGCCAGCGGCAGCAGGCGCTCCAGCTGGGCGGTCAGCTCGGCCGCCCTCGGCCGCCTGGCGGGATCGCGGTGGAGCGCTCCCCGCAGCAGCGACTGCAGCGGCTGCGGGACCGCGTCCACGTTCGCCTTGCCCGCGGTGATGTTGTAGAAGATCATCTCCAGCGTGCCCTTGCCGAAGGGCGGCTGGCCGGTGGCCGCGAAGACCAGCGTGCCCGCCCAGGCGTGCACGTCCACCTCGGGCCCGGCCTCGTGCCCCTCGATGATCTCGGGGGCGAGGTAGCCGGGCGTGCCGATGAACATGCCGGTCTGGGTGAGCCGGGTGGCGTCGACGGCCTGCGCGATGCCGAAGTCGATGAGGACGGGCCTGCCGTCCAGGATGAGCACGTTGCCCGGCTTGAGGTCGCGGTGGATCACCCCGACGGAGTGCACCGCGGCCAGCGCGGCCGCCACCCCGTGGGCGACCTTGAGCAGCGCGGGCAGGTCCATGGGACCTTCCTGCTTGACGTGCTCGTCCAGCGGCTGGCCGGGAACGTAGCGGGTGACGATGTAGGGCCGGTGGCCCGTCACGTCGGCGTCGAGGACCTCGGCGATGTGCTCGCTGCGCACCCGCCGCATGGTCTCCACCTCACGGGAGAGCCTGCGCCGGGCCACGTCGTCGCCCGTCACCTCACTGCGCAGGACCTTCACCGCCACCTGCCGCCCGTGGGGGTCGACGGCGAGGTGGACAACGCCCATGCCGCCCTCGCCGAGCCGCCGGAGCAGTCGGTATGGGCCGAGTCGGTCGTCCTGATTCATGGCATGAAGAACCATACCGGCTTAAACACCGCCCATGAGATGAACCATCAGGCCATATTCTTCGATGGAATAACGTGTTCCAGGCCCCAACGGTTTCCCAAACCCGGGTAACACTCAATCTCTTTTCGGCGTCAGTTCGCCAGCTTGATCACCTGAGCCGTCTTCAGACCGGCCAGCACCGAACCCGGCAGCGCCACCTTGGAACGGCGGAAACCGCTGCCGATCACGACTCCCGGATGGGCCGCCACGGCCTCGTCGACGAGCACCGGCCACTCCTCCGGCAGCCCCAGCGGGGTGATCCCGCCGTACTCCATCCCCGTCAGCCCGACCGCGTCGTCCTGGGGCGCGAACGAGATCTTCCGCGCGTCCAGGTGCCGCCTGATCACACCGTTGACGTCGGCCCGCATGGTGGCCAGCACCATGCAGGCGGCGTAGCGGACCTCTCCGCCCCGCTTGGCCGCCACGATCACGCAGTTGGCCGACTCGTCCAGGCCCACGCCGTAGCGCTCGCAGAACGCCGCCGTGTCGGCCAGCCCCGGATCGATCTCGGCGACCCGCAGGCCGTCGGGATCGCCGAGCGCCCCGAGCTCGGCGACCGCCAGCGCCACCGGTCCGGCCAGCAGGTCGAGACGCTCCCCGGCCCGCACCCAGTCAAGTGTCCCGATCGTCATCGCCGTCTCCCCGCGTTCGTCCGAAACCGTCCCTGAGACTGTACGGCCGCCGCCCGCCGCTCAGGACGGGGTGGCCCGCAGGACCCGTTCGTGCAGCTCGGTGACGGTCCTCCTGGCCGACTCCATGGCCCCGGCCTGCCAGGCGACCAGGTGGGTGAGCCAGTCACCGGCGAAGTAGACCCGCCCGGCGGGACGCTGCAGGAGGGCGAAACCGCCCTCGTAGGAGGGCCAGCGGACCCAGCCGCCCTCAAGGTACGGCTGCCGGTGCCAGGCGATCGAGACGCTGGAGCGCAGGTCCGTCCGGTACTTCTCGCCGTGGATCTTCTTGCCCTGGGTGAGGGCGCGGGCGCGGCGTGCGCCGTGGGAGAGCCTGCCGTACAGCTCGGCGTTCTCCTCGGTGTTGTAGTAGCCGACGACCAGGCCGCTACGGGAGTGATAGCCGTGCGAGGGGTACCAGATGTGGGTGATGTCCAGGTCGGTCTCGGTGACCCCGCCGTAGATGCGGTCCTCGATCTCCCACCAGCGCCTGCCGTACTCCAGGCCGATCTTGCCGGCGGCGACCGGGACGGGGGTGCCGAGCGCGGCGGTGATCTCGGCGCCCAGGTTGTGCGGGAGGCGGGCGAGCAGGTTGGGCGGAAGGGCCGCGACGCAGTAGTCGGCGCGGAACGTGCCGCCCCGGTGGGTCACCTCGACTCCGTCCGGCAGGTTCTTCAGGCCGGTGACGGGCGTGCCCGTCCTGATCCGGTCCCGGCCGACCGCGGCGGCGAGCGCGGTCACGATCGCGTCCATGCCGCCGACCGGCTGGAACATGGGCATGGCCTGGTCGTAGCCGAAGTCCATGGTGATCGCCCGGCCCATGCCCGCGGCGAACACCTGGGCCAGCGAGGGCGGCACGCCGATGGGGAGGCCCGCGTCGACCCCGGGGTAGGTCACGAAGCCGCGGCGCGTCGAGCCCCGGTAGGCCAGGTCGGGGCCGAGGTCGCCGAAGCGCCGCAGGAACTCCGCGAGGCGTTCCCGGTCCTGCCGGGTGAGCCTGCGGTTCAGCGCGCCCGCGCCGCTCGCCTTGGCCAGCAGCTCGGCGACGTAGCCGTACATGTCGGCGCGGGCGGTGCGCGCCCTGACCGGGGCCGTCATGCCCCGCGTGTAGACGTAGGCGGAGGCGTTGTTGTTGACGAACGTCTCGATGGGCACGCCCAGCTCGCGGCAGTAGTCCATGGTGACCATCCACGGCGCGATCCGCCCGGCCCCGGCGTTGAAGTAGACGCCCTCCCCGAAGGCCGCCGTCTGGGGCCGCCCTCCGGTCTCGGTCAGCCGGTCGCCGCCGCGCAGCGTGAGGTTCCTGCCGCCCACCCGGTCCGCCGCCTCCAGGACCGTGCAGTCGTAGCCCGCCTTGCCCAGCTCGTAGGCACAGGTCAGCCCGGCGACCCCGGCGCCGAGGATCACCACCTTCGCCGCCCCCCTGCCGGTGAGGGAGAAGTCGGACGGCTGCGGCGGGACGAAGTCCCGCTGCGGGGAGTCGTGGGACTCCGGGGCCAGGCCCAGCGCCCCCATGGCCGCGAACATCGCCCCGGCCCCGCCCGCCGCGCCCACGCCGACCAGCAGCGCCCTGCGGGTCATCCCGCGTGCCCCGCCCGGCGTGCCGGGGCCGTTCGCGGTGCGCCGCTCTGTTTCCTCGGAGTCGTTCACGGGTTCTTCGCGCTCGTTCACGGGTGGTTCTTCGCGCTCGTTCAGGGGTTCTCGGGACTCGTTCACGGGCGGGGGCCGCACGCCTTCACGTCGTCCCCCACGTCTCGACCCGGCGCGCCTCGGCGGCGTTCATGAAGCCGACCTCGGCCGCCATGAAGTCGTGGACCTGCTTGCGCCACGGCTCGGGGATCTCCTCGACGGCCGGCCGGTAGCAGCGCTCCAGCCAGGCGGTCGACGCCACGGTCGCGCCGAGGAACTTCGCCGCCCTGCCGAAGACCGTGCCCTCGACGTCGGGAATCCTGGCGCAGCCGTACTCGATCATCTCCTGCCCGCCGTACGGCGGCGGCTCCTGCCACTTGCGGGCGACGGGGCGCTTCGGGCCGATCGTGGTGCGCAGCGGGCGTCGTTCGACGGCGGCCTGGATGAGCTCCTTGTAGAGGCACTTCCCGCAGGTGCCGCAGGGGCCGTCGACCCCGCGCAGGCACCAGCGGACCTGCGCGCGCAGGTCGGAGCCCAGGGCCAGCCGCATGGTGACGGCCTCGCTGACCCCGCCGACCGGGAGCACGATGTGCACCCCTGCGGCGGCGAAGGCGCGGCCCCACGCGCCGCGCGGGGCCCACATCGGGTTGTCCGGGGTGTATCTGAGCAGGTAGCGGTCCCCGCCCAGCCAGCGCGAGCCCAGCTCGTAGCCGAAGGCGAGGCCGCCGAGGTCGAGCTCGTCGGCCAGCAGCAGCGCCCCGGCGGCCACCGCGTGGTGCTCGGGGTAGCCGGGGCGGGGCTCGGCGAGCGTGAACTCCAGGTCGGAGCGGACGACGGTGAGCTCGCGCCCGGTCCGCTCGGCCAGCCGGGCCAGGACGTCGGAGCGGTAGTGGGTCCAGCGGTTGGGCACGCGCGGGTGGGAGACCCGCTGGAAGTGCACGAACGGCGCGTCGGGCAGCATCGCGGCCACGGCGACCGAGTCGGCGCCGCCGCTGTAGGAGATCGCCAGCCTGGTGCCGGAGCGCGGCGCGGCGCCGACCGGTCCGGCGTCGACCCCCCAGCCCTCGCGGAGGGCCTCGGCCAGTTCCGGCGAGATCGGCCGGTCGAAGGTGATCGCGCGCCGTGTCCACGGCGCGACGACGGTCCACGCGGCCAGGGCCGACAGGTCGGGGTGGATGTCGCGCGGCGCGCGCGGCAGCTCGACCCTGAAGGAGTTCGTGGCCAGCTTCAGGGGCTGGCCGTCGGCGCAGAACCCGGTGATGGAGTCCTCGGCGTCCAGCCGGAAGACGAGGTGCCGCACGGTGCCGTCGGCCGTCCAGGTCACCCTCATGCGGCGCTCCCGTCGCTCCCCGGCAGGTGGCCGCCGGCCCTCGCGACGATCGCCGGCAGGCGCTCGACGGCCCGCCCGGCGCCCGCCGGAGCGGAGGCGGAGACGGGGGCGGAGGCCGGTGCGGCACCGCCCGGCAGCCGTTCGACGGCCTGCCAGAGCAGCACCTCGTTCTGGAGCACCTGGTCCATGGCGACCGCGGTCTCCTGCGCCAGCCGGTGGGCGTCGTCCCAGCGCTTCACCTGGGCCTGGTCGGGACCGGTCCCAGCCACCTTCCTCTGGAGCGTCTCGACCTCGGCGCGCAGCGCGGTGACCTCCCGGCCCAGCGTCTGGACCGCCCAGAGCGCGTCCTTGATGTCCTGCCGATGGTCGGCCCGGGAGATGTATCGGGAGTCGAACCATCCACGCGCCGCGCGCCGCAACCGGACAGGGATCAGCGCGCGCGTCCACAACCGCACCATATTCCCGCACCATACCGGCAAAGCATGATCTACCATGACGGCCTCCCGGCATTCCCACGCTCCGCCGGGCCCGCCCGTTCCACGGGTTCCAAGGCCGCTGACCGGCCCCGCGAAGCCCGCCGGAGCCGGACGGCGGCCGTCCGGAGGGCCGGACGGCCGGGCCGCCCGGTGACCACTCGTTACCGTTCAGCCGCCGTTCGGTGACCGCTCAGCGGCCGATGAACTTCGCCTGGGCCTTCTCGGCGAAGGCGCGCATGCCGTTCCTGGCGTCCTCGGTGGCGAACAGCGCGGAGAACTGCAGGCGCTCGATCTCCAGGCCGCTGTCCAGGTCGACCTCCAGGCCGCGGTCGACGGCCTGCTTGGCGGCGCGCAGCGCCAGGGCGGGGCCGCCGACGAACCGGGAGGCGTAGGCGAGGGCCTCGGTGTGCACGTCGGCGTCGGGGACGACGGCGTCGACCAGGCCGATCCGCAGCGCCTCGTCCGCGGACACGTGCCGCCCGGTGAAGATGAGGGCCTTGGCCTTCGCCGGGCCGACCAGGCGCGACAGCCGCTGGGTGCCTCCCGCGCCGGGGATGATGCCGAGCAGGATCTCCGGCTGGCCGAGCCTGGCCGACTCGCCCGCGATCCTGATGTCGGCGCACAGGGCCAGCTCGCAGCCGGCGCCCAGGGCGTAGCCGGTGACGGCCGCGATGACCGGCTTGCCGATCCGCGCCACGGCGGTGAAGCAGTCCTGCAACGTCGCCGAGTGCGCGGCCATCTCGGCGTACGGCATGTCCGCCATCTCCTTGACGTCGGCGCCCGCCGCGAAGACACGCTCGCCGCCGTAGAGCACCACGGCGTACACCTCGGGGTCGGTGTCCACCCGCCGGGCGCACTCGGCGATCTCCTCCTGGGCCTGCCGGTTGAGGGCGTTCATCTTCGGCCGGTCGAGCCTGATCGTGGCGACCCCTTCGGCCTTCTCCACCCGTACGAACTCACCCATGGTCGTCCCTCCGCCGGAACCGTCATCACGCGAGCGCGGCGCACGAGCCCTGGCACACGGCCCACGGCACGTGAACACCGCCACGTCGAACCGTCACATCGACATGTCACACCGGCGCCGCGGCGCCGTCACACCGATCACTTCCCATCACCGCGGGACCGACAAGGATCATCCTGGATCACCTGAGGATCACCTGAGAATCACCGCCAGACCAACATAGGGCCCGGCTCACGTGACGGGCAGTACCAGGTCCCGGGTTCCCCCGGCGGGCTCGTCGAGGGTGGCGATCACCCGGCGGTAGACGCCCTCGTACCCGGTGGTCATCACCTCCACGTCGAAGTTGCCCGCGACGTGGGAGCGGCAGGCGTGCGGGTCGAGCGCGCCCGCCGCCTCCACGGCCTCGGGGAGCTCCTCGGCCCGGTCGCGGACGAACCCGGTGACCCCGTCGACGACCACCTCGGGCACCGCGCCCCGGCCCAGCGCGACCACCGGGGTGCCGCAGGCCATGGCCTCGATCATGACCATGCCGAACGGCTCCTCCCAGAGGATCGGGAACAGCAGGCAGCGGGCCGCCGCCAGCAGCTCGCGCTTGCGGGCGGTGTCGGCCTCCCCGAGATACTCGGCGTCGGGGCCGAGCCTGGGCTTGATCTTCCGCTCGAAGTAGGCGTGCTCCAGCGGCTCGGTGAGCTTGCCCGCCAGCAGGATCCGGCGCCCGGCCGCCCTGGCGACGTCGATGGCCAGGTGGGCCCCCTTGTCCTCGTTGAACCTGCCGAGCCACAGCACCCAGTCGTCCTTGTGCTCCCTGAAGGGGAAGGAGGCGGTCTCGACGGCGTTGTGGATCACCCCGGCCCAGTTGAGGTCGGGGGCGATCCGGCGCTGGGACTCGGAGATGCCGACCACGGACACCGCGACGCCCAGCGTCCGGTAGTACTCGCCCAGTTCGCCGTTCACCGGGCCGTGGCAGGTGACCACGGTCGGCACCGGGCGCGCCGCCGCGGTCAGCGGCCCGGCCAGCGAGTGGTCGTGCACGATGTCCGCCTCGATGTCGAGGGCCATGGTGTACGCCTTGGCGGCGTGCAGCACCTCGGGCATCGACTCGCCGACCCGCTCGGACGGCGGCAGGTCGTAGGTGGTCAGGAAGTGGGCCGGCGTCCCCGCGGGACCCGCCCCGATCAGGGTGATGTCGTGCCCGCGCCGTGACAGCCCGGCCACCAGCTCGGCCAGCATCGCCTCGATGCCTCCGTAGCCCTGGGGCGGCACGCCGTACCAGGGGGGAGCGATCATCACGATGCGCATCGCGTCACGCCACGCGGCGACACCTCTTGCGGCAATCATCTCTACCTCACCTACGGCCGTCCGGCCCGCCGAGAATCCGAGTCGACTGATGGAGCTGTCAGGGGATCTGTCGCAGGGCGGCCGCCGTGGGATGGCGCGGCTCGTTGAGCAGAGCGACCCCCTCCGGCAGGCCCGTGACCGAGACACCGGAGTCGGTGACCTCGATCGTGACGCGGGAGCCGTCCAGGGGAAGGCCGGTGACCCGCAGGCTCTCCAGCCCGACGGGGGCCAGCCAGACACGGCCGTGGGGGATCCAGGGGTCGAGACGGAGCAGGGTGCGGACGAGGTGGATGGGGGCCGCCGCGGCCCACGCCTGCGGGGAGCAGGAGGTGGGGTAAGGCACCGGCCGGGCGAACTCGGACCTGTCGAAGCCGCAGAACAGCTCGGGCAGCCGCCAGCCGAAGCCCTCGGCCGCCTCCAGCAGGCCGAAGGCGATCCGCTTGGCCTCTTCGGCGAAGCCGTAACGCATCAGGCCGGCCGCGACCAGGGCGTTGTCGTGCGGCCAGACGGAGCCGTTGTGGTAGCTCATGGGGTTGTAGGCGCCCATGCCGGAGGCCAGGGTGCGCACGCCGTACCCGGTGAACATCTCCGGCGAGAGCAGATGCTCGGCCACCGAGGCGGCCCTGTCCTCCTCGACGATGCCCGTCCACAGGCAGTGCCCCATGTTGGAGGCGAGGCTGTCGATGGGACGTCCGGCGCCGTCGAGCCCGATGGCGTAGTAGCCCCGGTCGGGCAGCCAGAAGCGCTCGTTGAACGCCTCGCGGATGCGCGTCGCGCGGGCGTTCCACTCCTCCTCCAGGGTGCTGTCGCCCGCCTGGTGGGCGAAGTGGGCGCGCGCGATGTAGGCGGCGTAGACGTAGCCCTGCACCTCGGCCAGCGCGATGGGCGGGCGGGCCAGGGTGCCGTCGGCGAAGTTGACGCCGTCGAAGGAGTCCTTCCAGCCCTGGTTGATCAGGCCCTGGTCGGTCTTGCGCCGGTAGGACAGGAACGGGTCGGCGGACCTGGTGATCCATTCGAGGGCGTCGTCGGCGTACGGCATGAGCTCCTCGACCGCCTGCCCGTGCATCCCCCAGCGGCGCAGCTCGCCCAGGAGCATCACGAACAGCGGGGTGGCGTCGACCGAGCCGTAGTAGGCGTGGCCGCCGTGCGGCGAGGCGCCGGTCTGCACGCCGAAGCGCAGCTCGTGCAGGATCCTGCCCGGCTCCTCCTCGGTGAGCGGATCGTCGACCTTGCCCTGCAGCCTGGCCAGGCGGCGCAGCGTGCCCAGCGCGAGGGACTGGTCGAGCGGCAGCGCCATCCACGAGGTCAGCAGCGAGTCACGGCCGAACAGCGTCATGAACCAGGGGGCGCCCGCCGCGATCGTCGGCGGTTCGTCCGGCCTGTCGGGCTCGAAGAGGCGCAGCGCCCCGAGGTCCTCCCGCGAGCGGCGGATCACCTGGGACAGGGTCCGGTCGGAGGTGGTGACGGACGGGCTGAGCCGTTCCCAGTCGGCGCGGCGCCTGGCGGGCTCGGCGTGTTCGAGCGGGTGGTGGGTGGAGAACCAGGCGGGCGACTCCTCCCCCTCCAGGATCGGGTTGACCTGGAGCGTCGCCTTCCACTCCCCCCGCGCGGGGACGACGACCCGGAAGATGAGCACGCCGGGCACGGCGAACGGCGCGGGATCGGTGATCACCCTGGTCCCGCGCGACCTGGTGGCCGAGAAGATCAGCAGTCCCGCCCGGTCGGCTGTCATCTCCACGTCGGCCACGTGCCTGATCCGGCCCGACTTCACCTCGAACAGATCGGCCACGTCGGAGCCGACGTGGATGTCGACCACGCATCCGGCGGGCTCCTCCGACAGGTTGCGCAGGATCAGGTCCTCGCGGAGACCGCCGCCGACGTATCTGTCCCTGATCACCAGCAGGCTGCTCTCGGCCCGCCCCGGACGCGGTACCGCCCTGCCGACGAACGTCGCGTGGTACGGCTCGCCCGTGAGCACCCGGAGCGGCTCGACCGGAGTCTCGTCCACCCGCAGCTCCCAGCGCGACAGCAGCCGGGTGTCGGCGTGGTAGACCCCCTGCGCGCCGCCCTGCAGGATGTCCCCGCTGTGCGCGCACACGCAGAAGGACCCGCCCTCGACCAGGGTCACCGCGCTGTCCCCCAGCGCGCCGGGCTGACCTTCGAACGTCCAGGCGTTCAATGTTCTCTCCGGACTCTGCTGCTTGTCGGTCCTTTAGCCATTCCCGCTCCACGACGGAAAGGAACTGATACGTGACGCTCCGTTAATACGTTTTGCCCGATAAGAGAGGTATGGACGGCACCGGGGAGGACCGGTTCACCGCCGCTTCCGCCGGGCCAGGGATCCGCCGACCTCGCCGAGGTCGAGGCGACGCCCGATGTCCGTATTCCGCAGGAGCTTCTTCAGGCGGTAGAAGTCGCGCAACCGGCCGTCCAGCGGGTATGCCGAGGAGATCGGCCCGGGATACGCCGGAGAGGTCCACCCGCCGCCGAGACCGGAGCCGAAGGGGGACAGGGACGGCAACGGCAGGGGACGGTCGCCCGGCCACACCTCCGTCGGCTGTGTCGTCCTCCCGAGGTTCACCGGGACGCCCGCGGGCCCGGCCGGCTCCCGCTCGAAGGGCAGGGGCACGACGGTCGCCAGGAACAGCCCGCCTATCAGCAGGGCGGCGGCCAGGCGTATCCGGAACTGCCCGCGGCCCTCCCGCTGTTCCTCGGCGTCGACGACGGGGGTGACGCTGATCGTCCCGACGGGCGCCGCGTTCCGCCGGATCCCCTCCGCGTCCTGGTCGAGCCGGGCTCCCGGGTCGACCCCGAGCGCGTGCAGGCGCAGCCGCAGCCGCCTGACCGCGGAGAGGTCGCCGCCGGCCGCCGCCGTCACGAGGTCGCGGATCTCCCCGACGGTGCCGCCCGCCGCGGCCAGGACCCCCGACGGGCTCCAGACCAGGCTGCCCTCCTCGCTCCAGGTCACCTCCCAGCGGGCCCGCCCCCGGGCGACCAGCGCCTGGCCGACCAGCGCGAACAGCGCGACGTCGAGCCGGGGAGAGTCCTCCCGCGCGTCCTTCCCCGCGGTCTCCCCACTCCCCCTCGGGACTCCCCCGGCGGACTCGTCGGGCCCGTCCTCCTCGGGAACGACGGCGTCGGCCAGGTACGCCGAAAGACGTCCGCCCCGGCCGCGGGCCAGCAGGTCCAGGACCGTCGCCAGCGCCGGCCGCGCGCTGCCGCCGACCTTGTGCGCGGCCCGTACGAGCCGCGCGACCGGCTCCGTCGCCCGGATCTCGGCCGCCGACTCCAGCCACTCCTCCCACGGGACCGTGTCCGGCGTGCCGGAGACACCGGGGAACAGGCAGCGCCGTACCGCCCCCGGATCCGGCCCCGGGCGGGCCAGGGTCTCGGCGGCGGGGACCGGGTCGCGTCCCTCCGCCGGGCCGTCGGCCGTGCCGGGTACGCCGAGCGCCCGCAGCCGCCGGTCCAGGCTGGGGTGGGAGTCGTAACGGAAGGGAGGCGGAGAAGGCGGGAACCGCCTCAGCTCCTCCAGCCTGTCACGGTAGCCGGGCGCGGCGAGCACGGCCGCGAACGCGGCCAGGGCATCGTCCGGGACACGTCCCCCGGCGCGCATCGGATCCAGGTGACGGACCCGGAACTCGCCCCACGCGACGGGCAGGACGACGGTGGAGCGCCGCAGCGCCTCGGCCGTGACCTCCGCGCCGACGCCCCGGGCCGCGGCGGCGTCCGCCTGGAGCTCCTGCCGCCGGTTGACGGCCGAGGAGAGCCAGAAGTACAGGCGGGCGTAGCCGAGGAAGGGCCACCAGATCCAGGAGACCGGGACGTTCGACTGCCGGGGGCCGCGCACGCCGGGGACGGGCCGCCGCGAGCGTTCGAGCCGGTCGAGGGTGGCCCGCAGCGCGAGGTGGCCCCGGTAGGTGACGGCGCCGAGCCTGGTGTGCGCGTGCGCGTAGTGCCCCAGCTCGTGGCAGAGCACCGCGCGCAGCTCACCGGCCGAGAGCCCGGCCAGCAGCGGCAGCCCGACGTACAGGCGCCGCGTCCCGCCGACGAGGCCGAGGAGTCTCGTCTCCTCGGCCACCTGGGCGTTGACCTCGCCGGTGAGCAGGATGGCCGAGGGAGGACGGGTGCCCACCTCCCCGGCCAGCTCCCTGACGGTGGCCCACAGGTCCGGCACCTGTTCGGGGGAGACCGGTACGACGTGCGGGTCGGGTCCCGCACCCGTGTCGGAGGAGAACAGGCCGCGCAGCACCCAGAACGTGGGGATGAGGGTCATCGCCATCATCACCACGCCGCCCGACAGCGGCCTGCCCAGGGAGATCGAGTCCCACACGATCAGGACGACGAGGCCGAGATCGACGACCACGAGCACCAGGCAGAGCAGGTACAGGCCCACGAGCAGCCCGAGCGCCAGGAGCGCGCGCAGCAGGATCACGGCCGTTCCCGCCCGCCGTAGGCGCGGGACGCCGAGACGATCACGCGGCGGACCCGCCCGACCCCGCTCCCGTCCGCTCCCCCGCCCCCGGCCCTCGCTTCCGACCTCGCTCCTGACCTCGCTTCCGGCCTCGCTCCTGACCTCATGCCGCCCCTCGATCCGGACCTGGTTTCGGAGCCCGTTTCGGACCTCGTGTCGATCCCGGACCCCGTTTCGGATCCTGTGCCGGTCCCGGATCCCGTTTCGGTCCCGGACCCCGTTCCGGTCCCGGAGTCCGCGCCGGATCCCGACTCCGCTTCGGCCTCGAACGCCTCGCGGAGCCAGCCCCAGGCGGTGCGCAGGAGCGCGACGAGCGGATCGTCGAGGTGGGCGTGCCCGTCGGCACCGAACAGGCCGGGCAGGCGGGTGAACCGCTCGCCGGGTTCCTTCGGCGGCCTCGCCAGTCCCAGCAGCCGCTCCAGCTTGCGGCGCGCCTGGAAGAGGTACACGGCCACCAGCGCGCTCCTGACGCCGAGCCTGTCGGCGACCTCCTTCTGCGACAGGCCGTAGACGCAGTGGGCGAGGACCACGATCCGCTCGCGCTCGCTCAGCGCCGACAGGGCGCCGAGGACCATCGTGACCTCGGCCGTCTGCTCGGGAGACGAGCACGGCCGCACCGGCACCCTCAGCTCGCCCGTCTCGCGCCGCCTGCGCCGGGCCGCCGTCTTCCACCACCGCCGCTGCATCGTGGTGTGGACCCACTTCTCGGCCGCCCTCGGCTCGTAGCCGCCGACGCGGTCCCAGCGCCTGAAGGCCTCCAGGTAGGCCTCCGCCATGGCGTCCTCGGCGTCCTGCGTGCTCCCGCAGATCATGGTCGCCCGGGTGAGCATGCGTGCCGACGTCTTCTCGTAGAACTCCTCGAACCCGGCCGGGTCCGATCGCGCGACGTTCTGCTCGGTCATCGTTCGCCCCTCCGCCGGAGGCCGGACGCCGAGGACCCCTGGAGACACACGACCAGCGTCCCCCCGCCCGTCCTGTGATCAATGATCACGGGCCCCGCTCCCGCCTGGACCCGCACCACCGTGACCTGACCGCGTGCCTCGCCCTCGTCGAGCGGGCGCACGCGGTACAGGATCATCAACAGCACCAGCCTGACCGCGCCCGCCACCATGGCGAGAACGACCGGATCGCTCATCGTGAGACCGCCTCTCCAGCCCGGGTTACGGCCGGCGCTCCGAGCGCCGGCCCCGTGCTTTCAAAAAGGCCTCCGCGGCGAGAAATCTTTAGGCGGAGTCGACCCGATTCTCATCGGCACGTGGGCCCCGTCCGGCCGCTCCCCCTCGGAGGAGGCGGCCGTCCGCGGGACCACCAAGCGTCAGTAAAGCATCACCCTGCGCCGATCCAGCGGGAAAAGGGGATTTCCCGCTCCGGATCCGGCCGGAGGCGCCGTCGCTCAGCGCAGGGTGCCGTTCGTCATGCCGACGGGCTCCTCGGGGACCGCGATCAGGCCCAGCTCAGCGGTCGAGGCCACGAGCGGGTGGTGGGGCACCACCCGGACGGTGTAGCCGAAGGAGCCGGTGCGATCCAGCGGGACCGCCCCGGCGAAGACCGCCTTGCCGTCGTCGGCCTCCGTCTCCAGGGTCAGGTCGGCGTAGGCCGGGCCGACCAGTTCGTCGTGGAGCCCCACCAGGCCGTAGGCGGCCTGGACCCGGATGTCCGAGGGCTGCAGCTCGCCCAGGGCGATGGTCGCCCGCAGCTCCAGGGACGCCCCGACCTCGGGGGTGTCGCCCAGGTTCGAGGCCTCGACGTGCTCGACCCGCACCCCCGGCCATGCCTGGTGGACCCGGAGCTTCCAGGCGGCGAAGTGCTTGGCCGGTTCGTAGGCGTCGGCGGACAGGGCCCGCGCGGACCCGGCCGCCGGGGCGTACAGGCCGATCACGTAGTCGCGCAGCATCCGCCCCGCCAGGACCTTGGGGCCCAGCGATGTGAGGGTGTGCCGGACCATCTCCAGCCAGCGCAGCGGCAGGCCGTCCGAGGCGCGATCGTAGAACCGGTCGGCCACCTCGTGCTCGATCAGGTCGTAGAGCGCGTTGGCCTCCAGCTCGTCACGGCGGTCGTGGTCGGCGACGCCGTCCGCGGTGGGGATGGCCCAGCCGTTGGTGCCGTCGTACCACTCGTCCCACCAGCCGTCGCGGATGGACAGGTTGAGCCCGCCGTTCAGCGCGGCCTTCATCCCGGAGGTACCGCACGCCTCCAGCGGGCGCAGCGGGTTGTTCATCCACACGTCGCAGCCCTGGACGAGCAGCTGGCCCAGGGCCATGTCGTAGTCGGGCAGGAAGACGATGCGGTGCCGGACGTCCTCCTCGTCGGTGAACTTCACGATCTGCTGGATGAGCTTCTTGCCGCCCTCGTCGGCCGGGTGCGCCTTGCCCGCGATCACGATCTGGACTGGCTTGTCCGGGTCGAGCAGCAGCTCGCGGAGTCGCTCGGAGTCGTTCAGCATCAGGGTGAGCCGCTTGTAGGAGGGCACCCGGCGCGCGAAGCCGATGGTCAGCACGTCGGGGTCGAGGGCGTCGTCGATCCAGCCCAGCTCGGCGCGCGAGGCGCCCCTGGCGAGCCAGGACTCCCGCAGCCGTTTCCTGGCCGCCTCGACCAGGCGGGCCCGCAGCCTGCCCCTGATCCCCCAGACGTCCACGTCGGAGATCTTGTTGACACCCTCCCAGCCCTGGGCCCGCTCGACCAGGGTCGGCAGCTCCCGTCCGGCCAGTTCCATGATCTCGCGGCCGACCCAGGTCGGCGCGTGCACGCCGTTGGTGATCGACCCGATCGGGACCTCCTCGGTGTCGAAGCCCGGCCACAGGCCCTGGAACATCTCCCGGCTGACCTCGCCGTGCAGCTCGGAGACCCCGTTGACCCGCTGGGCCAGGCGCATGCCCATCGCGGCCATGTTGAACTTGCCGGGCTCGTCCTCGGAGCCGAGCTCCAGGATGCGGTCGACCGGGACCGTCGGCCAGGTGTTGTCGCCCCCGAACTGGCGGGCGATCATCTCGGCCGGGAAGCGGTCGATCCCGGCGGGGACGGGGGTGTGGGTGGTGAAGACCGTCCCGGCGCGGACCGCCTCCAGTGCCTCGTCGAAGGAGAGCCGGGCCTCGGTCAGCTCGCGGATGCGCTCCAGGCCGAGGAAGCCGGCGTGGCCCTCGTTGGTGTGGAAGACCTCGGGCTCGGGATGGCCGGTGACACGGCAGTAGGCCCGGATCGCCCGGACGCCGCCGATGCCCAGCAGCAGCTCCTGCATCAGGCGGTGGTCGGTGCCGCCGCCGTACAGGCGGTCGGTGACGTCGCGGGCTGCGGGGTCGTTCTCCGCGACGTCCGAGTCGAGCAGCAGCAGCGGGACCCGGCCGACCTGGGCCACCCACACCTGGGCGTGCAGGGTGCGCCGGTCGGGCAGGCCGATCGCGATCCGGACCGGCGTGCCGTCCTGCTCCTTCAGCAGGGTCAGCGGCAGCCCGCCCGGGTCGAGGGAGGGGTAGTGCTCCAGCTGCCACCCCTCCGGGGAGAGGGACTGGGTGAAGTAGCCGTGGTGGTACAGCAGACCGACGGCGAGGATCGGCACGCCGAGGTCGCTGGCGGCCTTGAGGTGGTCGCCCGCCAGGATGCCCAGGCCGCCGGAGTACTGGGGCAGCGCGGCGGCGATGCCGTACTCGGGGGAGAAGTAGGCGACGGCCGCTGGAGCGTCGGGAATGGTTTGGTACCAGCGGGGCGCGGTCATGTATTCGCGGAGGTCGTCGGCCGCGTCGGCGACCCGCCTGAGGAAACGACGGTCGGAGGCCAGCTTGCGGAGGCGTCCCGCGTCAACGGCGCCGAGCAGGGCGACCGGGTCGTGGCCGACCCGCTGCCATATGTCCGGATCCACTTCGGCGAAGAGGTCAAGGGTTTCGGGGTGCCATGACCAACGCAGATTGTGCACAAGCTCGCCGAGGGCGGCCAGCTCCGGTGGAAGAACGGTGCGGACGGTGAACCTACGGATTGCTCTCACGCTGCCAGACCCTAGTTACTCAGCGCCACGACGGCGACCCGGACACTCACGCGTCTCCCCCTCACCGCTATCAATCGGCTCCAAACACGCCAGGGAGGAGTTAGTCGAGATGAGAACAACTCGCCGAACGGTAAGACGTCCCGCACTCTTCCACCTACACGCATGAAGATGGACTATTGGGGCAACGCATCTATGGGTCGCGACGCCCCGCCCCTGGGAAATCGGCCGTCCACGCGGAGACAGGGCCCCACCCTGCCCCCAGGCCGGTGACCGGGGGGCGTTTTGAAGAAGCGAAGATCTTTTCTTGTCGACTTTTTCGGCGGCACCGGGCGTGCCGTCGCTACCTTGAGACGCGATGATCGGACGAATTCCAATCCAGGACATCCAGCCTACGGTCGAGTGCGGGCGCTACCCCGCCAAGGCGGCCGCGGGTGAGACCTTCGAGATCACCGCGACCGTGTTCCGCGAGGGACACGACGCGGTGGCCGCCGGTGCCGTGCTGACGGGACCGGACGGCGTGCGCGGCCCGCTGCTGCCCATGCGCGAGCTGGCACCGGGCACCGACCGCTGGGGTGTCGAGGTGACGCTGCCGGCCGAGGGCGAGTGGCACTTCCGCGTCGAGGCCTGGGGCGACCCGATGGCCACCTGGCTGCACGACGCGGGCATCAAGATCCCGCGTGACCTGGACGCCGAGCTGATGTGCGAGGAGGGCGCCCGGCTCTTCGACCGTGCCGCCAAGGCCGTACGGCCCGCCGACTGCGCGTCCCAGGGCGGCAGGGGCACCGGGACCGGGACGCCGGCCGGCCGGGCCTCGGGCAGGGGCGCCAAGGCGGCGGCGGCCTCGGCGACGTCGCGGGGGAAGACCGCGCAGGCCCCCGTGTGCGGGCACCGGGCCGCGCTGCAGGCGGTGGCCGCCAAGCTGCGCGACAAGAACCTCGACCCCCGTGCCCGATACGCGGTCGCCCGGCTTCCCGAGACGGCCGAGCTGCTGCGGGCGCACCCGCTGCGCGAGCTGGTGACCCGCTCCGCCAGGCGGGTGGTCAAGGTCGACCGGCGCAGGGCGCTGTTCGGGTCCTGGTACGAGTTCTTCCCGCGCTCCGAGGGGGCGATCGTCGACCGGGACGCCGCTCCCAAGTCCGGAAATTTCAAGACCGCCGCGAGCCGGCTGCCCGCCGTCGCCAGGATGGGCTTCGACGTCGTCTACCTGCCCCCGATCCACCCGATCGGGCACAGCTTCCGCAAGGGCCGCAACAACACCCTGACGCCCGAGCCGTACGATCCCGGCTCGCCCTGGGCGATCGGCTCGGAGGAGGGCGGGCACGACGCCATCCACCCCGACCTCGGCACCTTCGACGACTTCGACGCCTTCGTGGCCAAGGCCCGCGAGCTGGGCATGGAGATCGCCCTCGACCTGGCCCTGCAGTGCGCGCCCGACCACCCCTGGGTCAGGGAGCACCCGGAGTGGTTCAACATCCGCGCCGACGGCTCGATCGCCTACGCCGAGAACCCGCCGAAGAAGTATCAGGACATCTACCCCCTGAACTTCGACAAGGACCCCGAGGGGATCTACGCCGAGGTCAAGCGGGTGGTGCGGCTGTGGATGGACCACGGCGTGCGGATCTTCCGGGTCGACAACCCGCACACCAAGCCGGTGGAGTTCTGGGAGCGGCTGACGGCCGACATCGCCTCGACCGATCCGGACGTGCTGTTCCTGGCCGAGGCCTTCACCCGGCCCCCGATGATGCACGCGCTGGCCAAGGTCGGCTTCCACCAGTCCTACACGTACTTCACCTGGCGCAACACCCGGCCGGAGATCGAGGAGTATTTCACCGAGCTCTCCCACCGGACCTCGAACTTCCTGCGGCCGAATGTGTTCGTTAACACACCGGACATTCTCCACGAATACCTCCAACACGGGGGAGTCGCGGCATTCAGGATTAGAGCCATTCTCGCGGCGATGTCGATGCCGACGTGGGGTGTCTACGCGGGCTATGAACTTGCGGAGAATGTCCCGGTTCGACCCGGTAGTGAAGAATACCTAGATAGCGAGAAATATCAGTACAGACCTCGCGATTGGGTCGAGGCTGAACGAGAGGGCCGTAGCCTGGCGCCTCTGATCACGCAACTTAATTTGTTGCGAAGAGCACACCCGGCGCTCCAGGAACTGCGTAACCTACGATTCCACAGCGTCGACCATCCGGACATCGTCTGCTTCTCCAAGCGGCTGCCCGGCGCCTATGACACGGCCACACGACGGCACGGCCAGGGCGACGTGGTCCTGACTGTCGTGAACCTCGATCCGCACCACACCCACGAGGCGACGGTTTCGCTGGACATGCCCGCCCTGGGTCTCGACTGGAACGCCGAGTTCGTCGTGGACGACGAACTCTCCGGTGAGAGCTACCACTGGCGACAGTCCAACTACGTGCGCCTCGATCCTCATATCCACTCAGCACACATCTTCACTCTGCGTGCCACGGCGAACCAGCGGTGAGCCGGCCGGGTACGCATACCGGCAAACAGCGGGGAGTCCACTGGTGAGTCAGGTACCTGAGCCAATTCCGAACACCTTCGACGAGGAGAAGCCGCGCGACCCGTACTGGTTCAAGCGCGCGGTCTTCTACGAGGTGCTCATCCGGGGATTCGCCGACTCCAACGGAGACGGCACCGGAGACATCCGCGGTCTGATCGACAGGCTGGACTATCTCCAGTGGCTCGGCGTGGACTGCCTTTGGCTGCTGCCCCTGTACGAGTCACCGCTGCGCGACGGCGGTTACGACATCGCGGACTTCATGAAGATCCTGCCGGAGTTCGGAGACCTGGGAGACTTCGTCAAGCTGGTCGACGAGGCCCACAAGCGGGGCATGCGCGTCGTCGCCGACCTGGTGATGAACCACACCAGCGACCAGCACCCCTGGTTCCAGGCCTCCCGCCACGATCCGGAGGGGCCGTTCGGCGACTTCTACGTCTGGAACGACGACGACGAGCTCTACAAGGACGCCCGGATCATCTTCGTCGACACCGAGTCGTCCAACTGGACCTACGACCCGGTGCGCCAGCAGTACTACTGGCACCGCTTCTTCGCCCACCAGCCGGACCTCAACTACGAGAACCCGGACGTGCAGGACGCGATGCTGGAGGTGCTGCGGTTCTGGCTGGACCTCGGCATCGACGGGTTCCGGATGGACGCCATCCCCTACCTGTTCGAGCAGGACGGGACCAACTGCGAGAACCTGCCCAAGACCCACGAGTACCTCAAGCGGATCCGGGCCGAGGTCGACCGGATCTACCCCGACCGGGTACTGCTGGCCGAGGCCAACCAGTGGCCGGCGGACGTGGTCGAGTACTTCGGCGACCCCGCGACCGGCGGCGACGAGTGCCACATGGCCTTCCACTTCCCGCTGATGCCGCGCATCTTCATGGCGGTGCGGCGGGAGTCGCGCTACCCGATCTCGGAGATCATGGCCCAGACGCCGAAGATCCCGGAGAACTGCCAGTGGGGCATCTTCCTGCGCAACCACGACGAGCTGACGCTGGAGATGGTGACCGACGACGAGCGCGACTACATGTACTCGGAGTACGCCAAGGACCCCCGGATGCGGGCCAACGTCGGCATCCGGCGGCGGCTCGCCCCCCTGCTGGAGAACGACCGCAACCAGATCGAGCTGTTCACCGCGCTGCTGCTGTCGTTGCCCGGCTCGCCCGTGCTCTACTACGGCGACGAGATCGGGATGGGCGACAACATCTGGCTGGGCGACCGCGACGGCGTGCGCACCCCGATGCAGTGGAGTCCCGACCGCAACGCGGGCTTCTCCCAGGCCGACCCGGGCCGGCTGTACCTCCCGATCATCATGGACCCGATCTACGGCTACCAGGCGATCAACGTCGAGGCGCAGCAGAAGAGCTCCGGGTCGCTGCTGCACTGGACCAAGCGCATGATCGACATCCGTAAGCGTCACCCGGTCTTCGGCCTCGGGGCGTTCACCGAGCTGAACTCCTCCAACCCCAGCGTCCTCGCCTACGTGCGCGAGCTGGGCGACGACCGGATGCTGTGCGTCAACAACCTGTCGCGTTTCCCCCAGCCGGTCGAGCTGGACCTGCGCCGCTTCGAGGGATCGGTGCCCGTCGAGACGATGGGCGGAGTTCCGTTCCCGCCGATTGGCGAACTTCCGTATCTTTTGACGCTTCCTGGGCATGGGTTCTATTGGTTCACCCTGCCACCCGCATCCCAGGAGGCGTAAAGCCGTGTTGACGGAGCTCCTTTCCGGCTGGATCACCCATCAACGATGGTTCGCCGGTAAGGGGCGCCCGATCGACGAGCTGGAGATCGAATCCGACCTCCAGCTCCGTCCCGGCCTGCGCCACCTGATCATCTCGGTACGGCAGGCCGGGGAGCGCGACCGCTACCAGCTCCTGCTCGGCACGGAGGGCGAGACGGACGGGCGCCTCAGCCACGCCCGGATCGGCGACGGCTACTACGACGCCGTCTACGACCCCGACCTCACCCAGACCCTGCTGCGGGGGATGGCCGAGAACCGTGATCTCGGCCCGCTCCGCTTCCGCCGCATGGAGGGGACCGAGATCGACACCTCGCTGCGCAGCCTGGTGCTCGGCGCGGAGCAGTCCAACACCTCGCTGGTGTACGGCGAGACCTACATCTGCAAGCTGTTCCGCCGCCTCATCCCCGGCGTCAACCCCGAGCTGGAGATCGTCACCGCGCTGGCGCGGCACGGGGCGGGGCACATCGCGCAGCCGTACGGCTGGATCGAGATCGACCTCGACGGCGAGCCGACCACCCTGGCGATGACCCAGGAGTTCCTCGCCACCGCCAACGACGGCTGGGCCCTGGCCCTGACCAGCGTCCGCGACCTGTACGCCTCGATGGAACCCTCGGCCGCGGAGGCGGGCGGCGACTTCAGCTCCGAGTCCTACCGGCTGGGCGTCGCGACCGCCGAGGTCCACCACGAGCTGGCCACCGCCTTCCCCACCGACGTCATGGAGTCCCAGGACGTCAAGCAGATGGTCGAGGACCAGCGCCGGCGCCTCAACCAGGCGATCACCGAGGTGCCCGGCCTGGCCGAGCACGCGCGGGTGGTCGAGGAGGCCTACCAGCGGGTCGCCGACGTGGTCCCGGAGATCCCGGTCCAGCGCGTCCACGGCGACTACCACCTCGGCCAGGTGATGCGCACGACCACCGACTGGGTCGTCCTGGACTTCGAGGGCGAGCCCGGCCAGCCGCTGGCCGAGCGCCGCGCCCTGTCCTCCCCGCTGCGCGACGTGGCCGGGATGCTCCGCTCCTTCGACTACGCCGCCCGCCACCTGCTGGCCGGCAATCCGCGGGCCGAGGAGCTGCTGCCCAGGGCCGCAGAATGGGCCGAGCTGAACCGTTCGTCCTTCCTGGCGGGCTACTCGGCGGGCGGCGGCAGCGTACACGCCAAGGACGCCGTCCTGCTGCGTGCCCTGGAGCTGAGCAAGGCCGTCTACGAGGTCACCTACGAGGCCCGCAACCGCCCCACCTGGCTGCCCATCCCGATGGCCGCCTTCCGGCCGAACCACTGAGCGGGCCGTCAGGGGATCAGGATGATCTTGCCGACGGCGGCGCGTTCCTCGATACGCCGGTGGGCCGCGGCGGCTCAAATACCAATTAAACTGGTAGGAAAACTTGTAAATCCAGGGGGGTGTGCGTAGCCTGATCACATGACGCACCCCGTGACGGAAGACCGGTGGGTGGCGGGAGAGGGCACCCCCGGCGGTTCCGCCGGTATCCGCGTCATGGGCCTCGGCCACGAGTACGCGCTGGGCCACAGGCCGCTGCCGGTGCTCGACGACCTGACGCTGTCGGTCGGTCCCGGGGAGTTCGCCGCCGTGATGGGGCCCGGCGGCAGCGGCAAGTCCACCCTGCTACGGCTGCTCGCGGGCCTGGAGAGACCCACCCGGGGACGGCTGCGCGCCGACGGCAGGCCGATCAGGGGCCCCCATCCGAGCAGGGCGCTGGTACTCCGGGATCCGCCCCTGTTCCCCTGGCGTACGGTCCGCCGCAACGTCGAGATCGGTCCGCAGGTGAGAGGCAGGCCGCGCGAGCACCACGACCGGGTCGGCGCCGCGCTGGAGCTGGTCGGTCTCGACGCGCTCGCCGACGCCTACCCCGGCCGGCCGTCCGGCGGCATGGCGCAGCGCGCCGCCCTCGCCCGCGCCCTGGTGAACGAGCCAGAGGTGCTGCTGCTCGACGAGCCGCTCGGCGGGCTCGACACGCCGACCCGCCTGGCGATGCAGCGGGAGTTGCTGAACCTCTGGCTCGGCAGGCGCTTCACCGCGATCCTCGTCACGCACGACGTGGACGAGGCGCTGCGCCTGGCCGACCGCGTGATCGTGCTGTCGGACCGCCCCGCGCGCGTTCTCGCCGACCTCCCGATCACCGCGCCCAGACCCCGGCAGACCGACGAGGCGGAGCTGCGCGTCCAGCGCCGCCACATCCTGCACCTCCTGGGCGCGACCACGACCGCGTGAAGGTGATCCCCCCGCGTACGTCCTGACCTTCTCGTATCGAACTCACCGACCTCCCCGGCGCCGCCGGGCGGCGTCTCCCCGTCACGAACCGGGTTCCAGCGTTCCGAGGTCGGCCACCGAACCGTTGAAAAGGAAGTCGGAGACCTGCGTCATGGCGATCACGACGAGGTCCCGGCCGGGGTGGTTGAACCACACGGTGCCGTAGCCGCCATCCCAGCCGTAGCGGCCGGGAACGGACGACACCTCGTCGGGCTCGGTGGCGACGGCCACGCCGTATCCCCAGCCGCGGCCGCCGAGCACGAAGCCGCCGTCGGCCGTCTGCCGCGGTGTCAGGTGGTTGGTCGTCATCAGCTCGACCGACCTCTCCGACAGCAGCCGCTCACCGCCGTGGACCCCCTTGGCCAGCAGCAGGCGGGCGAAGGCGAGGTAGTCGTCGACGGTCGACAGCAGGCCCGCCGCGCCCGAGGGGAACGCCGGAGGCCTGGTCCACTCCTCCCGGGCGGTCAGCGTCTGCGGCTCCATCCTCCCGGTCCGGGGATCGGTCATGTAGTGCTCCGGGAGCCGGTGGAGGTGCTCGGCGGGCATGGAGAAGCCCGTCTCCATCATGCCCAGCGGCTCGAAGAGACGGTTCCTGAGAAAGTCCTCCAGCGGCAGACCGGAGGCGCGGGCGACCAGGACGCCCAGCACGAGCGAGCCGACGTTGTACTGCCATGTCTCGCCGGGCTGGTGCATCAGCGGGAGCGTCCCGAAGAGCCTGATCCACTCGTCGGGGTCGTGCGGCGTGCGAGGGTCGGGATCCGCGGTGACCAGCCGCAGCTCCTTGGCCGCCTCGACGACGGGATAGGGCGGGTCGACGGCGGGAAAAAGCGGATCGGCGGTGGGGTCCGCCGGGGCGGCGGGGGGCTCGATCAGCACGCCGTACCCCAGGCGGAACGTCAGCAGGTCCTCGACCGTGATCGGGCGGACGGCGGGCACCGTGTCGTCGAGCGGGCCGTCGATCCGCCTGAGCACCCGGCGGTCGGCCAGCTCGGGAAGCAGCCGGTCGACCGGCTCGTCGAGCGCCAGCCTGCCCTCCTCGACCAGCGTCATCACCGCCGTGGCGAGGACCGGCTTCGTCATCGACGCGACACGGAAGATCGTGTCGCGACGCATCGGCTCGTCACCGCCGAACGTCGTCGTCCCGATCGCGTCGACGTGCGTCTCGTCTCCGCGTGCGACGAGGGTCACCAGACCGGGCAGCTCACCCTTCGCGACGCGGGCCGCCATCGCCTCGTGCAGCCGGTCGAGCCCGGCTCGCAGCGTGGAATCTGTCATCTTCGTGATCTCCGAGGTCGGGGGTCGGCTTCCTGGGCCGCCCGGCCCGCGTGACGCGGAGCCGTCCCGTCAGAAGGACACCCGGGGCGCGGCAGGAACTCAGCCTCCCACCGGGGACCGACAGTTTCGTTCCCGATGTCGTCCCCGATCCACGCGACTCCCGCCACACACGGCCCCGGGGCGGAACCGACCCGGGGCCGCGCGGACCGCGACCACCCGGCACGACGGGCGGACCGCGACCGCCCGGCAGGACAGGCGGACGGCAGGACAGGCGGACGGCACGGTGGGCGGACGGCACGATGGGCGGACGCGCCGTACGGACCTCCGTGGATTTTTTTCCGCGTACGCCCGCCAGGATGTCGAGAGTGCGAGGACGTGCTTCGACCAACGGGTGAGAGCCAAGCGAGAACCGCGTGAGATCGCCCGCGAGGGCGTGCACGCAGTACAGGGAGTGGAACATGAAGTACATGCTGCTGATGCAGTTCAACCAGTTGAGCAATCTCCCGCCGATGGACACCTGGCCCCCGCAGGACATCAAGGACCACATCGCGTTCATGCACGAGACGAACGCCAAGCTCGTCGAGGCCGGGGAGTTCGTGGAGGCGCAGGGACTGGCCGAGCCGGACCAGGCCAGGATCGTGCGGGCCGGCGCCGGCGGCGCCACCGTCGTCACCGACGGGCCCTTTCCCGAGACGAAGGAGTTCCTGGTCGGCTACTGGATCCTCGACTGCGAGAGCGCGGAGCGGGCGATCGAGATCGCCGCGGGCTTCTCGGCCGCGCCCGGCCCCGGCGGTAAGCCGCTGAACATGCCGATCGAGGTACGCCAGGTGATGTCGGGCCCGCCGGAGGACTTCTGACCGTTGGACGATCCGGCCGTCGACGACCTGCTGCGCGAACTCGCGCCGCAGGTCGTCGGCCTGCTCACCCGGCGTTTCGGAGACTTCGACGCCGCCGAGGACGCGGTCCAGGAGGCGATGCTCGACGCCCTCGCCCAGTGGCCGGGGGAAGGCCTGCCCGGCAATCCGCGGGGCTGGCTCGTCCAGGTCGCCCACCGCCGGATGGTCGAGCAGGTGCGCAACGAGCAGGCCAGGCGCCGCCGGGAGGAACGGGTGGCCACGGAGGCGCCCCTCGGCCCCCGGGCGGCGCCGCCCGCCGACACCGCGCATGAGACGGACCGGGACGACACGCTGGTCATGCTGTTCCTGTGCTGTCACCCCGCGCTGACCCCGGCGTCGGCGATCGCCCTCACTCTGCGGTCCGTGGGCGGCCTGACCACCGCTGAGATCGCCAGGGCGTTCATGGTGCCCGAGGCCACCATGGCGCAGCGGATCAGCCGGGCCAAGCAGCGCATCAAGGCGTCCGGCATCCCGTTCCGCATGCCGGACCCTCAGGAGCGGGGACGGCGGCTCGCCTCGGTGCTGCACGTGCTGTACCTCATCTTCAACGAGGGCTACGCCAGCAGCACCGGCTTCGACCTGCACCGCGTGGAGCTGTCCCGCGAGGCGATCCGGCTGGCCAGGATGCTCCACGGCCTGCTCCCCGACGACTGCGAGGCGGCCGGGCTGCTCGCGTTGATGTTGCTCACCGACGCCCGGCGGCCCGCGCGGACCGACACGGACGGCATCCCGATCCCGCTGGCGGAACAGGACCGGAGCCTGTGGGACGGCGAGGCCGTCGCCGAGGGGGTCGCGCTGCTGTCCGCCACCCTGCCCAGGGGCGCGGTCGGTCCCTACCAGCTCCAGGCCGCGATAGCCGCGCTCCACGACGAGGCCCCGGCGGCGGAGGAGACCGACTGGCCGCAGATCCTGGCCCTGTACGGCCTGCTGGAACGCATGTCCGACAACCCCATGGTCTCGCTCAACCGCGCCGTCGCCGCCGCCATGGTGCACGGCCCCGCCGTCGGCCTCGACCTGCTCAAGGCGCTGGAGGCCGACGGACGCCTGGCGGGACACCACCGCCTCCACGCGGCCCGGGCCCACTTCCTGGAGATGGCCGGTGACCTGCGAGGCGCGGTGGACGACTATCGGGCGGCGGCCGGCCGTACGGCCAGCACCCCGGAGCGGAACCACCTCATCACCCGCGCCGCCCGGCTCGCGGCTGCGATCCCTCCCGCGGACGACGAGGCCCGGCCCGCCACCGGGCGGCCACCGGCTCCCGCCTGAGGACCGCGGACCGTCACATCGACCGAGAACCGCGGACGTCACGTCGACCGAGAACCATGGGCGGTCACGCCGCTTGCCGTTCCGGTGGTCCCGGACGTTTCAGAGACCCCTCAGCCCTCTCCTGCACCATCCGCATCAGAACACCACTCCCGAAACAGCTTGATTCCTAAGACCCTTACGAGTGGATTTACTGGCTTTTACAACTTTCGTCTACCAGGCAATCTTGGCTGTGATCCTTCTCACCGGAAACTCCCTTCCCGGTGATCCGGAGGGAAAGTCGAGAGATTCCCCAGAACCCCGAAGGAGCAAGCATGGGTAACGAAAGGAAAACGGCACGACTGTTACGCGGGGCCGGACTGCCCCTGACATGCGCCCTGCTGGTCACCCTGGCCGGGACAACGCCGGCACGGGCGAGCGCGGCGGCCGTGAACTGCGGCGACACACTGTCCGCCGGCACCACCCTGACCGCCGACCTGACCTGCGCCGACGGCGGACTGAGAATCGACACCGACGGCGTGACCCTCGACCTGGGCGGCCACACCTTCACCGGCACCGGGCTCACCGTGGAGGCCACGGGCGTCACCGTGAAGAACGGCAAGATCGTGGGAACGGCCGAGACCGGCCTGTCCGTGTACCGCCCCGGCTCCGACGTCCGCGCCGGCGCGACACTCTCCGACGTACAGGTTCTCGGCAAGGACCAGACCTCGGGAAAGACCCTGGTCCGCAACGCCACACTGGCCATGAGCGGGACACCGAACACCTGTGTCGCGGAGGGCCTGTCCCTCGTGGCGGCCACGGCGACGATCGAGCAGTGCACCGTACGCCGGGACGTGAACATCCAGGACTCGACCGGCTGGACGGTGGTGTCGAGCACGCTGACCAACGGCAGGCTGACCACCGAGAGGTCCACCGGAGGCACCTACAACGGGACCATCTTCGACAACTTCCCGGTCACGATCGGCGCCGACTCCGGGAGCGACCTGTTTCAGGACAACCTTTTCCGGAATTCGGAAACGGCTTTCGAGATCAAGAACGGCGGCCCCCTCACCCAGCGGACCACCATCGACGGAAACGTCTTCATGAACAATTCCATCGGCCTGCTGGGCAGCAACGGATTCGACGTCCCCATCGTGCGGAACAACGTCTTCCACGGTAACCGGACGGTCGGGCTCCTGATCAACCAGAGCTCCATGGGCGTCAACCCCAACCCGATCGCCGACAACATCTTCTTCGGCAACGGCGCCTCCCCCCGCAAGCTCACCGACCTGGGCGGCAACACCGTCCGCGGCGGTCTGCACGTCTTCATCGGCACCGCCCCGCAGCCCGACCTCACCCTGGCCCGCAACACCGGCCTGGCCAACGGAGGGTTCCTCATCTGGGCCAAGCCCGGCTCGGTGACCGACGGCGGCGGCAACCGCGGCCCCTGCGGCCCCCGCCCCAACCCCAGCCTCACCTGCGCCTGATCTTCCGGTCCGGTACGCCGGAACGCCTCCCCGGACACGGGGAGGCGAACGGATGTCACGTCAGCGCGGCCGCCTTGCGCAGCAGTACCGATCGTTCGCGGGCGTTGCGGCACAGCCGGGCGGCGAGTTCCAGCTCGGCCCGCGCTTCGGCGGTCCGGCCGAGCCGGGCGAGCAGCTCGCCGCGCACGCTCGGGAGCAGGTGCGACCCCGGCAGGCGGCCGGAGGCGATCAGCTCGTCCACGATGGGCAGCGCCCACTGTGGTCCGTTCGCCATCGCGACGGCGACTGCCCGGTTGAGCTCGACGACGGGCGAGGGAGCCACACGGCCGAGCGCCTCGTACAGGAGCACGACGCGCTCCCAGTCGGTCTCCGGCACCGAGGGCGCCGACGCGTGACAGGCGGCGATCGCCGCCTGCAGACCGTACGGCCCCAGGCCCCGCCCCGCGGCCGAGGCCCGGTCGAGCGCGGCCAGACCTCGACGGATCGCCGACCGGTCCCACAGGCGCCGGTCCTGATCCTCCAGCAGCACCGCCTCGCCGTCGGGCCCGGTGCGTGCGGGAAAGCGCGCGGCCGTGAGCTCGAACAGGGCCAGCAGCCCGTACACCTCCGGCTCGCCGGGCAGCAGTGCGGCCAGCGTCCGGGCCAGCCGGATCGCCTCGTAGGCGAGATCGGTGCGCAGCAGGCGGTCACCGGCCGTGGCCGTCGACCCCTCCGTGAAGATCACGTACAGCACGCTCAGGACAGCGCCGAGCCGCTCGCGCCGTTCCTCCGACGGCGGCAGTTCGAACGGCACCTTCGCCGCGGCGATCGTCTTCTTCGCCCTCGTGATCCGGGCCTGGACCGTCGGCACGGACACGAGGAACGCCCGGGCGATCTCCTCGCTCGACAGGCCGCCGACCGCGCGCAGCGTCAGGGCCACGCGGGCCTCGGGCGAGAGCACCGGATGGCAGGCCACGAACATCAGCGCGAGGACGTCGTCGTCGATCCGGTCGGGATCCCACGGCAGGTCGTCCGGCCGGTCCGGCGGGGCCGTCGCGCCGGAGCTCGTCTCGCCCTCGGCGAGCCGCCCGGCGAGCATGCCGTACCGCTCGCCGAGCGCCGACCGGCGGCGGAAACCGTCGACGGCGCGCCGCCGCGCGGTCGTGAGCAGCCAGCCCACCGGGTTGTCCGGAGCACCGTCGCGCGCCCAGGTGACGAGCGCCTCGGCCACCGCCTCCTGAGCGACGTCCTCGGCCAGCTCGAAGTCCCCGGTGTAGCGGGCCAGCGCACCGACGATCCTCGCGGACTCGATCCGCCAGACGGCCTCGACGGCCCGCCGCGCCGCCTCCGTGCTCGGCGGGCCACCGGTGGCCGCGGGCATCAGAGCTGACCGGTCCGCTCGCGCCACGCCCGCTCCTTGCTGATCCACTCGTTTTCCTGCGGGAACTCGTCGATGCTCGGCACGCGGCGGATCTCACACTTCGAGCCGACGACCGCCGGCAGCCGCTTGGCCCACTCGACCGCCTCCTCCTTCGAGGCCACGTCGATCAGGTAGAAGCCGCCGAACAGCTCCTTCGTCTCGCCGTACGGACCGTCGGTGACCATCGGCGTCTCGCCCCCGAAGTCGACCACCACGCCCTGGGCCGGGTCGTCCAGCCCCTCGGCGGCGACGAGCACGCCGGCCCGGATCATCTCCTCGTTGAAACGCCCCATCGTCTCGAGCATCTCCTCGAAGGGCGTCTGCATCATCTTCGCGAGGGACTCGTCCGTGCCTCGCATGATCAGCATGTACTTCGCCATCTTCGGTCTCCTTGACATCGGGGGCGCCTCTCGCCCCTCCCACCCCTAGGTCGAACGGGACGGCCGCGGATCGACACGGCAGACGAACGGAGACCATTTTTCTACCCCATCGAAGCCCCGGCGGACGCCTTCGCGTGGTGGCGGACTTCGGCGACACCGAGCACACGGCGTCACGGGTGAGAGCTCCACGATCTCCGAACATCGTGCCGAGGTACAGCCTGCACCCCCATCGAAGTGGTGCCAGCGGGATATCGCCGGAAGTCGCGCCGACGTGAGCATTGACGGGTTTCATCCCTGCCCACACCCCAAGGAGACGTGACCTTGTTGAAACGACATATCTCCGCCGCCCTCATGATCGGCACCGCTCTGGCCACCATGGCGCCGCCCCTGCCGGCCCTGCCGGCCCTGCCGGCCTTCGCGGGCGAGCCGGGAGGCACGGGCGTCGCGGCGTCCACGGCAAGGTCGGTGTCCGCGGCCGGATCGACATCCACAGCCGGATCGGTGTTCACGGCCGGATCAGCGTCCACAACCGGATCGGTGTTCACGGCCGGATCGGCGGCGAAGGCGGCATCCGCCGGACGGTCCGACGCCACGCCGGACGACGGCACGCTGGACGACGGCACGCTGGACGACGGCACGCTGGACGACGGCACCTGCCCGGTCGTGGACGGTACGGCGGCCCGCTGCGGAGAGATCACGGTGCCGCTGATCCGCGCCCGGCCCTCCGCGGGCACGACCCGGATCGCCTACGCGCTCCTGCCCCGCACCGACACCGGCCGCCCCGCGGCCGGAACGATCGTGGCGGTGCCCGGTGGTCCCGGTAACGCGGCGATCCCCTTCGCGGAGATCTTCGCCAAGGACATGAAGGCTCTGCGCGGCGACCACGACCTGCTCCTGGTCGACCCGCGCGGCACGGGCGCGTCCCAGCCGGACGACTGCGGCGTTCCGGCGAACTTCGACCTGCTTCCCCGCGATCGGCAGATCACCGAGGTCGGAGCGTGCGGACGGCGGCTCGGAGCGCGGGCGCGGGGCTACACCTCGGCGGAACTGGCCGACGACCTGGACGCCGTCCGCGAGCGGCTGGGCATCGGCAAGGTCGACCTGTACGGCGTGTCCTACGGCACCTACCTGAGCACCGTCTACGCCGTCCGGCACCCGGACCGCACCCGCAGCGTCGTCCTGTCCGGGGCCTATCCCCTGCGCTTCGACACGCTCGGCCGCCCGAACGCGCAGGCGGTGGGGCAGGCGCTCCAGCGGCTGTGCGCGCGCAGCGGCGGCGCCTGCCAAGGCGACGAAGCGATCGGCAACCTCAAACGGCTGGCCACCCGGCTGCGCCAGACCCCCATCCCCTTCGAGATAGAGGTCTCCGGCCGTCGCCAGACCCTGGAACTCGACGAAGGCATGCTGGCTCTGATCCACTTCTACATGGCCAGCAGTGGCGGCACACCGCGCATCTGGACGGAACTGCCCGCCGCGGTCGCGGAGGCGGTGTCGGGCGACACGACCGCGATCGTCGCCGTGGCCAAGCAGGTGGGCGAGGCCCTGGCCTCCCCGACGCCCGAGGCACTGGCCGCCAGGGCGCAGGCCCTGTCGATCGTCTGCAACGACTACCCGACCGTGTGGAACCGGCGATCCGCCGTCCCCGGCCGTACCGCCGCCTTCAACAAGGCCCTGCGGCGGGCCGAAGGGGAGTTCGGGCCGTTCAGCGCACGCGGCTGGACCGCGGCCGTGATGGACGGCGCCGACATGTGCCTCAAGTGGCCCCGCACCGACGGGCCCGCCGACCCGGGCCCCGCACCCGATGTCCCGGTCCTCGTGCTCTCCGGTGATCTCGACACCAACACCCCCGTCTCCCAGGGCCGTCTGACGGCGGCTCAGTTCCCGGCGGCCACCTTCGTCGAGGTTCCCTCCGCCGGGCACGTGCCGACCTGGGAGGAGACCGGTTGCGCGGCCCGGCTGGCGAGCACCTTCATCCGCACCGGCTCCACCGGCGACCGCTCCTGCCTGAGGTCCATCCCATCCCTGCCGGTCCGCCCGGCCCACTGACCAGGCCGCTCCGTCCCCCGCCGGGCCGACCCCGCCGGTCCGCCCGGCACACCGATCCGGCCAGCGCCACGGCTCGACCTCGGCGCCGCTCCGTCCCTCTCCCCCTCCGCACCTTTCCCGCCCTCCCCGCCCTCCCCGTCATCGGCGGCATCGGCGGCATCGGCCCTTCGGGGCAACGGCCACGACTGACGGGTGGGGTGGCGTGGTTCACGCCTCAGCGGTCGATGTGCACCTTCCCCAGGAAGACCTTGGCCCCCGGATTCAGGCCCAGGTCTCTGATTCGTTGGGATTTCCCGGTCCGGACATCGACCTGGTAATAACCGAATGATCCGCCGGGCTCAGGAGACTTGGCCTCGACGATGTATTCATCGGCGTTGAGCCAGCCATATCCGACCGCGTCACTCGGCTCGGACAGAAGCCGTAGCTCCAACTTGTTCACGGTCTTTCCCGTCTCCGCGTCGTAGGTGACGAGGTACTCCTTGCCGTTCCCTCCGACGTCGGCGAGAATCTCCACCAGCAGGCGCCCGTCCGGGGAGAGGCCGCCCATGAAGTCCCCTCCCCTCCATTCACCGGTGACCGCTCCCTTGTGGTCAAGAATCGTCACGGTGTTACTCGCGGGATCATTCTCTCCGTCCTCCGGGCATGTCCGTCTGGCCGCGATGACGGCGGCGGACTCACTCAAGCCCTGAACATTGCAGAGCCCCGGGAAGGCAGAGGTCTGACCGGTGACGAAATCGGTGAGCAGCAGCCGAGGACGGGCACCGGAGAACGCGACCGCGAAGAATCGGCCGTCGGGGGATATCTCCACCCCGGAGACGTCGCCGAACGCCCTGGCGTCCAGCCGTGGTGAGATGGCCTTGAGCTGTGCGGTGGGCAGGTCCCAGCCGACGAACCGCATGTGCTGCCTGCTGAAATACGCAAGATGATGGCCGTCCGGAGTGATACGGAGCGGTGCGCTCTTTCTACGAGAGCCTTCTAGGCGGATCTGACTCGCCGCGTCGGAGAGGGGGATGTCGCTCGAGCAGTCGTCGTCACCGATCTCGACCCCGCCACAGCTCACACCGGCGGTATCCAGATCCTGCCTGCCTCCGCCTTTCTTGTGGTTCACGCGCAGTTGCCATTCGCTACACGTGACCATGTTCGGCGTGGTGTTCTCGTCTTCGGCGTCGAACCGGTCGTGACAATCCGAAGCCTGCGGGACGAACGCGTACTGTACCGGCGGATCAAACGGTCCAGGCTTCCATGCCGGTGGCGCCTCGGGGCTGTCGTCGCGATTCACGTAGAGGAAGCCCGCGCCCAGTACGCCGAGGGCAAGGAGAACGGCTCCGACGCGCCACCCGTTTCCACGCCGGGTGATGCGCGGCACCAGACCGGAACCCGGCCCGGTCCCGTTGGAATCGGCATTGTTCGTCCCGGCGGCCACCGTCGCCCTTTTCATGTCTTCCATGCCTCCCAGATTCCCGATCCGGCCCGCCACGCCGTCGGGGTGCGGGGCGAGGCGCGGCACATTGACCGGGGCTCCGGCGGAGCGGGCGCGGCGCCCTCGGCGAGGATACCGAATACCGGACCGGTACCGGGCTCCTCGATACGAATGCTTTCGGTGACGCGACCGCGACGCCGCGAAATCCCCGAACTCCGTTCAGAACTTTTCAGTTATTTCGTGTGTCGAACAGACCAGAGCTCACCCGCACGCGTCATGTACGGCAGCAATCCAACGTGAGCGCCAGGGGAACCGCAAGCCGATGAAGTCAGACTCACAGCCCGCCCCCCCTTGAGCGGAAAGTAAAAAGAAAGCGGACCGGTATCCGGTTAACGGGTGGACGAATAATCCGCCCGGCAGACGGCCCCCACCACCTGCAAAGAAGTGAGTTTCGACGACGAGTCCGCCGGACGCCGACAGCCGGTGGGTTCGTCATCCAGACCGTCCGGTGCGCGGGACCGCTCGGCGAGCCGCCGTCAGCGCACCGTTCCACGAGTCCACGAGTCCACGAGAGGTTCGGTGAGGAAATTGTCACACGCTGCACCGGCGCCGGTACGCCGCCGCGGCTCCGCGCTCCTCGCGGCGATGATCGTGACCACACTCGTCACGGTCGTCACGGCCGCCGGCCCGGCCGCCACACGCCGGCCCGCGCCCGGCCCCCACTCGCCCGGCCAGAACGATCACCGCTGCCCTGAACGGTCTCCGGGAAGCCGCCCTGAACGGGCGTCGGGAAAGCGGTTCCACAATGTCGCGACCTCCTTTCAACGTCGCGAGCTCCTTTCAATCCGCCGGTGAATCACCAGTCGGCAGAGGCGTGATCAGCGGCGCCGAACGGCGCCGAAAGAACCGGCCGACACCAGTTCTTTTCATCGTGCCGAAATAGAAGTACGCACTGTTCACATCGTGCTTCCAGGGTGTGAAAATGCTTATTGACTCATATATTGACAAACCGTTCATTCGGCATTGACCATCCGTACAACACCCGTCCGACCACGCCGGTCATTCTCCGCGCCACACCAATGGAAAGGAAGCCATGTCTCGATTATCGTCATGTGAGAGGCGGCATCCCGCCGCGCGGACACCCGTGGGACAGTGGAGCCGCCGGATGGCCGGCCCGCTGGCCCTGGTGCTGCTCGCGGGGCTCCTCCAGCTCATCCCACCGCTCGCGCGCCCCGTCGCGGCGGCTGTGAAGCAGGCCGCCACGGGGGAGGTGAAGCAGACCGCGATGACGTGGAACCTGAGAGGACCCGGCAACAGGGCGGAAATGGTCCCCAAACTGATGGATGATTACGACGTCACCGTCGCCGCCCTCCAGGAAGTGAACAACGGCGATTTCCTGGGCACCACACCTGAACCCCACCAGGTGCCCTACCTCAACTCGGATGGTACGGCCGCGAGTCCCTCGACGCGCGAGGTCAAAAAGTACAAGCTCGACGGCACATGGAGCGGCGTCAGGCTGCGTGGAACCGCCTTCGTGCTCGGAACCCACAAAAACAATCGTGCTATCGCGATCGTCACCACCTTGGACGTCGGTGATGTCTCCAAGAATGTTCATGTGGTGAATGTGCGCCCGGACTGGGAGGGGCTGGGGTTCCCAGCACTGGGGGTGAAGGTGGACGGTGTCTGGTACTACTCCATTCACGCCTCCAGCCAGCCCAAGCGTGCGTACAACAACGCCGACACGCTGGTCCAGGACCTTTCCGAGCTGCAGGAGTCGGCCGACTTCAAAGACATCGGCGCGTGGGCCGCGATGGGCGACTGGAACCGGTACCCCAGCTCGGGCTCCAAGGCCTACAAGACGGACTTAAACGCACAGACAAGGCAGACAGCGAGGGATAACTTCCCGCAAAACGAGTCGCCACTGGCCGACAACCTGAGCCTGGATCCCGATGAACGCGTCATCTCGCAAGGTGCCCGCACCTACGAAAAGGGCGCCGAGCTCGACTACATGTTCGCCAAGGGGGCCGTTGGCGGCTACGAGGCCGAGCTGGAGACGTTGAGGTACGGCTCCGATCACCATCCGGTGATCTTCAGTACCGAGGACGACCCGAACGCCTGCACGGGCGGTACGGCACCGGCGGCGCCGAACGCGCCTCGTGCGGCCACCGGCAAGGTCTGCCCGGTGGAGGACGGACTGCCGGGCGCCACCGTCTCGATGGGAGACAGTTACATCTCCGGTGAGGGAGGGCGCTGGCAGGGCAACGCCAACACCTCCGGGGGTGACTCCTGGGGCACCGACCGGGCCGCCGACGGCACGCAGGTCTATGAGAAGAACTCCGACGGCAGTGACAAGTGTCACCGCTCCGACGTCGCGGAGATCAAACGCGCCGACATCGCCGGGATCCCGAAGGAGCGCAGGTTCAACATCGCGTGCTCGGGTGCCGAGACCAAGCACATCCTCACCGAGGACTACAAGGGTGAGAAGCCCCAGATCGAACAGCTCGCCGACATCGCCGAGAAACACCAGGTGCACACGATCGTGGTGTCCATCGGCGGCAACGACCTCGGCTTCTCCACCGTCGTGATGGCATGCGTGGCGCTCTTCATGGGCAACGGCCCTGCATGCCGTATCGGCGATGTGCTCCTCAAGATCCAGATGGCCGGTGTGCGCAAATCCGTCTCCAAGGTCTTGGCCGCGATCCGCCGCACCATGATCGAGGCCGGGCAGGCCGAGGGCAGTTACAACCTCGTTCTCCAGTCCTATCCCTCCCCGCTGCCTCCCGCCGAGGAGATGCGGTACCCGGGTGACCGCTACGACCGATACAACCCGGGCGGCTGCCCCTTCTACGACGCCGACCTGACCTGGACACGCGACGCCCTCATCAAAGACATCGGCGCCATGCTGCGCGAGGTGGCCCAGGACGCCGACGCGACCTTCATGGACCTGGAGGACGCGTTCGCCGGACACGAGCTGTGCTCGAAGTCCACCCGGCAGGCGCAGTCCGGCGAATCACTGGCGAAGCCGATACCGGCCTACCAGGCCGAGTGGGTGCGGTTCGTGGACGGTCCCACCACGTCCGGCCAACTCGTCGAGGACATCCATCCCAATGCCTACGGCCAGGAAGCCCTCGGCGCCTGCCTCAGCGAGGTCGTCCGGACGATGGACAAGTCGGGACAGATGTACTTCCAGTGCGACGGGCGGCAGACCGGCGATCCCCGCTTCGTACGGCCACGCAGATCGCCCATCGACGACGCCGTGGAGACCGCCGACCACTGGAGGGGCGACGGCTTCCGGCTCAGCGATCACTACATGTTCCAGGGCGGCAAATACGCCCGTTTCAACCCGGACGCGGACCTGGACGGCACGATCCATCCGGGCGGCATCCAGTTCGGCAAGACCGACGGATGGCTCGGTGAGGTGAAGGACACCGGGGACAACTGGCCGAGCCTGCGCGGCACCGACTTCGCCGACGGCATCGACGCCGCCTTCGAGGCGGACAACGGCAAGCACCAACTGATGCTGTTCCGCGGCAACCAGTTCATGCGGGTCGAGATGAAGCGCGGCACCGCCGACGACGTACGCGTCAAGGGCCCCGCGCCCATCAGGGACTACTTCCATCTGTTCCGGGACACCGCCTTCGAGAACGGCGTGGACGCCGCCGCCGGGGACCAGAACAACCGGGCACTGGTCTTCAGTCTCAACTGGGTGGGGCTGCTGCAGGTCACCATCGACGCCAACAAGGACAAATGGCTCGCGGAACCGCAATGGATCGGCGCGGCGATCCCGGCGCTGCAGAACACCCCGTTCGAGCACGGCGTGGACGCGGCGCTGGTGCGGCACCAGGTGGCGAACGCGATGTGGGTCGACCTGGTCTCCGGCACCCAGGTGGCGACGCTGCTGGTGAATCTGAACGATCTCAAGCAGAGCACTCTCAAGACGGGCGTCGTGAACCTCACGACCATGTGGCCGAGTCTGCGCGGCAGCATCTTCGACTGGGAAGGCGGCAGCAAGCGCCCGGACAAGCTGAAGCTGAAGATGAGCGCGGGTGCCCCCTATGACGAGGGCTCAGACGACCGGCAGGCCAAGCCCGAGGTGTCGGGCCCGCACTCCCAGTGCCGTCCGGAAGGACTCGCCGCCACCCGCGGCGTGGACACCCCGTACTGCGAGGTGTATGACGCCGACGGCCGTGAATGGCTGGGCGGTGGCGGAAACGCCAGACGGGTGGCCGGCGGCGGCCACGACAAACGGGTGGTCGGCTACTTCACCGGCTGGCGCACCGGCGAGAACAACCAGCCGCGTTACCTGGTGCCCAACATCCCGTGGTCGAAGGTGACCCACATCAACTACGCCTTCGCCAAGATCGACGACAACAAGATCTCCATCGGGGACATCGGCGACCCCAGGAACCCCGCCGTCGGCATGACCTGGCCCGACGCCCAAGGTGCCCAGACCGACGACTCCCTGCCCTACAAGGGACACTTCAACCTGCTGGCGAAATACAAGCGGAAACACCCGCAGGTCAAGACGCTGATCTCGGTCGGCGGCTGGGCCGACACCCGTAACTTCTACGCGATGGCCACCAACCCCGACGGCAGCGTCAACCAGGCCGGCATCGACACCTTCGCCGACTCCGTCACCGACTTCCTCGATCGGTACGGCGCGGCGTTCGACGGGGTGGACATCGACTACGAATACCCCAGCGCGCTGCCCAAGGCCGGCAACCCCGCCGACTGGGATCTGTCCGACCCTCGGCGCAAGGGCCTCCAGGCCGGCTACACCGCGCTGATGAAGACCCTGCGCGAGAAGCTGGACCGGGCCGGCGCCGACCGGGGCCGCTACTACCTGCTGACCTCCGCGGCCTCCGCCTCGGGCTATCTGGTGCGCGGCTTCGACGCCGGCCAGGCGCTGCGGTACCTGGACTTCGTCAACCTGATGACCTACGACATGCACGGCTCCTGGAACAACTTCGTCGGCCCCCAGGCCCCGCTGTACGACGACGGCAAGGACAACGAGCTGGAGGCGGCCAAGTTCTACTCCACCAAGGAGTACGACAAGACCGGCTACTTCAACGTCGACTGGGCCTACCACTACTACCGCGGCGCGCTGCCACCCGGCCGGATCAACATCGGCATCCCCTACTACACCCGCGGCTGGCAGAACGTCACCGGCGGCACCGACGGTCTGTGGGGCAGCGCGGCCCTGTCCGACCAGGGACAGTGCCAGCCCGGCACCGGCCCGGGCTCGGGTTCGGCCACCCCCTCCTCCTGCGGCAACGGCGCCGAAGGCATCGACAACATCTGGCACGACCTGGGCGGCGCCGGCCAGGAGGTGGCGTCGGGATCCAACCCGATGTGGCACGCCAAGAACCTCCAGAACGGCACCACACCCGGCTACCTGCGCGCCTACGTCAACACCGGCAAGGAGAGCTCCAAGCTGAAGGGCGCCTACGAGGAGAAGTACGACGACGCCCTCAAGGCCTCCTGGCTGTGGAACCCGGACAAGAAGGTGTTCCTGTCCACCGAGAACGACAAGTCGCTCGATGCCAAGATCGACTACATCAACGACAACGAACTCGGCGGCGTCATGATGTGGGAACTGGCCGGCGACTACGCCAAGGACGACGACGGCGAGTACGGCATGGGCTACGACATGACCACCCGCCTCAGCGACGGGTTGCGCGGCTCCGGCGGCTACCGGACCGGCCGCACCGGCGAGACGAACCTGCCCGACCAGGTGGTCGACGTCACAGCCGAGTTCGTGGACTACCCCACCGAGAAGGACCCCACGAGCAGTGACGACCCGTTCTACCCGATGCGCCCCAAGCTGCGCATCACCAACAACACCGGCGTCGCGCTGCCGGAGGGAACCAGGATCTCCTTCGACATCCCCACTTCCACCCCGCCGATCCTGAAGGACGAGAACTACCAGGAGTTCGGCAAGAACCTGACCATCGACAAGGGCCGCGACGGCGCCAACACCGGAGGACTGGGAGCCGACTTCCACCGCGTGACCGTCAAACTCGGCTACTGCGAGGACATCCCCGCCGGAGCCAGGCGCGACATCACGCTGCGCCACTACCTGCCGCTCACCGGCCCGGCCAACGTCACCCTCAAGACCGGCCCCCGCACCTACGGCTCCACCCAGAACGACCAGGACGCCGCCACCACCGTCACCCCGGAGATCGCCGACGGGGTCGCCTGCCAGGCCGAACAGTGGCAGCGTCACCCCTACAACCCCCACGGCGCCTTCGCCTTCGAGAAGGACGGCGGCAGCTGGCGGATCGTGGACTGGGTCGGCGGCAACGTCATGGACCACCCCGCCGACTGGGACCGCGCCCACCTGGTGGAGAACCAGCCGGGCAACGAGAACCAGCTCTGGACCGTCGACGAGGACGGCGGCGCGGGCTGGTACCGCATCAAGAGCCGCGGCAAATGCCTCCAGGCCGACGAGATCCTCGAATCGCTCAGCGTGCACGACTGCGACGCCGAGCCGCACCAGTGGTGGCAGCTTCGCACCATGAGGCCGGGTCAGGACGACGGCATCACCACCGGCACTCCCGCCACCGGCACCGGCTACCAGCTGGTGTCCTTCGACAGCGACGACTACGACGAACCCGCCTACGTCGCCGAGGGCAAAAACAGCGGTAACACTCCCGGCACCGCGCTCGTCGCCGGCGATCCCGACGGCACCACCGCGAGCACCGTCATCTGGGACCGCTTCTACTGGCGCGCCAACTGGTGGACCACCCCGAGCGACGAACCCGGCAAGGGCAACGCCTGGAAGAAACTCGGCCCCGTCTACGGAGACTCCTCACTCCAGCAGAACCTCACCCCGGGACCCCAGCACAACCTCACCCAGGGCGCCGACGGGCCACAGCCCACAACACAGCCCACGACACAGCCCACGACACAGCCCACGACACCGCCCACGACACCGCCCAGCGCCACTCCCGGCCAACGGCCGGCCAACCCGCCCACCGGCCCACGTGAAGGGCGCAAGCCCAACCCCAACATGAAACCCGCCCTCCCCAAACCCAACCGCATCTCCTGAGTCCCAACGCGTGACGTCGCCACAGACGGCGGCTCTGACCTGGCGACTCTGACCTGGGAGAACAGCGGGTCGCCGGACGACATCACGCGTAGATCATCAGCAACCGGCACTCCGCCAAAGCCCCCGCCCCAGCCTCCCCGGCCGGGGCGGGGGCTCACCCGTCCCCAGCCCCTACCGGGAACAAGACCCTCCGGGGGCTCTTCCGGAAGCCTCACGGCCAACGAACAGCCGCGCGGGTGCGTGGGTGGCAAGGGCGGGTGATCGGTATAGGCTGCCGGACCGTGAGCGGATCGATGGTGTTCGTGAAGGATGTCGAGATCGCAGCCCGGGTGAGCCGTATCGGCGGCCTGCCGCTGGCGCCGGAGGGATTCTCCTGGCCGCGCTGCTCCGTGTGCGGCGGCCCGTTGCGGTTCCTGCTGCAACTCATGGCGGACGACCTCGGCCGCCACGCCGAGTCCCTGCGGCCCGGAGCCATGCTGTCGTTCTTCATGTGCGACAACGATCCCGGTCAGTGCGAGGCATGGGATCCCGAAGCCGGCGGGAACCGCGCCTACCTGTTCGCCGCGGGCTCCACGGCGGCCGCGCCCTCCCCCGGAGAGGCGTTCCTTCTCCCGCAGTGCTTCGAGATCGGCATCTGCGAGGTCGAGCCGGAGACGGCCGATGAGGTCGCCGAGTTCAAGGTGGTCGGCTGGCTGGGCGGCGAGGCGGAGTGGTGGGAGACCGACATGACGCCCGCGTGTTCCACCTGCGGCATCCCCATGGGCTTCGTCGCGCAGATGAGAGAGGGCTACAGCCGGAACTGGCTGATGAACTTCGGCGGCGGAGAGGCGTTCGTCTTCGCCTGCCCTCCCTGTGACGCGGCATCCGTCGTCCTGCAGGGCTGACACCCCCGGGCCGGGGCCCGGCTCGCCGTGAGGTCACGTGCGGTGCGCAGGGCCCCGCGGTGACCGAGCGATGACCTGCCGCCGGGCATCCGCGACGGCGGTTCGCCGGGCTCCGGAATGGTCCGTTTCCGGTCCGCATCCGTGATCGGCCGTGGCGACGCCGATCTCGGCCCGTGTGCCGCGGGGGCGGGGAGAGTCATCCCGCACGGTCGGCGTCCACCGAGGGTCCACCGAGGGTCCACCGCTGCCCCTCCACCTGTGGCTCACCGAGCCGGCCAAGGTAGTTCCCGCTCTTCGGAATCGAAGCGCTGTACCGGATGAAAAGGCGCGATGTCAGGCCGGGTTGCCCGTCGTTTCCGCCCGTTCAGGACGGAAGATTTCCTCGATGGTCAGGCCGAAGACGTCGGCGATGGTGAACGCCAAGGGCAGGCTGGGGTCGTACCGCTCGGTTTCGATGGCGTTGATGGCCTGTCGGGAGACCTGGCACCGGTCGGCCAGGTCGGCCTGGCTCCATCGGCGAGCTGCACGCAGTTCGCGTAGCCGGTTCTTCACAGATGCCCCCTTCAGCGGTGAAAGCGGGTGCGCAGGTCCGCGATCAGCAACCAGATTGCCATGCCACCGAGGAGGATCAACTGCGCGAGCCGATGGAGCTGGATGATGCCTGCGGCATCGAGCAGGGTGGCCACTTGCAGCCCCACGAGGACTGCGGCGAACGCGATGGCCATGCTCTCCAGCTGAATCCTGCGCAGGTACTCGTCCGCGCGCCGGAATGCCCGCAGCAGCACCCAGGCGATCGCGAGGGTGAACACGGTGGTGGTCGCGATCCACCAGACCTTCTGGGCGGTGCTCTGATCGGGGCTGCTGCCCAGAGCCAGGGCGATCACGCCCAACGTGGTCACGGGTATGCCGTCGATGAGCACGGCGCGGCGGGCCGCACGCGTCACCTGGTCCTGCTGTAGCTGCTTCGCCATGCGATGAATGTAAGGTTTCCCTTCCATCAAGTCAAGGTCGCTTGACTCAATGGAAGGGACACCTTACATTTTGGCGATGTTGAACGAGAGACGACTCCTGACCCGCCGAGCGCTGCTCGGTACCGCCGTGGCATCGGCCATCGCTTCCGTCCCGATGGCCACCGCGGCGTTCGCCCAGTCGCGACCCGCCGCGGACTCGCCGGTCGCCACCAAGCCCACGCCGACCCCGGCCATCGCCAACTCCACGCCGACCCCGGTGCCGCTCACCCTGCCCGCACCGACCGGCCCGCATCCCCTGGGCACGGTCTCGTTACACCTGGTCGACCGGGCACGCGTCGATCCCTGGCGGGATTCCCGCCCGGCCCGTGAACTCATGATCCAGATCTGGTACCCGGCACGCGCGGCCCATGGCCACCCGCCCGCGCCGTGGATGTCACCCGGCGCCGTCCCCTTCTTCGAGCGGGGACAGGGCATCCCGCCCGGCACGCTGCTGCTGCCGACCACGCACGCCCACCTGGCCGCGCCGGTGAACCCCGGCCGGTACGGGAGGCCGGTCGTCCTGTACTCGCCGGGCCTGCGCAGCGACCGCAGCCTCGGCACCGTTCTGATCGAGGAACTGACCGGCCACGGCTACCTGGTCGTGGCCATCGACCACACCTACGACGCCGACCAGGTCGAGTTTCCCGGCGGCCGGGTGGAAACCTTCGCCATCACCGGCGACATCGACGACGCCCTGATCGCCAAGGCCCTCGCGGTACGCACCGCGGACACCCGATTCGTGCTGGACCAGCTCACCGCGCTCAACGCCGGACACAACCCCGACGCCGGACGGCGCCCCCTGCCGCCCACCCTCACCGGCGCGTTCGACCTGTCCCGCGTCGGCATGCTCGGCCACTCCCTCGGTGGCGCCACAGCCGCCGCGGCCATCCGCGCCGACCGGCGCCTGCGGGCCGGCGTCAACCTGGACGGAAGCCTTCTGCCTCCCGTCACCGCGGGCACCGAGCGCCCCTTCCTTCTCTTCGGCAGCGACCCCGGCCCAGGTCCGGAGGATCCCAGCTGGGATCGGTTCTGGGCCGGGCAGTACGGCTGGAAACGCGAACTGGCCCTCATCGGCTCCACCCACATCTCGTTCACCGACCTGGAAACGCTGCTACCCCAGGCCGCGCCCATCCTGGGACTGACGCCCGACCAGGTGACGCAGGCGATCGGCACCCTCGCCCCGCACCGCGCCATCCACGCGCAACGCGACTACGTACGAGCGTTCTTCGACCTTCATCTACGCCACCTCGACAACCACCTGCTCCAGCGCCCCTCACCCCGCTACCCGCAGATCCGGTTCCTCCGATGAGGCACCGGCCGTCCCCGCGCCACGGTCACCCCTTCGGGCGTGCGGTGGTCCCGGGCCTGGATCGACGACACCTCGGACAGCCCCACCCGCCATCGAGGCAGGCGGCCCGGCACCCCGACCGGTGGCCGTGGTGTCGCCCGCGCTGACCACAGCCGTGACGACGAGCAGCCGCAGCATGCTCTGACCTTGTCGAACCGTCTCACCAGGAACCCCGCCCGCACCGATGCCGGGCTACCACACTTGCCCTGACCTGCGAGATCAGCCTGGAACTTGACCTGCGAGATAAGCCTGGAAAAGGCTTACTGGATCTGTGCCGTTCCACGGCGCCGGTACGGCGAGCAGCGACACGGCCGTGACCGGCGCCGGTGAACGGCGCGCAACGTGGTGAAGGCTCGGCCCGAAAAAACGTCATCCGAGGAAAGCCCCGCCTGGGAACCTCCGTGTCACGGATCCCCACCCGGCCGCCGGGCGGCGGGATCCCATCTCAGAAAACCGGCCTTCTTGCTGCGAACTTAATGCCAGGGTTAACCTATGGATGAGACTGGATGGGAGGTCGTCCTGGTTTCCGAGGTCGCCGATTGGCATGACCGCCTGTGCCACGACGACTGGGATAGCGCCGAGCAGGTCGAAGACGCCATAGACATGCTCGCGCACGTAGGGCCGACGTTGGGCCGACCGCTGGTGGACCGCATCAAGGGGGCTGAGAACCACCATCTGAAGGAGTTGCGTCCGGGCTCGTCGAAAGGAAGCGAGATTCGCATCCTGTTCGCATTCGATCCGGTACGCCGGGCGGTGCTGCTGGTCGCGGGTGACAAGGCGGGCAACTGGCACCACTGGTACGACGCGAACGTGCCGCTGGCGGAGAAGCGGTACGCCGAACATGTGGCGGAGTTGGCCAACAGGGAGTACGAATGAGCGCGGTCAGCTGGAACGAGGCGAAGCAACGAGCACGGGAACGGCGACAGGCCGCCGGGCTGACAGTGCGGTCCGAGGGCGAGAAGTCGGCCGCGATGGAGCGGCTCGCGGCGGAGGTCAGGGCGCACAAGCTCATGGAGATCAGGCACGAGCAGGATCTGACCCAGCGCGACGTGGCCGCGGCCATGGGTGTCTCAAGCCCGAGGGTCTCGGCCATCGAGCACGGAGACGTCGACCACGTCGAGGTCGCGACCCTGCGCTCTTACGTCGAAGCCCTCGGTGGACGGCTCCGCGTGGTGGCCGACTTCGGCGACACCGAATACACGGTCGCCTAACGCGGCCTCCATCTCCGGCCGCACCAGCGCTTCCGCTTCTCCCCTCCCCTCCCCTCCCTCTTCTCGCCACGCCAACACTTCGCTTCACCCCTTCCCATCACACCAGCGCTTCCGTCTCCCCTCCTCACCACACCGACGCTTCCACCTCCCTTTCCCATCACACCAACGCTTCCACCTCCCCTCCTCACCGCACCGACGCTTCACTTCGTCGCCCCCACGCCGATCCACGCCCACCCCCGGCTCACCCGCTGTGCCCCTCCCCGCCTTCGTCGGCTGGCCTCCCAGCGCCGGTACGGCGAGCGGGAACGCGGACCTGGCCGGCGCCCGTGAACGACGCTCAGCCCAAGAACATTTCCACCTGCGGCGCCCGGACGACCGTACGGATCCACGAACACGAAAAGCCCCCGGCAGACCATTCCACCGGGGAGCTCCCCACACTCACCACACAAAGATCAGAAGTCGAACTCGCCCTTCTTGGCGCCGTCGATGAAGGCGTCCCACACTCCGGCGCTCACCACGAACGGCGCCTGCTCCGGAGCCTCGGTGTCACGAATCCCCACCCGGCCACCGGACAGCGGCGCCACCTCAAGGCAGTTCCCCTGGTTCGATGCGCTCTTGGTAGCCTTTCGCCAGGTCGCGATCTTCAGCTCGTCGCTCAGGTCCATGACTTCTCCACCTCTCTGATCAACTCGATCGAGACATGTTGGGGGTACGCACCAACGCGAATAGTGTCGTATCTGGCGTGGATCGCCGCGACATCCTCTGACCGGTCTGTCACCTGTCCATGGTTCGCGGATTCGATGTATACCGTATCTGCACTTCCAGAAAACTGCGCGATGATAAATCCCCCCGACGTTCCGGTGGTCGCCCCGAGGGCCAGAGGGACAACCTGAATACCGATACGCGGCAATTCGGCCACTTCCTGGAGATACTCGAGCTGACGGCGCAGAACATCTTTGCCTCCGATCGGACGCCGGAGGACCCCTTCATCGAGCACGACCCAGAACATCGGCGGAGTACGCCGAGAGAAGATCTTCTGTCGCTCTAGTCGCGCTTCGACCGCCTTCTCTACCTGTTCTTCGGTTATGCCAGGCTCGCCACGGATGACCGCTCGGGCGTAGTCCTCGGTTTGGAGCAGGCCTGGCACGACGAGCGGCTCCCAACTGTGCAAGGTATGAGCTTCCTGCTCGACCTCCAACCACCCTCGAAACCAGCGTGGGCTTGCCGCGCGGGTCACCTGCGCCCATAGGTGGGCGAGCTCCCCGCCCGCACCCAGGGCATCGTCGCAGCGTTGCGCGAAGTTGCGACTCGGCGTGCGCTGACCTCTTTCGATGAAGCCCAGCAGACTTCTACTGAACTGGGTGATTTCCGCCAACTGCTCCTGAGTCAGCCCGGCTCTATGACGGTGTTTACGTAGCTCGGCCCCGAAAATCTCCAGAGGCTTCAAGGCAGGGTCCGAATCCGAGAAAGCTGACATATCAACTCCGAGCGACAGGGGGACGCTACACATGCTCAGAAAAGGCACAGCGGCGCCACAAAGTGTCGCGATGATGTGCCACGACTTTCAGCACCCAACGTAGCCGGTCAAGGGCACGCTGTGAAGTGGGCGGGGAGGCGGCGAAGCCTCCCTTGCAGGGCTCCGTCATGCATATAGAGCGGGGGCTCCAGCTCCATTATAAAAACCGCTAACTATGTCCGGATAAAGGGGGCGAAAAACGTGTGGAGAGGTCCAGAAAATGCGTTTTGTTCTCAGGGGGTTCGCGGGCTCGTGGGTCAGGGAGATGTCACCGCTCCGTAAGGCGGATGAGAACGGCCGCGAGCACTCCATGCAGCCGGGCGGCGAGGCGCACCGCTTCCGAAGCAGAGGATCGCCGGGACCTGTCGTCTCCGGACGGACGAGTCCCCAGGATCCACGGAACCCACAGACAGCAAACGGGGCCTGCCACGGCACGGCACGCCATGACAAGCCCCTCGACCGGACAAACGAGGTCCGACCTGATGCACAACCCTAGAGGAAACCCCAGGCCGATCAGGGTGCGTTGGTCAGCTGACCAGCCACCGATGCCCCTCGGCTGCCGCCGGTACGGGCATCCGCCGCACACCCACCAGGCCGAGCACCGCCCACCGGCGCCGATCCGCTCCACTCCACCCCTCGCCGTACCGGCGCACCGAACAACCACCAACGTGATGCAGGAATGCGGCCACCGACCTCAATCGGCGGGCGTGGGCCGTACCCAGGCCCGGCCGGGAGGCATGGGCCGTACCCAGGCCCGGCCGGGAGGCGTGGGGCGTACTCGAAGGAGGGCGTGACGTGATCTGGCGCGAGAATCAGGGGCGGCTCGGTGGGCGGCACCGGCGTGGTGAGCCCGTGACGCGGGTCCGGCCTCGGCGGTGGGACGCGGTCAACCGGGAGCGCGCCCGGGAACTGGATCAGGCCGAGCCCGTGTGGACCGTCTGGTACGGCGTGGGCACCCGTTGCTTCCACGCCGTCGCCGGGTGGCCCGCCCCCGGCCCCGCTCCCGGCCCCCTGGTCGTCCAGGCCTCCACCGCCGAAGAGCTGAACGCCCTGATGCGTGAGGCCGAGCGATCCGCGCCGCCCCCACGGTCCCGTTCCTTCCCGCCTCCGGCGGCCTCTCCCTCCGTGCCCCCGGCGGATTCCGTGCCCCCGGTGGACTCCGTACTCCCAGCGGGCCGGCTTTCGCCGTCTTCCGCGAACCGGCTCCCCTACGCCGAGGCCAACCGGTCCTCCTCCCCCGCCGAAGAGCGGTCTCCCGTCCCGATCGTGCACGTCCCGCCCCCGCCGTCAGCCCCAGGAGCCTCCCCCATGCCCGAGACACCCGACAACCTGCGCACCGCCTGCTGGGACCCGCCGTACGATCCGGCGATGATCGGCGACGTCCGCCGGGCGGTGGGCGAGAGGCTGGCCGCGTGGGCGCTCGCGCACCTCGCCGACGACGTGGTCCTGGTGGTCGGCGAGCTGCTCGCCAACGCGGTCACCTACGGCGAGCCACCGATCAGGGTCTCGCTGTGGTCCGGTGCCGACGAACTGTGCGTCCGGGTGACCGACCACGGAGCCGACCAGCCACGCCATCTCGATCTCGGGGTCGAGGCGATCCACGGCCGGGGCCTGACCATCGTGGACGCCCTCGCCGACGACTCCGGTGTCGTCCCGCTCTCCCCGGGGCCCGGCAAGACCACCTGGGCCCGCTGGCGGCTCGCCCCCGTGGCCTCCGGAGGGGTCGGCGTCGCACGGTTGGGGGATCATCTCGCGTCCGACAATACGACCTGACCAAAACAACAGAACCCGGTCGGTAACAAGCCTGTTTCGGAGTCTCTCCCGGCATTGCTTCACCGGGAAAATCCTCCTACATCCTCTTAAATGCAATATGGGGATGTAATGCAGAAACATGGGTCGCGGCGCGGGCGCGCGGTGTGGGCGACGGCGGTGGCGGCGCTGGCGGCCGGGCTGATGGGCGGCCTCGTGGCCCGGCTGCTGATGCGGGCGGTCGCGCTCGCCATCGGCGGGGACACGGCCTTCACCCTGGCGATGACGGTGGCGATCGTCGTCTTATTCGCCGTACTCGCCTTACCGGCCGCCGCCACCGCGACCGCGCGTCCGGCCGTCAGACACGGCGGCCGGTGGGTGACCGTGACGGTCACCGGCTGGGCCTCGGCCCGGACCGGAATCGGCGACGCCAAGGCCATCCTGCTGGCCGACGAGGGGCAGCTGCCGCTGATCTCGGCACTGGCCGTGGCCTTCGCCGTGACGGTGACGGCTCACGGGCGGTTCGCGCAGTGGATGATGCGCCGCTTGATGGGCACCGGAGAGCAGGCCCTCACGGGCGCCGAGCACGCGCGGAACACCGGGAGCGGAGAACAGGGGACGTCGCACGCGGCCGCCTCCGATCTCCGTACGGCATCACCGACGGATGAAGAGGCGCCCATCCGTGGATCGTGCCAAAGTTCTATGCCGATCACTAACGAACAGCAGCAATAGTCGCCAAAACCGCAATACGCCTTTTGGCCTGCCCGGACATCACATTATCGCTACCCTTCGCAGTCGTTGTTCAACAATCGGTAAAGAGGGTGCTCATGGGCAGGCGACGGATCGTGGTCGCGGTCGCGGGGGCAGGGGTGGTGGCCGCCGTGGGGGCGGGACTGCTGTTCCTGCCCGCCGAGCGGGGATCGCGGGCGGCGGGGACCGCGGCACGGGCACTCGTGCCCGCGCCGGAGGATCCGCTGACCGGTGAGGAGATCGAGCGGGCCGGGACGATCGCCTCGGCGGGCTCCCGGCAGCACATGGCGGCCGGACAGGTCAACCTGCTCTACGTCGAACGCGACGACGACAAGGAAGCCGAGGACACCGGGGAGAGCGGAGCCCCCCAGGGGTTCGGAAACGCCGAGCAGGGCGCGGACCCCCGGAAGGCCGAGGAAAGTGGGGAGGCCGGGGGTGCCGGCAGGCATAGGCTCGCGGAGGCCTATCTGTACGACTACCGCACCGACACCCTCACCCTGCGGACCGTGGACCTCGGCAGCGGCAAAGTGGTGCGGGAGACCACCTCCCGCGGTGTGCAGCCGCCACCGTCCAAGGCCGAGGAACTACGGGCGGCCGAGTTGCTGCTCTCCCATCCGAAGTACGGCGACGGCGTGCGCGGGTCCTTCGCCGGGGCCGCGGGCAGGCCACTGCGGTCGGCCTCCGATCTCGGGCTGCGGGGGCTGATCTACACCCCGTCCCAGGAGGGCGGGGCCGCCGGGGAGTGCGCGGTTCACCGGTGCCTGCGGTTGTTCGTCCGGCTGCCCGGCGGCAAGTGGCTGGACACCAGCCGGATCATCGTCGACCTGTCCGCCAGGCGCGTCCACACCCTGGGATGGTGAGCGTGTTCCTTCTGCCACCGCTCATGCGGTTCTTCGCCCTGCTGTTTCCCTCCCGCCTCCTGCCTCCGGCACTCCGCCGTACCGCCGTCGGCCGCCCGTCCGTCCGCGTCGTGCTCGGCCTGGTCATGTGCTGGGTCACGCTCACCGGCGGACCGTTCACCGGCGCCTCGCCCGGTGGCGGCCCAGCCGGTGGTGTCCCGGCTGGGGCAAGCGGGGTTCCGGCCGGTGACCGCCCGTCGATCCAGGCGCAGGCGGCTCCCGGGGCGCCGTGCAGCGCGCCGTACCTGGTGGACAAGGTCCTGTCGAACGGCGCGCGCTGGCAGTTGTGCTGGGAGATGCGCAACATCGAAGGACTGACCCTCACCAGGGTCGTCTACACCCCCAAGGGCAACAGGCCGGTCAGCGTGCTGCGCAGCGCGGCGCTCGCCCAGATCCACGTGCCCTACGACAAGGGCAGCCCGCGCTTCCACGACATCGGGGCCATGGGCTACACCGCCATCCCGTTGCAGGCCGCCGACTGCCCGGCGGGAGAGCGGCGCGGGGAGTTCGTCTGCGTGACGAACCGGCCGCGCGGCCACGCCTATCTGAAGTCGGACGAGGACGGGGCGGGCAAGTCGGCCCAGGGCACCGATCTGGTGGTGTTCGCCGCCTTCCAGCTGGGCTGGTACACCTACCTGGTCGAATGGGCCTTCTCCGACGACGGCGCGATCACCCCGCGCGTGGGCGCGACCGGCTCACTGGCCGGGTTCACCACCTCGCCGGAGCACGGCTGGCCCATCGGCGTGGGGGGCAGGCACTTCGAGGCGAGCCACACCCACAACGTCTTCTGGCGGCTGGACTTCGACATCCAGGGCAGGACCGGCGACACCGTCGAGCAGTACGACTTCGCGGGCACCGGTACGGCCAGGCGCAAGCTCAGGCGCACGGTCTTCACCCGGGAGACCAGGGCCGTCAACGACCGGGCCCGCTGGTGGCGGGTGGTCGACCGCCGGGTCCGCAACGCCGACGGGCACCCCGTCTCCTGGGAGATCGACAACTCCGGCAGCGCGGAGTATCGAGGCCCGGCGAGCGAGGCCTTCACCCAGGCCGACCTCTATGTCACCCAATATCGGGCCTGCGAACGGCTGGCGAGCACCAACCCGGCCCCCAAGTGCGCCAACTCCGTCGACCGATACGTCAACGGCGAGAGGCTCACCGATCCCGTGGTCTGGGTCAACGTCGACTTCCACCACGTCGCCCGCGACGAGGACGCCGACCCCATGCCGACCCACTGGCAGGGGTTCCGCATCACACCCCGTGACGTGACGGCCCGCAACCCCTACTGACCCGGGCCATGGGCATGGGTATGGGTATGGGTATGGGCCATAGGACCATCGGGCCGGGCCCGTCCTTACCGTGCCGTGCCCGGCTCCCCCTCCCGCCGAACCGCGCTCCGGCTCACACGGCCGCCGGGCCGGGACGTTGTTCACACGGTCCGGCCCGGGGCACCGCCGGTGCCGTGACCGGGAACATTCACCGGGTCGAGCGCCGTTCACCGGCGCCGATCCGCCCCGCTCCACCGCCCGCCGTACCGGCGCTCGGACGGTCACGAACACGGTGAGGGCAAGCGGTCACCGCGCTAGACGTCCTAGCCCTGGCTGTCCACCCTGATGCGTCCCTCCTGGAAACGGGTGATCCGTACGACCACCACGGCCAGCAGGGCCGCCGCGACCAGCGAGGCGACCAGGGTGAAGACGTCGAGACCGAGCCCGGCACCGATCGCTATCTCCTCGGGAGACCGGTCGGCGAAGGACATCAGCAGCACGAACGACACCGGCACCACCCAGAAGGCCAGCAGCCACGAGACCCACCAGGCCCAGACCAGCCAGGAGTGCGGCTCCCTGCCGATGTGCTCCCCCCGAACGCCACCCGGCCGGGAGGACGCCCAGATGTCGTCCACGATCTGCTTGGGAATCCACCAGCCGACGATCGGGAAGATCCAGCCCAAGAAGATGAAGATCTTGAGCCAGCGGTGCGGAACCCTGGTCAGCGACTCGGCGTTCAGGCGGGTCACCAGCAGCCAGGCCATGAAGGTGCCCGCCACGGCCAGGTGGGCCAGGTTCCGTGCCGCCAGCAGCAGGACCAGGAACACGGCGTTCCTGAGCAGCGAGGCGGAGCCCTCCACGGCCTCCTCCACGGCCATGGTGAGCCCCTCCCCCGTCACCGCCCAGACCGTTCCGACGAGGGCGTCGACGCCCAGCAGGATCAGGACCGCCACCATGAGCCCCCGGACCGGCCGCAGAGGCCGGGGCGGCGGGGGAAAGAACGTCTCGGCGGGGGTCGGCCAGTGAGGGGGACGCGAAGAGAGGGGCACCCCGGCGGCCGGGGACAAGGGCGGGAACGGGGACGGGGACCACTCGGGAGCGGAAGAGTCCGACCGCTCGGGAGCGGAGGAGTCCGACCGCTCGGGACCAGGGAGGGGCGAGGCCCCGGAAGCGTGAAACGCCGGAACCCGCGCTCCGGGAGACGCTTCAGAAGACAAAGGGGACGGTGCGTCCGGAGACAGGGGAACCGGCGCTCCGGGAGAGGGAGAAACGGAAGCCTCGACCGGGCCGGAGCGGGGGTTCGGAGGGTCGGTCTGGGGAGCCGGGAGGTCGGGGTGGGGGTCGGGGAGGGAAGAAGAGGTCATCGGTTCCGCCGCCTCTTCACGTCCGGTCCTGCCGGGACACGTTTCACGCTCCAGCCTCCGCCCGTGGCCCGCGTTCCTCCCGAGCGCCGTACGACCGCCCGTGTTCCTCCCGAACCTCCCCCGTCGGGACATGCCCCGTCCTGCCGGGACACCGGCCGTGTTCCGTCCATGTGACAGGGGACAGACGCCGTAACGGTTGCGGAAACACGGTGGTTTCGGACAGCGGTGAGAGGGAGCGGGGGTGAGGGGTGCGGACGCATCTCCATCCTTCATATGATCAACAGGATCGGCGGACTGTATTACGCATCACCCAAGGTTGACAACCAGGATTACCTGCCCCCGTATCCGTATATTTTCGCGACACGCATGGTGATAGCGGACAAGGGCATGGGTGGGAACGCCCGAGTAGGGCAGGGTTAGGGGATACCGATCTACGGGAGTTATCCATGAGCGCGGACTTGGACCTGGAGCGGCTCGCGGGCGGAGCGCACCACGATCCGCATTCGATTCTGGGCGCGCACCCGGGCCCCGGGGGCGTGACCGTAAGGACGCTGCGGCCGCTGGCGGAGAAGGTCCAGGTCGTCGTGGACGACCACTCCCACGACATGGAACACGTGGCCCACGGCGTGTTCGAGGTGACGCTCCCCGGGCTGGACAAGGTCCCCGACTACCGGTTCCGGGTGACCTACGCGGGGGCCGAGCCGTACGAGATGACCGACCCCTACCGGCACTGGCCCACGCTGGGTGAGGTCGACCTGCATCTGATCGGCGAGGGACGCCACGAGCGGCTGTGGGAGGCGCTCGGCGCGCGGATCATGCGCCACGAGGACGTCGAGGGCACGGCCTTCACCGTGTGGGCGCCGAACGCGCGGGGCGTCCAGGTGATCGGCGACTTCAACCACTGGGACGGCACCGCCCACCCCATGCGTTCGCTGGGCAGGTCCGGGGTCTGGGAGCTGTTCGTCCCCGGGCTCGGCGAGGGCGACCACTACAAGTTCAGGGTCCTCGGCGCCGACGGGGTCTGGCGGGCCAAGGCCGATCCGATGGCCAGGCGCACCGAGGTGCCGCCCGCGACCGCCTCGGTGATCGAGAGGTCGGCCTACGACTGGCAGGACGGCGAGTGGATGCGGCGGCGCGCGGACGAGGACGCGCTCCGGAGGCCGATGAGCGTCTACGAGATCCATCTGGGATCGTGGCGTCCCGGGCTCTCCTACCGGCAGCTGGCGACCGAGCTGGTCGACTACGTGGTCGACATGGGCTTCACGCACGTGGAGTTCCTGCCGGTGGCCGAGCATCCGTTCGGCGGCTCGTGGGGCTACCAGGTGACCTCTTACTACGCCCCCACGGCCCGCTTCGGCACTCCCGACGACTTCCGTTACCTGGTCGACCGCCTGCACGAGGCGGGCGTCGGGGTGCTGGTCGACTGGGTGCCCGCGCACTTCCCCATGGACGACTGGGCGCTGGCCAGGTTCGACGGGACACCGCTGTACGAGCACGCGGACCCGAGCCGGGGCGAGCACCCCGACTGGGGGACCTACGTCTTCGACTTCGGGCGCCGGGAGGTGCGCAACTTCCTGGTCGCCAACGCGCTGTTCTGGTTGCGCGAGTTCCACATCGACGGGCTGCGCGTGGACGCGGTCGCCTCGATGCTCTACCTGGACTACTCGCGGCGCGAGGGCGAGTGGTCGCCCAACGAGTACGGCGGCCGCGAGAACCTCGACGCGGTCGAGTTCCTCAAGGAGATGAACGCGCTCTGCTACCGCGACCAGCCGGGGATCATCACCGTGGCGGAGGAGTCGACCGCCTGGCCGGGGGTCTCCCGGCCCGTGCACCTGGGCGGGCTCGGCTTCGGGTTCAAGTGGAACATGGGCTGGATGCACGACACCCTCGCCTACCTCAAGCACGAGCCGATCTTCCGGCAGTACCACCACCATCAGATGACGTTCTCCCTGATGTACGCCTACTCGGAGAACTTCGTGCTGCCGCTGTCGCACGACGAGGTGGTGCACGGCAAGGGGTCGCTGCTCGGCAAGATGCCCGGCGACGAGTGGCAGCGCTTCGCGAACCTGCGCGCGCTGCTGGCCTTCATGTGGGCCCACCCCGGCAAGCAGCTGCTGTTCATGGGCGGCGAGTTCGGGCAGGGGTCCGAGTGGTCGGAGGTCCGGGGCCTCGACTGGTGGGTGCTCGACTTCGACGGCCACAAGGGGGTCCAGCGGCTGGTGCGGGACCTCAACCGGATCTACCGGGACACACCTGCGTTGTGGACCCTCGACGTGTCACCCGAGGGTTTCCGCTGGATCGACGCCGACGACGCGCAGGGAAACGTGTTCTCCTTCCTGCGGTACGCCCCGGACGGGTCGGCCGTGGCCTGCGTGGTCAACTTCTCCGGCGGGCCGCACGAGGACTACCGGCTGGGCCTGCCCTCCGGCGGGACGTGGGAGGAGGCGCTCAACACCGACGCCTATGACTACGCGGGCAGCGGGGTGGGCAACATGGGGGCCGTCGAGGCGGTCGAGGAGCCGCGGCACGGCCTGCCGTACTCCGTCCGGCTGCGCGTGCCGCCCCTGGGCGCCGTCTGGCTCAGGCGGAGCGCGACGTCCGTCCCCGCCGAGACGGCGACGGACACCCGGGCTGGGACCGAGCCCGGCGGGAGGCCGTCGGAGAGGGCCGGGGGCGACGCGGACGCGGAGTCCGAGCCGGCCGAGACCGGGACCGAGGCCGCCGAGGAGGCGTCCTGACCGGGTGTCCGGACAGGATCATCAACAGCGTCGGTAAATTTTTCTCACCGGGCCAGGCCGGTCACGCAGGGGCGTGACCGGCCCTTTCTCCGTTGGCGAGACACGCGAGGGGCTCGGCAGACCTTAAATCCGCCTTATATCGCCTGACGAGGCATTGACCGCCCGGGAACGACAACCTACGCTCTGGAAACTAATAGGAAACTTTCCTATGAATTCGGGGGCTTGGAACTCTTTGACCTGGAGCGACCCTTGCGACGAATCACCATCGGCTCCTTGATCGCAGCGACAGCGCTGCTGGTCCCGGTCGGGATCGGGATGGGCACCGCAACCGCCGCCACTTCCGCCACCGCCACGTACTCCACCACCTCCGACTGGGGCTCAGGCTTCCAGGGCAATGTCACCGTGAAAGCGGGATCGTCTGCTCTGACCAGTTGGAAGGTCGAGTTCGACCTGCCCGCGGGCAAGTCGATCGCCTCCGCGTGGGACGCCGACATGACCAAGAGCGGCAACCACTACACCTTTGCCAACAAGTCGTGGAACGGAGCTCTGGCCGCGGGGGCCTCGGTGAGCTTCGGCTTCACCGGCTCGCCCGGCGGAGTGTCCAGTGTGCTGGACTGCAAGCTCAACGGCGCCACCTGTGACGGCACCGGGAACCCCAGCCCGACGCCGACCGTGACGCCGACCGCCACCGTGTCGCCGACCCCGACCGTCACCCCCACCGTGTCGCCGACCCCGACCGTCACCCCCACCGTGTCGCCGACCCCGACCATCACGCCCACCGGCCCCGGCGGGGACAAGAAGGTCGTCGGTTACTTCACCGAGTGGGGCGTCTACGGCCGTAACTACCACGTGAAGAACCTGGTCACCAGCGGCACCGCGCCGAAGCTGACCCACCTGCTGTACGCCTTCGGCAACACCGCCGGCGGCCGCTGCGCCATCGGCGACGCCTACGCCGACTACGACAAGTCGTACAGCGCGGGCGAGAGCGTCGACGGCGTCGGCGACACCTGGGACGCCGGCGCGCTGCGCGGCAACTTCGGCCAGCTCCGCAGGCTGAAGAAGCTCTACCCGAACCTCAAGATCATCTACTCCTTCGGTGGCTGGACCTGGTCCGGCGGCTTCACCCAGGCCGCTGCCAACCCGACCGCGTTCGCCGACTCCTGCTACAACGTCGTCAAGGACCCGCGTTGGGCTGACGTCTTCGACGGCATCGACGTCGACTGGGAGTACCCGAACGCCTGTGGCCTGACCTGTGACAGCAGCGGCCCCGACGCCTTCAAGAAGGTCGTCTCCGCGCTGCGCAACAAGTTCGGCTCCAACGCGCTGGTCACCGCGGCGATCACCGCCGACGGCGCCGACGGCGGCAAGATCGACCTCGCCGACTACGCCGGCGCGACCCAGTACCTCAACTGGTTCATGCCGATGACCTACGACTTCTTCGGTGGCTGGGACGCCAAGGGCCCGACGGCTCCGCACTCGCCCCTGACCGCCTACACCGGCATTCCGAAGGACGGCTTCAACACCGACGCCGCGATCCAGAAGCTGAAGAGCAAGGGCATCCCCGCCAACAAGCTGCTCATCGGCATCGGCTTCTACGGCCGCGGCTGGACCGGCGTGACCCAGGCCGCTCCGGGCGGCACCGCCACCGCCGCCGCGCCCGGCACCTACGAGGCCGGCATCGAGGACTACAAGGTCATCAAGACCAAGTGCCCCTCCAACGGCACCATCGCCGGTACGGCCTACGCCTTCTGCAACGGCCAGTGGTGGAGCTACGACACCCCCGCCACCATCACCAGCAAGATGACCTGGGCCAAGAACCAGGGCCTGGGTGGCGCGTTCTTCTGGGAGACCAGCGGCGACACCCCGAACGGTGAGCTCATCACCGCACTCGCCAACGGACTCAAGTAATATTTCGGACACTCGGCCCTCCGTGTGCGACACGCCGCGGGGGGTCGAGCCATGTCCGGCCCATATCCGGCGCATGTCCGGCCCCCGTCCGGGCCGCGTTCGAGCCATGCCCGAACCGTTCCCCGGCCACGGGTCGCGGGTCACCGGACACGGGTCGCGGACCGCGGACCGCGGACCGCGGACCGCGGGTCGCGGCCGGACCCCACGAGCAGGTGACCGGAGACAGGCCGCGTGAGACGTGAACGGAGACGGGGACGCGACCGCACCGCGAAGCGGTACGAGTCTTATGTGAACCACGTCTGAGAAGATCCTCAAAATCCCGAACGGGGTATTCACCGGGATCTCATCGCTACCTAGACTCCATATCGCCTTGATCGACGTATCGCCCGGAGCTGTCCCATTCCCCCGGAGGACGTGTGCGACTTCGAGCCCTCGTGGCCCTGGTGATCATGCTCGGTATCGCCCCCGCCGTACCCGTCCTCGCCGAGGACCTGTCGGCCGCGCGAACGACCTCGTCGGCCTCCGAGCAACCGGTCTCCGAGCAACAGGTCCCCGCGCAGCCGGCCCCGGCTCAGACGCCGCCCACCCAGACGCCGCCCACCCAGACGCCTCCCGCGACCGCCGAGCAGACGCCTTCCGCCCCACCGGCCCCCGCGCCGAAGCTGGAGGAGGGGCTCACCGCGGACGAGGACGGCGCCAGGGTCATCGTCGAGGTGGCCACGCCCGCGCAGGCGGCCACGGTCGCCGGTGAGGCCCAGGCGCTGCCCGGCGCCGACGTCGTGCTCCAGCCGCCCGACACCTCCTTCATCGTGGTGCAGGGCACCGGCGACTCACTGACCGAGCTGGCCAAGGACCCCCGGGTGGTGTCGATCCACCGCGACCGCACCTACTCCCTCTCCTCCCTGGACTCCGGCCTGAAGCTGATCGGGGCGGACCGTGCCCACGCGGAGGGGGCCGACGGCGCGGGAAAGACCATCGCGGTCATCGACACCGGGGTCGATCGGAACCATCCCGCGCTGGCGGGCAAGGTCGTCCGGGAGGCCTGCTTCTCCGCGACCGACGACGGCGCGAAGTCCCTGTGCCCGAACGGGCAGCAGACGGACGAGTCCGCCGACGCCCTGACCCCAGCCTGCCTGCAGGGGCAGGAGAACCTGTGCGAGCACGGCACCCACGTGGCGGGCATCGCCCACGCCGTCGCGCCCGGCGCGGACATCGTGGCGATCCAGATCTTCAGCCGCCTGGACAACTGCCCGGGCGGCGGGAGCTGCCTGACCGCCTACGAGTCCTCGCTCCTGCTCGCCCTCGACCGCGTCCTGGAACTGAAGGACAGTGTCCCGGGCCTCGTCGCGGTCAACCTCAGCCTCGGCGGCGGGCTGTACGGCGGAGCCTGTGACGGCGAGCCCGAGGTCCAGCCGCTGAAGCAGCGGATCGACGCGCTGCGCGCCAAGGGCGTGACGACCGTCGCCGCCGCCGGCAACGAGGGCAGCCCCGGCGCCGGAGTCCCCGGCTGCCTGTCCGGCGCGGTGACCGTGGGCGCCACGGACGACACCGACCACGTTCCCTACTGGTCCAACTACGGCACCGTGCTCGACCTCTTCGCCCCCGGCGTCGACGTCGACTCCTCGGTGCCCGGCGGCGGCACCCGCGTCTACAGCGGGACCTCGATGTCCACCCCGCACGTCACCGGCGCGCTTGCCGTACTGGCCCAGAAGGCGGCCGATTCCTCCCCCGACGCGCTCGTGGGCAGGCTCACCGCGGCCGGGCGGCCGATCGTCTACGACGGGGTGACCACGCCCCGCCTCGACCTCTACGGCGCGCTCACCGAGAGCGCCCCCTCGCCTCCCGTGACCCAGACGCCGGAACCGGACGACTCCACCCCGGAGGATCCCGGCGACGATCCGGGTGACGACTCCTCCGACGCCCCCAGCCCGAGTCCCGGCCCGAGTTCCCCGCCGCCGGGTCCCACCCAGGCCCCCGCGCCGGTCCCGCTGCCGACGGTGACGATCACGGTGACCGTGACCGCCTCCCCCACCGCGCCGACCGCCTCGGCCACCCCGACCGCACCCGCCGCGCCCGCCGCGATGTGCGTGCGGGGGAAGGCGAGGAAAACGCTGAGCGCCGCCCAGTGGGCGGCCGCGGCCGGCCGGGGCAAGGGAGCGCTGCCGGAGGCGACGCTCCGGTGCTATCTCGGCATGGTCGGCAAGGCCAGCAGGGTCTTCTCCGAGCTGACCGGCGTGTCCACCCCCGCCGCGGCCCACAAGGTGCTCAAGCCCGCCAAGAGGACCAAGCGGGCGGCGTTCGAGAGCGAGCTGCTCGCCGCGTGGCTGAACTGGGCGAACGGCTCGGTCAACTTCACCGCCAAGGTCAGCGGGACCTCCACGGTCAAGGAGGCCCTCACCGCCGCCGAGGACAGGCGTCTGCGGGGCGCCTTCCCCGGCGCGTCGGTCTCACTGTTGAGAAAGCAGGTCAACGCTCGCCGTACCGCATAAGCATCGGATATCTCGCTTAGGGTGAGACCATGGACGCGACCAAGGTGATCATCGACACGGTTGACCGGCTCCGCCAGCGGCGCACCGCCCCGCTCGTCCTGGAGCTCGATCTCACCGAAGGTCTGACGGAGGGTCCCCCCGCCGATCCGCTGGGCGCGATCCTGTCCATCCGCAAGAGCCGCCTGGCCGACGTGCTGTCCGGGCTCAGGCGCGCCGGGAAGGACCCCCGTGTCAAGGCGCTGATCGTGAAGATCGGCACCCACCCGCTGGGGCTGGCGATGGTGCAGGAGCTGCGGCAGGCCGTGACCCGGTTCCGTGACTCGGGCAAGCTGACGGTCGCCTTCGCCGAGACGTTCGGCGAGTTCGGCGCCGGTACCGTGCCCTACTACCTGGCCACCGTCTTCGAGCGGGTCTACCTGCAGCCGTCCGGCGACCTCGGGCTGACCGGCGTCTCGCTGGAGCAGCGCTTCCTGCGGGGAGCGCTCGGCAAGGCCGGCGTGGAGTATCAACTCGGCCAGCGACACGAGTACAAGACCGCCGCCAACACCTTCACCCAGGATCACATGACCGAGGCCCACCGCGAGTCGATGGGCCGGATCACCGAGTCGGTCACCGAGCAGGTCGTCGCGGGCATCGCCGAGGGGCGCGGGATCGAGCCCGCCAAGGTGCGCGAGCTGATCGACCAGGGCCCGTTCATCGGCGCCGAGGCGGTCGAGGCCGGGCTGGTCGACCGGATGGCCTACCGCGACGAGGTCTACGAGGAGGTCAAGCGGGCCGCGGGCCAGGACGCGCTGCTGCTCTACGTCAGCCGCTACGCCAAGGGGCCGATCGCCAGCAAGATCCCGCACCCCGGCGGCCAGACGGTCGCGCTGGTCCACGGTACGGGCCAGATCCGGCTCGGCCGCAGCGGGCGCAGCCCTCTGGGCGGGAGCGGGGCGATGGGCTCCGACACCGTCTGCGCCGCCCTGCGGGCGGCCCGGCGCGACGACCACGTCAAGGCCGTCGTCTTCCGGGTGGACAGCCCTGGCGGGTCCTACGTGGCCTCCGACGCCATCTGGCGCGAGGTCGTGCTCACCCGCAAGGCGGGCAAGCCGATCATCGTCTCGATGGGCGACGTGGCGGCCTCCGGCGGCTACATGGTCTCGATGGCCGCCGACGCGATCGTGGCCCAGCCGGGCACGCTCACCGGCTCCATCGGCGTGTTCGCCGGAAAGGCCGTCATCGGCGGCCTGCTGGACAAGCTCGGCGTCGTCTCCGAGACGGTCGGCGAGGGCGCGAACGCCGGGATGTTCTCCTCCACGAACGCCTTCTCGGAGGCGCAGTGGGCGCGGGTCAACGCCTGGCTCGACCGGGTCTACGACGACTTCGTGAGCAAGGTGGCCGAAGGCCGCGGCCTGCCCCGCGAGCGCGCCCACGAGCTGGCCAAGGGCCGGGTCTGGACCGGCGCCGACGCCTACGCGGGCGGACTCGTCGACGAGCTGGGCGGCCTGGAGGACGCCCTGGCCCTGGCCCGCGAGAAGGCCGGCCTGCCCGCGGACGCCCCGGTGCGCGCCTACCCCAAGCTGAACCCGCTGGAGCGCCTGCGTCCCGTGGACTCCAGCGAGGACAAGACCGCCGCGCTGGCCCGGCTCCGCCTGGAGGCCTGGGGCCCGCTGGCCCACCTCGCCGCCGAGCTGGGCCTGCCGTCCTACGGCCCGCTCATGCTCCCCGGCTCGTGGACGATCCGGTAACACGAGGGCGGACGGTCCGCTGACGGCGGCGGACGGTCCGCCGACACGGTGGCGGAGCGGTGAACGGTCCGCTGACACGGGCTCGTCGTGTCAGCGGCTCCCGGCCCCCCGCCGACCGGTTCTCCCCGTCGGCCACCGCTGTGTTCAGACGATGCTCTCCCGCCCCTCGTGGGGCTGGTCCAGCTGCTGCTGCCGCTTTCGCTGTTCGACGCGGAGCAGTTCTATCTCCTTGGCGAGCCGGTATATGTTCACCCTCTCGTCTCTTTCCTCATACGGAGGGATCCCCAGCTCGAAGGCGGACACATGCTGCTCGACGGCGTCCGCCGTCTGCTGCAGGTAGAAACTTCGCTCGCGGTACTTGAAATAGCCGGTGAATCCGGCGGACACGCCGACGGCGAAGCTCAGCGCGACCGTCACCCACTTCAGGGGTGCGGGAGTGCCGGAGAGACTGGCGGCGGTGGTGGTCCCCAGGGACCCTATGATGATGATCGCCTGAAAAACGTTATGTATTCTGCGATAGTATTTCGCCTCCGCCCGGAGCTGCCTGAGCTCCCGCGGAACGTCCTCCTTGTAGGAGTACTGCCGGTGATAGACGGGGAGGTTGAGACTGGAGGCGTAGATACGGCGAGACTCCTCCGCCATCTCCAGGTCCAGCCGGAGTCTGCGGACGGTCTTCTTCCGGTCGCCGCTCCTCTTGTACTCGACATCGAGTTGCCAGACGAAAAAAGCCCCGCACAGTATTACCAGCGGAATCGCAACCCGATTCCACGGGCCGACGTCATACCTTCCCCACGTCGCGACGGTGACGGAGAATATGACAAGGGTGGCGAAGACGGAAATGAACCCCGAAACCAAAAGAGATCGAACTTGGATCTTGCGGACTCTTATCGCCTCGTGCAGGTCGAGAATCTTTTCGTTATAGCCGAGCAGTAACTCATGAGGCCCTGATCTCACCTCAACGGGATTGGACAAGTTCTCCCCACTTCACAAAACCGCCGTCCACAGCGCCACATACCCCTACAGGGTCACATACGTAACGATCGTGGAACATGCCCAGCCGGCACTCTGGCCGGATCCGGACAGGCCGTTATTAGCCCCAATCCAGGACTCGGCGTGCTTTCACATCCGAAACATGACGAACGGCCACCGCCCCCCGATCATGGGGAGCGGTCCTCTGCCCTGGTGAAGCTCTGTGAAGCTCTGTGAAGACGGGGGGATTCGGGACCCCTGGCCCTTCGATGCGGACGACGGGGGCAGGGGCGGGGCCGTCCTCCCGGCGGCGCGGTACCGGGAGGACGGCGGTCAAGGGGGTCAGGCGCAGTCGACGACCACGTAGACCTTGCGGACGGTCTCGTGCACTTCCCAGGTTCCGCTCCAGCCCTGGGGCATGACCAGCAGGTCTCCGGCGGACAGCAGCGCCGGTTCCCCGCCGTCGGGGGTGACCGTCACCGAACCGCTGAGCAGCACACAGATCTCATGGTGGTCGTCGCGGACCGCGCCGAACACCCCGGGGGTGCACTCCCAGACGCCCGTCGACACCGATCCGCCCTTCCCCTCCCAGACCTGGAGGGTGGCTTCCAGCTGCCCGAGACTGACGCTGGTCGGCTTCGGGACGAAGTCTCCCAGGGCGGTCGCGGAGGCGGCGTGGAGCACGGTGTTCATGGTGAGAGGACCTCTTTTCGTGAAGGTTTCAGGACGGCCGAAGGTTCAGGACCGCTGCGGGTTTCAGGGCGGCCGAGGGTGTTGTGACAGCCGAAGCCTCAGGATCGCTGTGGATGTCGGGACGGCCGAGGGGGTCGGGACGGCCGTCGGATCGGGGCACGGTCAGTGCCTGCCGGATATCCGGTCCGCGACCCGGGCGATGATCGACGTCTTCGAGTCGCGGGCGGACTCGCGCCGGTCGGCCGTCCGGTAGGCGGCGTACATGGCCTGTACCCCGAGCCAGCGCAGCGGTTCGGGCTCCCAGCGCCGGCCCGTCCAGTTGACGTGCGGCAGCCGGGTCAGCGCCGTCTCACGGCCCAGGACGAGATCGCGCAGCGTGCGCCCGGCCAGGTTGGCGGTGGCCACCCCGTGGCCGACGTACCCGCCCGCCAGGCCGAGCCCGGTGGAGGGCGAGAAGGACATCTGGGCGCACCAGTCGCGGGGGACGCCCAGCACACCGGACCACACGTGGTCGATGCCGACGCCGCGTACCCCGGGGAACATCGCCACCAGCATGTCGTGCAGCTGCCGGATGGTCACCGCCGAGGTGTCGCCGTCGGCGTCGGTCCGCGAACCGTACCGGTAGGGGATCCCGCGTCCGCCGAACGCGATGCGGCCGTCCGCGGTGCGCTGGGCGTATATGTAGGCGTGGGCGAGGTCTCCCAGCACCTCGCACCCCTGCCAGCCGATCTCGTCCCAGGTGGCGTCGCTGAGGGGCTCGGTCACCATGATGGAGGAGTTCATCGGCAGCCAGGTGCGCCGCTCGCCGGGCAGCGCGGCGGTGAAGCCCTCGGTGCAGCGCAGGACGATCGGGGCGCGGACGGAACCGCGGTCGGTGCGCACCCGGCCCGGCTCGATCGAGGTCACCCGGCTGTTCTCCAGGAGGCGGACACCGCGCCGTTCGGCCGCCGCCGCCAGGCCGCGCACCAGTTTGACCGGGTGGATCCGCGCGGTGTGCGGGCTGTACACGCCGCCGAGCGTGCCCGCCACCGCGATGCGCCCGAGGCAGGCGTCCCGGTCGAGCAGCACGGCGTCCGGGTCCCCCCAGGCGACCTCCTCGGCGTGCATGTCGCGGGTCCGCTCCATCTGCGCCCGGTTCCGCGCGATCTGGAGCACACCGCCCTTGACCGCGTCCGCCTTGATGTCCTCGGCGGTCATCCTGGCGAGAACCTCGTCGACGGTGCCGATCATCTCGCGCTGGAGGGCGAGTACGGCGTCGCGGCCGTGCGCGGCCGCGTACTTCGACCGGCTGCCCGCGATGGCGGAGGTGAGCCATCCGCCGTTGCGGCCGGAGGCGCCGAAGCCGGCGAAACGCGACTCCAGGACGACGATCCGCAGACCGGGGTCCGCCTCGGCGAGGTAGTAGGCGCTCCACAGGCCGGTGTAACCGCCGCCGACGATCACCACGTCCGCGTCGACGTCGCCGCGGAGCGACTCCCGGCGCTCGTCGTGTCCGGCGTCGGACCACCAGAACGAGACCTGGCCGTTCCGCCGCGGTGCCGGGCGGTTCATGTCTGCCGGACGGTTCATACCGCCCACTCCTCTCCCGCGCCGTACACGACGTCTCCGCCGAGTACGGTCGCCCGTACCGAAATGTCGTCCAGCGCCTCGGGGGCGACGGTCAGCGGGTTGGCCGACAGCACGGCGAGGTCGGCCAGCGTTCCGGGCCTGATCGCACCCTTGTGCCGCTCCTCGTGGGCGCCGTGGGCCGCCCAGGTGGTGAACATGCTGAGTGCCTCGTGGGCCGTGACCCGGTGCGGTGACGGGACGCCGCCCGCGCCGTACCGGGTGACCGCCGCCGCGATGTTGTGCAGCGGGGCGATCCCGTCGGGCACGGTGCCGGTGGAGTCCGACGACCCGATGACCTCGATCCCCGCGTCCAGGATCGCGCGCAGCGGCTGGAAGGCCGGGTCCGCCACGCCGCCGGACCTGGTGAAGTGCGGTGTGGTGACCAGGCCGACGCCGATCTCCCGCAGCCGCGGCAGGTCGGCCGGGTCCAGGTAGTCGGCGCCGTGCTCGATCCGGTGCCGCGGCCCGTCCGGGCGCGGGCGGTCCGCGCGGGCCGCGGCCACGGCCTCGGCGGCCAGGCGGATGGCCCGCGGGGTGACGGCGTGCATGAAGAGCTGCACGTCCGCGCGGTCCGCGGCGCGCACCAGGTCGAAGAGCTCGTCACGGCTCCACTTGGTGTCGTCGATCGGGGTGCCCAGCCCGTCGGCGCCCTCTCCGTCGACGAAGATCTTCACCCCGCCGAACCGCAGCATGTCGTCACCGAACCCGGAACCCGGCCCCCAGGCCAGTACGGTGTCCAGCGACCCGACGCGCGGCACGTGCACGTAGAAGCGCACCCGCAGCGGCAGCTCCCCCGCCGCGGCCAGGCGGTGCAGCGCCCGCACGTCCTGCGCCGAGGTCGGGATGGTGCTCACGCTGGTGACGCCCGCCGCGACGAAGAGCCCGCCGAGGTGACGGCGCAGGCTGGTGACGACGTCGTCGGCCGGAAGCACCGGCAGCCGGTCCCAGACCTCGGTGACGACGCCGGTCGGCTCCCCGTCGGCCCTGCGGTGCACGGTCATCCATCCGGGCAGGTCTGCGTCGCCCAGCAGTCCCAGCTCGGCGAGGGCGACGGAGTTCAGGCAGGCCACGTGCAGCCCGGCCAGCACGACGACCGGCTCGGCCGGTGAGACCCGGTCCAGGTCCTCGCGGTCGGGAAGCCTCCCCTCGACCACCTTGTCCTGCAGCATGAACGAGCTGCGGAAGATCAGCCATCCGGTCGGGCGCGCGGCCCGCTCCTCCACGATCCGGTTCAGGATCTCGTGCAGGGAGGTCACCGGCGGCGCCTGCACGAAGACGTGGTGGTCCAGCGCCTGGCAGGTCATCTCCAGGTGGCAGTGGCCGTCGACGAAGCCGGGCACCACGGTCAGTCCCCGCAGGTCGGCCTCCGGCGTTCCGGGCGGCAGCGCGGCCCGGACCTCCTCGGCCGTCCCGACGGCCGCGATCCTCCCGCCGCGGATTCCGAGCGCCCGCGCGGACGGCCGGGCCGGGTCCATCGTGACCACGTCGGCGCCGACCAGGATGCGGTCCCCGCCGGGGCGGGCCTGGGACGACGCCGCGGCGCCGGACACCATCCGAGCGGACGCCGTGTGGGCGGACGCCGTGCCTGTGGGGGTCATGCCGCCTCCTTCGTCTCGACCGGCACGACGATGCCGTGCTCGACGGGCCACGACGCGGTGACGGCCTGCCCCACCGAGACGTCGCTCTCCCGCTCGACGTCCTCGCGGACCGTTCCGGTACCGCCGTCGGCGTAGCGCAGCCCGACCCGGCGGAAGGCCCCGAAGTAGGAGATGTCGGTGACCAGGGCCGTGACGGCGTTCGAAGCACCTGCGGATCCGCCGCCGGTGTCGGCGGCGCTCAGCGTCAGCCGTTCGGGCCGGACCACGACCGCGACCTCCCGGTGCGCGGACGGCGTGACCGCCGGTACGCGCACGGCGCCGCCGGTGATGGCGACGAGGTCGCCCGAGGGGTCCAGGGTGCCCCGGAAGACGTTCGACTCGCCGACGAACTCGGCCGCGAACAGGGAGACGGGCCGCTCGTAGAGGTCGATCGGCCTGCCGAGCTGCACCACCCTGCCGCTGTCGAACAGGGCGATCCGGTCCGACAGCGCCAGCGCCTCCTCCTGGTCGTGGGTGACGAACAGGAAGGTGGTGCCCAGCTCGCGGTGGAGCCGGGCGATCTCCACCTGGAGTTGTTCGCGGAGTTTCCTGTCCAGCGCGCCGAGCGGCTCGTCCATGAGGAGGACGGGCGGCCGGTAGACCAGCGCGCGGGCCAGGGCGACGCGCTGCTGCTGGCCGCCGGAGAGCTGCTCCGGCCTGCGGTCGCCGTATCCGGCCAGCCGTACCATCTCCAGGGCCTCGTCCGCCCGGCGGGCGATCTCCCGGCGGCCGACGCCCCGGCGCTCCAGGCCGAAGGCGACGTTCGCCCGCACCGTCATGTGCGGGAACAGCGCGTAGCTCTGGAACACCATGCCGAGGTTGCGCCTGTGGGTCGGCATGCCGACGACGTCCACCCCGCCCAGGCGGACCTGGCCGCTGGTCGGCCGGGAGAAACCGGCGATCACGTTCAGCGTGGTCGTCTTGCCGGAGCCCGACGGGCCGAGGAAGGTCACGAACTCGCCGGGTTCGATGGCCATCGACACCGAGTCGACCGCCTTCACCCCGGACTTGAAGATCTTGCTGACCTCGACGAGGTCGACACCGGCGCCCGTGACGGTGGGGGTCATCGGAGTGCCTGCCTTTCTGACGAGCGGGTGCGGACGAGCATGGGCAGCAGCACCACCAGGGTGGTGATCGTGAGCACCACCGTGGAGACCGCGGCGATGGTCGGGTCCACCTGGTTGGTGACGCTGACGAACATCTCCACCGGAAGGGTGCGGATTCGCGGCGACTGCAGGAAGGAGGCCGCCACCACCTCGTCGAAGGAGGTGGTGAAGGCGAACAGGGCGCCGGAGGCGACGCCGGGCAGGATCGACGGCAGCGTGACCCGCCAGAACGCCCGGAGCGGACCGGCTCCCATGCTCGCGGCGGCCCGCAGCAGGACGGGGTCGCTGCCGCGCAGGCTCGCCGACACCGCGACCAGCACGAACGGGATCGCCAGCACGCAGTGGGCGAGCACGAAGCCGAGCAGGTTGCCCGTCAGCCGCCACCTGAGGAAGACGCCGTAGATCGCGACCGCCGCCACGATGCCCGGGACGACCATCGGGGCGAGCAGCAGGCCGGTCAGCACCGCGCTCAGCCTTCCGCCGCGGCGGTGCAGGCCCACCGCGGCCGCGGTGCCCACGAGCGTCGCGACCACCGTGACGAGCAGCCCGACCTGGAAGGAGGTGAGCAGCGCGTCACGCCACTCCGGGCTCTGCCAGATGTTCTGGTACCAGCGCAGCGACCAGCCCTTGGGCGGGAAGGCGAAGCTGGCCCGCCCGGCGAACGACAGGGGCACCACGATCAGCGTCGGCGCCACGAGCACCAGGCCGACCAGTACGGCCCACAGCCGCAGCCCCCACCCGGGGGAGGAGTTCTCATTCGTCATCGGTGCCTCCGGCTCCCGGCAGGCGGCCGGCCAGCCGCCGCAGCATGCCCTGTACGACCAGGAGCAGCAGCATCGTCACCACCAGCAGGATCACCGACAGCGCGCCCGCCGAGGGAAAGTCCAGCAGTTTCTCCACCTTGGTCGCGATCAGCTGCCCGATCAGCGACTCCTGCGGCGAGCCGACCAGCCGCGGGGTCACCCAGAAGCCCAGGCACAGGATGAAGACCAGCACCGATCCGGCGGTGACCCCGGGGATCGACAGCGGCAGGTAGACCTTGCGGAACGCGGTCGCCCGGGAGGCCCCCATGGAGTGCGCCGCGTCGAGCAGCCTGCGATCGATGCCCGACATGTTGCTGTACAGCGGCAGCACCATGAACGGCAGCAGGACCTGGGCCATCGCGATCGTCACGCCGAGCTGGGTGCCCAGCAGCGAGGTGTCCTCCAGGCCGATCCAGCCGAGCGCGCGCGAGACCACGCCGCCCGGCTGCAGCAGCACGACCCAGGCGAAGGTGCGCGCCATCAGGCTGCTCCAGAACGGCAGCAGCACCAGGAACATCAGCACCGTGCGCGTCCTGGGACCGACCAGCGTCATCAGGTAGGCGTACGGGTAGGCCAGCACCAGCGTGACCGCGGTGACGAGCAGCGCCACCGTGAAGGTGCGGACGAGGATCCGCATCGACGTGGGGTCGGTGAAGATGTCGGCGTAGTGGCCGGTCCCGGGGGTGGGCTTGAGCACGCTGTCCAGGGCCAGGGAGATCACCGGGTAGGCGAAGAAGACTCCGACGAGGACCGCCGCCGGGATCACCAGCAGGTAGCCGGGGTGCATCCGCCGTACGGCCCGCGCGCTGCCGCGACGGCTCCGGACGGCGGACGCGGCAGAGGAGGATGTCGTCATGACAGGCCGTCCTCCCGGTTCCAGACGATCTCGCCGCCCACCACGGTCAGGTCGGCCTGCAGGTCCCGCAGCTCGGTGTCGGACATGTCGCGCGGGTCGGCGGGCAGTACCACGGCGTCGCCGGCGAATCCGGGGGCGAGCGCGCCGAGCCGGTTCTCCCGGAATCCGGCGGCGGCGGCGTACGTCGTGTAGGTGCGCAGCCCGGTCAGCACGTCGACCGCCTCCTCCGGCGCGATCGGCACGCCTTCGCGGTTGGTGCGCGCCCGCATGGCGGCGATCCCGAACCACGGGTTGGTGGCGAACGGCTGGGTGCCTCCGGTGTCGGAGTTGCCCGGCGGGCACAGCCCGCGCTCGATCAGGCTGCGGTAGGCGTACACCCCGGTGCCCGGGTCGCTGTGCATGAACGCGGCGGTCGGCACCGGGATGACCTCCAGCTCGGCCAGGCGGTCCAGCAGCGCCGCGTCCGACCACAGGTTGGCCACGTGTTCGAGCCGGTTGCGCAGGTCCGTGCGGCCGGTGACCCGCCGCGCCTCGGCGACCGCGTCGAGGGCCAGCTCCTGCACCACGTCGCCGATGGCGTGGATCCAGACCTGGATGCCCGCGGAGTTCGCCCGGACCAGCAGGTCGACGATCTCGGCGTAGTGCCGGGTCGCGGTGCCCCACTCGCTGGGGGTCTTGGACAGGTGGGCGCGGTCGCACGAGGCGGTGTCGTCGCCGTCGAGGAAGACCTTGGCGCCGCCGAGCCAGAGCCGGTCGTCGCCGAACCCGGTGGTGAGCCCGAAGTCGGTCCACTGCTCGATGGAGCCGAGCAGCGGGTTGAGGCCCGGCGCGATGGTCGGGTTGAGGCTCAGCCGCGCCGGCAGCCGGCCGGCGCGGTGCAGCCGCTGGTAGGCCCGCATGCCGGTCGAGGTCGCGGGCAGTTCGTAGATGGTGGTGACCCCGTGACGCAGGAAGGAGTGGACCAGTTCCTCGCGGAGCATCTCGGCCATCGTCTCGACCGTCGGCGCCGGGATCGGGAACAGGTGGTAGCCCTCCTCGACGAGCCCGGTCGGGACGCCGTCGGCGCCGATCTCGACGCGGGTCCCGACAGGGGAGGTGTAGCCCCGGGTCATCCCGGCGCGGGTCAGCGCGGCCGTGTTGGCGGTCAGCCGGTGCATGCTCTCGCGCACCAGGACCGGGACGTCCGGGGCGACCGCGTCGATCTCCTCGCGCGTCGGCAGGTCCTGGCCGTAGGTGCCCTGGGCCACCAGCCAGTCGCCGGTACGGCGGTGCTCCGCCACGACGGCCCCGATCCGCTCCAGCGTGACCGACCGGGACCGTCCGCGCACGTCCAGCCAGTGCTGCCGGGACAGCGCGCAGAACTCCACGTGCGTGTGGGCGTCGATCAGCCCGGGGACGACGGTGCGCCCGCCGAGATCGACGATCTCGGTGGACGGCGGGGCCGCCGCGAGGATCTCCCGCGTGCCGCCCACCGCCGTCACCGTCCCGTGGGAGATGAGAACCGCCTGGACGGTCCGCTCCTCGGGGGCCATCGTGAGAACCGAGCCGTCCACCAGTGCGAGCTGTCCGTCCATGGCTCCTCTCCTCCTGCGTTACCTACTCGTCGTGGATCGTTCCAGCGGGTCTCAGCCCGACGTCCAGGCCAGCCAGCGCTTGGTGGCCTCCGCCTGGTTGGCCGCCCACCAGGCGTTGTCGATCGACCACGACTGGTCGAGGTGCTCCTTGGCGGAGGAGGACCATTCCGCGCGGCTCGGGTCGGCGTCGGGCTCGGCCTTGAGGTTGGCGGCGCCGTAGGCGATCTCCTTGGCAAAGGCGGTCTGCGGCTCGGGGGACACCGCGAAGTCGATGAACTTCTGCGCCGCCTCCTTGTTCGCCGAGCCCTTCACGATCGTGAGCGTCGCGTAGTGGTAGGAGTTGTCGGCCCACATCGGCTTGTACGGGGCGCCGTTCTGCACGGCCTCGTAGCCGCGGCCGGACCAGACCAGCATCATGTCGGCCCGCTTGGACTCCATCGCGGAGACCTGCTCGGCGCCGGTCTCCCAGAACACCAGGCCCTTCTTGACGCGGTCCATCACCTTGAAGGCCCGGTCGTAGTCCAGCGGGTAGAGCTTGTCCTTGGACACGCCGTCGGCGAGGAGGGCGAGCTCCAGCGTGCCCTCGGCCGGGTAGTTGGACACCGCCCGGGTGCCGGGGAAGTTCGTGGTGTCGAAGAAGTCCTTGATGGAGGTGGGCGGCTTGGCGCCGTACTTCTCGGTGTTGTAGGCCACCACGTAGGAGTAGGTGTCGACCGGCACGCCGCAGTCGTTGACGGTGCCGGGGACGAAGTCCTCCTTCTTGATGTTCGTGAAGTCGAGCTTCTCGAAGTACTGGCCGCAGTAGCCGACGGCCTCCTGCTGGTCGGCCAGGTAGACGTCCCAGTCCGGGTTGCCGCCCTCGGTCATGACCTTCAGCTTGGCCAGGTCCACCGGGGAGTCCGTGGTGACCTTGATTCCGGTCTTGGCGGCGAACGGGTCGATCATCGCCTTCTTCTGCGCCGCCTCGAAGGCGCTTCCGTAGGTGGCGAACGTGATCGCCTGGCCTCCGCCGCTCGACGCGGTGCCCTCACCGTCGTCCGCCCCGCAGGCCGAGAGCGCGAGCATTCCCGCTGTCACGGCGATGGCACAGACCGTGGTGGTTTTCCTCATGGTGCGTTCCTCATTCGGGGAAATGAATTGATGCGTCTTCTTCGTCGGGGGTGGGAGGGCTCGTGATCCACATGACCTCGGCCGGTTCGGTGCCGGTGTTCGCCATCCGGTGCGGGACCCCGCTGCGGTAGTCGATGGAGTCGCCCGCCTCGAGCACGTACTGGTCCTCACCCAGCCAGAGGGTGACCGTGCCCCGGATGACGATGAAGATCTCCTGGGAGTCGCCGTGCACGTACGCCTCGTCGCCGGTCGAACCGCCGGGCTCGAACTCGCCGGTGTACACCTCCAGGTGGTGCAGGGGCGGGCGGGTCAGCGCGAACTTGCGCGCGCCCTCCCCCATCTCCAGTTCCGGCCGGTCGGCCCGGCGCAGCAGGTGCCTGGGGGCGAGGCTGTTGTCGTCGAACAGGTCCGCGAGACCCACCCCGAGGGCCTGGGCGATCCGGCGCAGCGACCCGATGCTGGGGTTGACCTTGCCGTTCTCGAGCTGGCTGAGCAGGCTCGAACTCGTGCCCGCCCGGGCGCCGAGGGCGCGCAGGGACATGCCGCGCATCTCACGGAACGCACGGATGCGGTAACCCAGCTCGTCGGGGGAGGCCATGACGGATCCATCCTGATCAGTCGTAGGGGACGGCATGTTCGTTGGAGGTAATCAGTCCGCTCTGATCCACTGAACGCTTTGTTCAGTGGATTGGAAAAGGAGTGTACGGATCCCCCCAAATCCCTACAAGGGGGTAAATCGGATTTCATGCCAGAGAGTGGAACACTCCCCCACAACCCCGCATCGCTCGCGGCGGTCGTCTTCGCCTCCGGCGACCCGCGCCGGGGCGGAAAAATCAACGGTTCGCCGTGCCGTACCCGGAACAGGCGGTTGTCATTTCCGGGACGAATGGGTGAAATGAGGGGATGGAGCACCCATCCGCGATCGCCACCGCGCTGGCCGAGGTCGGCCCCCGCCTCAAACGCGTGCGCACCAGGCGGGGCGTCACCCTGGCCGCCCTGGCCGAGGCCACCGGCATCTCCAAGAGCACCCTGTCCCGGCTGGAGTCCGGCCAGCGCCGCCCCAGCCTGGAGCTCCTGCTCCCCATCGCCCAGGCCCATCAGGTGCCCCTGGACGAGCTGGTCGGCGCCCCCGAGGTCGGCGACCCCCGCGTCCGCCTCACGCCCCGGCACGTGCACGGTCAGACCGTGCTACCCCTGACCCGGCAGCCCGGCCCGCTGCAGGCGTTCAAAATGGTCCTCCCGGCCAGCCGGAGCACCCCCGAGCTCCGCACCCACGAGGGCTACGAGTGGCTCTACGTCCTGGCCGGGCGCCTGCGCCTGGTACTGGCCGACCACGACCTGGTCCTGGGCTCGGGCGAGGCCGCCGAGTTCGACACCCGGCTGCCGCACTGGTTCGGCAGCACCGGCGAGGACTCCGTGGAGATCCTCAGTCTCTTCGGCCGTCAGGGCGAGCGCATGCACGTCCGCGCCGCCCCCCGCCGTAAGGGCGGGTCCGGCGGCTGACCGCCGCCGGCCGGGATGTTCCGCTCGGTCCTCGGCCGCTCAGTCCTCGGCCGCTCAGTCCTCGGCCGCTCAGTCCTCGGCCACCGCCGTACGGACCGGCTCCCCGTGGCCCTGCCAGGGGCGGGCGAGCAGGACGAGGGTCAGGACGGACAGGGTGAAGGCGACCAGCATGACGGCGGCCGTCGGCATCGCGCTGCCGGTTCCGAACAGGCCCGCCAGGGGGGAGGCCGCCGCGCCCAGGACGAACTGGGAACCGCCGAGGAGGCCGGAGGTGGCGCCGGGGGCGTCGTGGCCGAGAGACTGGACGACGGTCATGCCGGCGGGCAGGGCGAGGCCGAGGCCGTTGACGGTGAGGAAGAGGCAGGCCCAGGTGACGGCGAGGCCGCCGCCGGTGACGGCGAGCAGTACGACCAGGACGGCCGTGGCGCCCAGGGCCACGCACAGGCCCGCGGCGAACAGGGTGGTGATCCGGACGCGGGCGGCCAGACGGCCGAAGATCGCGCTGCCGATCAGCATGCCGAGGGAGTTGACCGCGAAGACGAGACTGTACTGGGTGGGTGAGAGGCCGTAGACGTCCTGGAAGACGAAGGTCGAGCCGGCGATGTAGGTGAACAGGCCGGCGCCGGAGAGGGCGGAGGTGAGGACGTATCCCACCAGGGCGCGCCTGCCCAGGAGCCCGGCGACGGCCCTGAGGGTGGTGCCCACCCCGCCCGAGTGCCTGCGGGACACGGGAAGGGTCTCGGGCACCCACGCCAGGACGCCCGCGAACAGGAGCACGCCGAAGCCCGCCAGCACGGCGAAGACCACCCGCCAGGAGGCGACGCCCAGGATCGCGCCGCCGATCACCGGGGCGGCCACCGGGGCCACGGACACGATGGCCGACAGGGTCGCGAAGTGGCGGGGAGCCTCGGGGGTGCCGTGGAAGCGGTCGGTGAGGACGGCGCGGGCGACCACCATGCCCGCCGCCCCGGCGATCCCCTCCAGCAGCCGCGCCACGTTGAGGACGTTGATGTCGGGGGCGGCGGCGCAGACGAGCGAGAACACCGTGAACATCGCGGCGCCCACCAGCAGGACGCGGCGCCGGCCCATGGCGTCGCTGACCGGGCCCAGCAGGAGCTGACCGGCGGCGAGGCCGACGAGGAAGGCCGTCATGGACAGCTGGACCGACGAACCGGTGGTCTCCAGCGACTGGGCCAGGCCCGGGAACCCCGGCACGTACATGTCCGTGGCCAGCGGGGCGACCGCGCTGAGCGCGGCGAGGACGATGAGCAGTCGGCCGATGTGCTTGGGTGGTCCTCCCTCGCCGGTTACGGCGGGGGCGGCCAGGGGGGCGTCTCCAGACATGGCTGTGAACCGCTTTCTGGCTGGTAGGGCAGGTGAACAGACCGCTGAACGGGCGGCCGGGCCGCTACGATGGGCGATATATGAAACAAGTAGTTAACTGGTTAACGGATATAGGTAGTTCACAGGTTAACGAATTGGAGGGTCCATGCAAACCCCCTCTCACCCCCCGTACGAACGATGGCGGCAGATGTATCCGGGCCTCGACATCTCGTCGATGGAGGTCGTGGGCCCGCTGAAACGCGTCCAGGCGCTGCTGGACCTCGCGATCGAGCCGCTCTTCGACGGCGCCTCGGTGACCTCGCCGGAGCTCGACGTGTTGCTGAGGCTCCGGTACGCCGAGCAGCCGACGATCGCCCGGCAGCTGGCCAGGCAGATGAGCCGGTCCCCAGCGGCGCTGAGCAAGACCCTCGCCAAGCTGGAGCGGCGGGGCTACATCACCCGCCAGGCCAACCCGGCCGACCGCAGGGCGGCCCTCGTCCACCTCACCGACGAGGGCCGGGAGGTCGTCAACACCCTGTTCCCCCAGCAACTCGCCGTCGAGGTGCGGCTGCTCAGCGGCATGACCCCGGAACAGCGCGGGCAGATCATCGAGGGTCTCACCCAGCTGGTCGAGGTGATGGAGGCGGGCCTGCGCGACATGACGCCGCTTTGAGGGGTGCCGCCTCCCCGGGCCGCGGGCCGTACGGCGGTGCCGCCCCCGGGCCGCTCACCCCGCCCGGCTCCGCCCCGCTCCCCCGGAGCCTTCTCCCGGGGCCGTTCCGTCATGCCGTCCGCCCGGACGCCGGTCGGCCGGCGGGCCGGTCAGCCGACGGGCCGGTAGCGGCCGCGGAGCCGTACGAGGGGGGCGTGCCCGGCGGCGACGTAGTCCACGGCCAGCACGCGGGCGACGAACAGCGTGTGGTCCCCCGCCGGGACGACCTTGACCGTCTCGACCTCCAGTGCCGTGACGCCGCCGTCCACGATGAGCGCCTCGCTCAGCCTTCCCCGGTGGTGCGGCGTCCCGGCGAGCAGGAGCCGGGCGCCGGGACGGCCCTCGGCGGCGAAGCGGCTGGCGATCGCCTTCTGCTCCGCCGACAGCACGCTGGCGGCCCAGCGGTCGCGGCGCAGCAGCAGTTCGTTGACGTAACCGGTGTTCTCCATGCTCACCATGACCAGCCGCGGGTCGAGCGAGATCGAGGTGAAGGTGCCCACCGTGGCCCCCACGTCGTCGCGCTCGTCCTTCACGGTGACGACCGTCACGCCGGCCGGCACCTGCGCCATGGCCTCGATGAACTCGTTCATGGGCCAATCATCCCGAAAACGGGCCGCGGGAGCCGCACCGGGACAGAGCGCGGACCGTACCGGACGGGACGCGCACGGGCCGCACCGGGACGGCCCGCGAAAGCTCGCGCCGGGACGTGGAACGGCCCGCGCCGACGGGCGGCACGGGCCGTTTCACAGGTCACACCATCACGGATCACACCGGGGACTACGCCAGGCCGTTCTGGGTCAGCCAGTCCTTGGCCACCGTCGCGGCGTCGTCCTTGTCGATCGAGACGCGCTTCATCAGCGCGAGGAGACCGGGGGTGTCGAGCTTGGCGGAGACGGCGTTCAGCGTGTCCTTGACGGTGTCGTTCGCGGCCGCCTTGTTGACCAGGGGCACGACGTTGTCGGCGGCGAAGGCGTTCTTGGTGTCCTGCAGCGAGACGAGGCCGTTGATCACGATCTTGGGGTCGGTGGTGAAGACGTTGCCGACCTGGACGGTACCGTCCTTGATCGCGTCGGCGGTCGCGTCACCGGTCTTCTTCCACTCCTTGAACTCCAGGCCGTAGGTGTCCTTGAAGTTCTTCTCCTGGCGGGACTGGAACTCCGGCGGGCCTCCGACGGTGTAGCCCTTGGCGACCTTGACCAGGTCCTCGATCGTGGTCAGGCCGACCTTCTGGGAGGTCTCCCTGGTGACGGTCAGCGAGTTGTTGTCCTCGGCCGCGGCGGGCTCCAGGACCTCCAGCCCGGCCGGGAGCTTCTCCTTGAGCCCGGCGACGACGTCGTCCTTGCTCTTGGCCGTGGTCGTCTTGTCGACGTAGGCGAGGAGCGAGCCGATGTACTCGGGCAAGACCGTCAGGCCACCGCTCTTGACCTGGTCGTAGAGGACCTCGCGGCTGCCGATGTTGAGCTTCTTCTCGACCTGGACGCCCTTGGCCTGCAGGGCCTGGGCGTAGATCTCGGCGAGCAGGACGTTCTCCGGGAAGTTGGCCGAGCCGACGACGGCCTTGCCTCCGCCGCCTGCGCCGCCTCCGCTGCCCCCGTCACCCCCGCCCCCGGACGTCGACGCGGCTCCGGAGCCCGCCGGGCTGGGGGAGGCGCTGGCGAGCGGGTCGCCGCCGCCACACGCGCTGAGTGCGAGCGCCGCGGTGAGGGCGACCACCACGGTGCTGAAAAGGCGCTTCATCGTGCTTTCCCTTCCAAAACAGGGGGTAATATAGACATTACCGTACGGCCTGGCGCTCACTCACCCCCGGAGAGACCACAAGCCGCTGTATCAGGGTGAAGCCCAGCTGAACGGCCAGGGCGAGCAGCGCCACCAGCACCGCTCCCCCGATCGTGCGCGGGAAGTCCTTGGTCGCGAGACCGTCGATGATGAACCTGCCGAGACCGCCCAGCCCCACGTAGGCGGCCACGGTCGCGGTCGCGACCACCTGGATGGCCGCGATCCGCAGGCCGAGCAGGATGAGCGGCAGCGCGACCGGCACGAGCACCTTGCCGAGGACCTGCCCACCCCGCAGGCCCATGCCGTAGGCGGCGTCCCTCAGGTCGGGGTCCACGCCCCGGACGCCCTCGTAGGTGTTGACCAGGATGGGCGGAACGGCGAGCGCGACCAGCGGGATCAGCACCGGGACGATGGTGCCGACGCCCATCAGCAGCACGATGAGCACCAGCAGGCCCAGTGTCGGGAGGGCGCGGGCCGCGTTGGCGCTCAGCACCACGAACAGCGCGCCCCTGCCGGTGTGACCGATCCACAGGCCCAGCGGCAGCGCGATCAGCATGGCGAACAGCAGCGACAGCGCGGAGAACTGCAGATGCTCCAGCAGCCGGGCGGGGATGCCCTCGGGCCCCGACCAGTTGGCCGGGTCGCCGAAGAAGTCGATCAGCCAGTTCACGCCGTCCCCCTCGCCCGCGCCCACGGGGTGAGCAGGCGCTGGGCCAGCACCAGCAGCGTGTCGGCGACCGCGGCCAGCAGCACGACCAGCACGATGCCCACGACGATCGGGGTGTAGAACTGCCGCTGCCAGCCGTCGATGAACAGGTAGCCGAGGCCGCCCCTGCCGACCAGCGCGCCCACGCTGACCAGGCTGATGCTGGAGACCGCGGCCACCCTCAGCCCGGCCAGCACGACCGGCACCGCGATCGGCAGCTCGACCCGCAACAGCCTGCGCAGCGGGGTGAAGCCCATGGCCACCGCCGACTGGCGCACGTGGTCGGGGACCGCGGCGAGACCATCGACGACCGCCGGGATCAGCACCGCCAGGGCGTAGAAGGTGAGCGGGATCATGACGGTCGTCCGCGTGGCGAGACCCGTCACCGGGATGAGCACGATGAAGACGGCCAGCGAGGGCAGCGAGTAGACCACGTTCATGACGCCGACGGTCGGCTGGTAGAGCCAGCGCCAGCGGACGCAGGCCAGCCCGAGCGGGAGCGCGACGAGCAGCCCCACGACGACCGGCACCAGCGACATGACGACGTGGTCCTCCAGCAGGCCCTGGATGGTGGGCCAGTTACGCCCGATCCAGTCCCAGCGGACCAGCGGTTCCTCACGCACCGGCGCCTCCGACGACCCTGTCCAGCGCCTCGTCCAGCGCCTCGCGGGTGGCCACGCCCTGGACGCGTCCCGAGTCGTCGACCGCGATAGCGCACCCGGAGGGCGACAGCAGCGTCGCATCCAGCGCGCCGCGCAGCGAGTCACGGCCCCTGACGAACGTCCCGTACGGCTCCGGCCGCACGTCGGCCAGCGTGCCGGAGTCCGGCAGATCCTTGACCGCGACCCAGCCCAGCGGCCGCTCCTCGGCGTCGAGCACGGCCAGCCAGGGCTCGGCCGTACCGCGCACCGAGGAGACCTCGGCGGAGACGGGCACGGTGAGGTCGGTGCGCAGCCGTACGCCCTCGTCCGAGACGAACGACAGCCGCCGGATACCCCTGTCACGGCCGAGGAACTCGCGGACGAAGTCGTCGGCGGGCCTGGCCAGGAGCGTCGCGGGGCCGGCGAGCTGCGCGAGGCGGCCGCCGACGCGGAGCACCGCGACCCGGTCGCCGAGTTTGACGGCCTCGTCGATGTCGTGAGTGACGAACACGATGGTCTTGTGGAGCTCGGCCTGCAGCCGGAGCAACTCCTCCTGCAGGCTCGCGCGCACGATCGGGTCGACGGCGCTGAACGGCTCGTCCATCAGCAGCACCGGCGGGTCGGCCGCCAGCGCGCGGGCCACGCCGACGCGCTGCTGCTGGCCGCCGGAGAGCTGGAAGGGATAGCGGTCGGCCAGCCTGAGGTCGAGCCCGACGCGTTCCAGCAGCTCCATGGCCCGGGCGCGGGACTTCGCGGCGTCCCAGCCGAGCAGGCGGGGAACCGTCGCCACGTTGTCGACGATCTTGCGGTGCGGGAAGAGCCCGGCCTGCTGGATGACGTAGCCGATGCCCCGGCGCAGCGTCGGCGGATCGATGGTCCTGACATCGACGCCGTCGAGGAGGATCCGGCCCTCCGTCGCGTCGACCATTCTGTTGATCATGCGGAGAGAGGTGGTCTTGCCGCAGCCCGAGGGGCCCACGAACACCGTGATCTCCCCCGTCGGCACCTCAAGACTCAGACGGTCCACGGCGACGGTTCCATCGGCGTACCGCTTGGTGACCCCGTCAAATGTGATCATGCGCAACCTCATGCTTCTCGGCAGGGCCGCGGCCCCCCTGCCACAACCGCCCCATGATCTGTCGGCCAACAGCCTACGGCTGCCCTTCCGCCTCTGCCCCGCTCCCCTCGGTCAAAGCCACTCAGAGTAGTGCGATACCAAACAAATGGACACTCAATAGTGCCCAGAACCTCAACGACCCGGCTCACTTACCCATATCGTGGACACCGACCCCTCCAGTCACACGCACCATCACACGCACCACGGGCTTCCCCCCGCTCTTCACCCCGACCCCAGAGGAACCGGTCCCGTGACCCCACCGATCCTCGGTCAGCGCTCGCGCGGCGAACTGATCACCGAGCTCTACGACCACCACGCCGCCGGGCTGTTCGGCTACTGCCACGACCAGCTGGGTGATCCGGCCGCCGCCGCGGCGACGCTGACGGCCGTCTTCACCGACGTCCCCGCCGCGGAACCGCCGCGTGCCGCGCTCTACGCGCTCGCCCGCCGCGAGATCCAGCAGCGGGACGTCGTCTACGCTCCTCCCGCTCCCGGCTCGGACCCGGTGTCCGTCTTCGTCGAGCGGGTGCTGCGCGACCTGCGCCCGCACCAGCGCGAGGTGCTCTACCTGTCCGGCGTGTGCGAGATGGACAGCGCGGAGCTGTCCTGGGTGCTCGACGTGGCGACCGACACCGCCGACGAGCTGACCGTGAGCGCCTGCCGCCGCTTCGCCCAGTCGCTGGAGCTGGCCCTGGCCTCGGCGCGGATCCCCGGCCATCTGGCCGACACGTTCGGCTCGCTGGGGATCGCCCCGATCCGCGACGTGCTCGTCCGCGCCCCCTGGGCCGTTCCCCCCGCCGCGCTGCGCGCCACCGTCCTCGGGACGGTGCGGGACACGGCCCCGCGCCCCTCCGCCGCCCCGGGCTCGGCCGTACCGCCGCTGCCCACGCGTTCCCCGTCCGCCAAGACCGCGTCCGCGCGGGCGGCGAGCCCGGGGGCACAGGGGACCCCGGGGGCACAGGCGGCCTCCCCGTCGCCGGCGCCGCTCAAGCCGCTGTGGCCGACCCCTCCGTCCTGGCCGCTGCCGCTCACCGAGACCGACGCGCTGACCAACACGAGCGTCTTCTCCCCACCCGACCTTCCGCCGCCCCTGTCCCCGGCGAGTTTCTTCCCCGTCTCCGCACCGCCCGACCGGTTCCCCGACCCCCTCTCCCCGCCCGACCCCGACGTGGTCTCCGCCCACGAGGCGACCACCGAGCCCATGCCGAAGCTCAAGGACTCGGTGCTGAGCGCCCTCGACGAGCTGGTGCCCCGCTCTCCCCGGCGCAAGCTTCAGCGGCCCAAGCCCCGCCGGGCGGCGTCGTTGCCGGCCCCGATCCCCGGCGACGTGCTCGACGACGTCCCCGCCGCCCCGGCCGCCCAGCCCGGCGCCACCCCGGCGAACGACCTGTTCCAGCCGTTCTCCCCGGAGTCCAGGGCCACGCGTACGCCCATCGACAAACTGGTGGCCTCCGCGCCCAGGGAATCCAGCCCCGGGGAATCCGCCCCCGAGGGAGAGGCCCCCGCAGGAGAGGCGCCCGGGGAGGAGGCGCCCGCCCCCGAGGCGTCGCTGCCCGACTGGCCCCTGAGCGCCGACGAACTGGACGCCGCCGCCTCCGTCGACCAGGAGCCGCGGGCCGTACCGCCGGCGCCGCCCGAGTGGCCGCTACAGGCCGACGAGCTGAGCGCCCCCGCGCCCGGCGACCGCGCCCGGCACGCGAAACGCTCCCGCACCGGCCGGTCGGCACGCGCGAAGGCCGCGGGCGACGGCCGGGCCCCGCGCGCGGAGCGGACCGGCCTGCACCGCGCGCCGCAGACCGTGGCGCGTCCCGGGAAAGCCGGGCCGCGGGCCGCGGAGCCGGAGACCGAGGCGTTCGGGAGCACGGAGCCCGGAGGCGGGCAGGCCGGAGGCGCGGAGCCCCGGGAGGCGGAACAGACCGGTCCCCGGGCCGCCGCCTTCGAGCCCGCCGTCTTCCGGACGACCGGCTCCCCGTCCGCCGGCTCCCTGCCGGAGACGGACCCGCACACCGGCCCCGTGCCCGGCGAGCCGGAGACGGCCTGGCTCGCGAAGCCGCCCGCCGCGGACGCCGCCCAGGCGGCGGGCGCCGCTCAGCCCGCCGGAACGAACCGGGCCGCGAAGGCGATCCGGGCGGCGACGACGGACTCCGCCCGCGCCGCGCGGGCGGGCAGGCGCCCGCGCCGCGTGCGGGGCGACAAGCACCACGACTGGGCGTGGGAGCTGTTCGGCTTCATCATCTGCGTGATCTGCGTGGCGATCGCGATGCTCGTCTTCTTCGCGGTCCCGACGATCGTGACCCCCTGAGACGGTCCGACGACCGTGACCCCCTGAGAGCCGTCGCCGCGTGCTCCCGGGGCCCGGGATGTCCGGGCTCCGGGTCGCGGGGCGCTCAGCGCTTGGGGAGGGCGAAGCGGACGGTGCCCGAGACGTGGTCGCCGAGACCGACCGTCCCCCTGACCCGGACCGTGAACTCGCCGTCCTCGCAGGCGTCGACGACGCCGGTGAAGGTCAGCGTGTCACCGGCGTAGGCGGGCACGCCGAGTTTGACGTTGAGGCCGCGGATCAGCGCCTCGGGGCCCGCCCAGTCAGTGACGTAGCACTCGACGAGGCCCATCGTGGTCAGGATGTTGAGGAGGGCGTCCTTCGGCGCCGCCGCGCCGGTGTCCCCGGCGTCACGGGAGACCGGGGTGAGGTCCGCCGTCACCGACGCCCGCAGGACGACGGTGGTGGGCGTCAGCACGATCGTGAGATCGGGGAGGACGGTTCCGATCCCGACCTGCTCTTCGGTAGGCGCGCGCATCACTACTCCCGGGGGGACCCACATCGGCAGGATGATCTCGTCGTCCATCTGGCGGTACGTCACACACAACGGCATACCGATACCCACTTCTCCATGTGGGCAGTCCACGACGACGCCCACTGTCAGCACACCTTCCGGCAGTTCCCTCACAGCGACCACGGCAGGGGGCTCACGTCCCACGCCCCGGAGACCGTGACGCGCGGCGGAGCCGTGGATCCCGTCCTCGCCGCTCGCCGCGCCGTACGCCCGGCGGCCGATCGGCACACGGGCACGCCGAACCGGCGGCCGCCGTAGCTCGCCGCGATCGGCGTGTTCCCGGATCCGGAACTCACCCTCGGCGACACCTTTCCAGAAGAACGTGATCTCATCGTCCGTCTCCGGCCCCAGCGGGTACGGCTTGCGGATCTCGGGCTGGGTTTCCTCTCCCCCGGGCGAAACTTCAGTACCCGGGAGCGCCTCGTGACCGCGCCCGCCACCGCTGAACGACACGTGACGGTCACGGCGATGAGAGGGTTCTCGCCGATACAGCCGTTTTCCGGCCGGAGAGCGGCGATCCGCCTCCCAGCGACGGCCCCGGACCACGAAAGCCCGGAATAGAACTGATTCTAATATTTTACCCATGACGGGCGGCGCAGCGGGCGGCGAGACGTCCGTGAAGCAGGCATGACATGTGCGGATACCGCCCACCGGTAACCGGCGAGTAACCCTTCGGAGCGATCGAAAATCAGATAACGTGTTCTTATGCGTACCCCGCACGCGCCCACGGGGCCGCAGGTCGCCTCGCGCCCCCGCAGCACCTCCGCCCCGAGCGGCGCCGGACCGGCCACGACCAAGGGGGCACCCGGCGTGCACAGCGAGCCGACGCCGACCGGCGTCCGGGCGAGAAGCCAGCACCAGCGGCGCAAGCGCATCGTCCAGGCCGCCGCGGCCCTCGCCTCCCGGGGTGGCGTGGAGGCCATGCAGATGCGCACCGTCGCCGAGCGCGCGGGGGTGGCCCTCGGCACCCTCTACCGCTACTTCCCCTCCAAGATGGATCTGGTCGTGGCCGTCGTCGGCGAGGAGATCGACCTCCTCGAGGGCAGCATCGAGCGCCGGCCGCCCGGCGCGGCCACTCCCTGGGGGCGCGCCGCCGACGTCCTGATGCGCGCCACCCGCGGCCTGATGCGCGAGCCCGAGCTGGCCGACGCGCTCATCCGGTCGCTGATCAACGCCGAGGTCGACACCCCGTTCGGGGACCGCATGACAGGCCTGCTGCTGCGCGTCGCCGGACACGGGCTGAGCGCGGAGACCGCCACCGAGGAGCAGCGCGCCCTGGCGGGGGCGCTGGCGAGCGTCTGGGTCCACGAGCTGATGGGGATGCTCAGGGGCCACCGCACACACGAGCAGACCCAGCGCCACATCGAGATCGTCGCCGTCCGGCTGCTCGCCGATTTCCCCACCCCGCCTTCCACCTGAAAGCTAGAACGCGTTACTGTCGCAGTCGAAGGCGACCAGATCAACGTTCTAGCGTGACGCGACAGGAGACCGGCCCCGCACCGGCCATCGCCACCGTTCTCAAGCGCGCAACGCACAGGATCGGCGTGTGCTGAGCACGCGGAGAAACAGGGAGCGTCACCGTTGAAGTCCCGCCGCAGGCCCTACAGCGAACAGCGCCCGACCGACATCGGTGACGGGGTGTGGAGCGTGCCCGTGCCGATTCCCGGCAACCCGCTCGGCTACACCCTGATCTACGCGATCGAGTCACCGTCCGGTCCCGTGCTGGTCGACGCGGGCTGGAACCACCCGGACGCCTGGCTGGCCCTGCGTGACGGGCTGTCCACGGCCGGCATGGACATCCGTGAGGTACGGGGCGTGGTGGTCACCCACTTCCACCCCGACCACGCCGGGCTGGCCGGGCAGGTCAGGCAGGAGTCCGGGGCGTGGGTCGCCATGCACGAGGCCGACGTCGCGCTGATCAAGAACCTGCACGAGATCGAGGACGACGTCCGCCGCGACTCCCAGGCCGGCATGCTGCGCCGGGCCGGGGCGAACACGATCGAGGTGGAGGAGGTGACCGCGCACCGGATGCGGCCGCCCGCGCTGCCCGACCGGATACTCCACGACCGCGACCTGATCGACCTGCCGGGACGCAGGCTCCGCACGGTCTGGACGCCCGGCCACACCCCGGGCCACGTCTGCCTGCACCTGGAGGACACGGGACGGATCTTCACCGGGGACCACGTACTGCCGGGCATCACCCCGCACATCGGCATCTACCCCTACGACCGCACCGACGTGGACCCGCTGGGCGACTTCCTGGGCTCGCTGGAGAAGGTGGCGGACCTGGGCATGCTGGAGGCCCTGCCCGCCCACGAGTGGACGTTCCAGGACGCGGCGGCGCGGGCGAGGGCGATCGGCGCGCACCACGAGGAGAAGCTCCTGCAGCTCGCCGCCCTGCTGGCCGAGGCGGGCGAGCCCCTCACCATCTGGGAGGTCGCCGCTCGGATGACCTGGAACCGCCCCTGGGAGGACCTCCCGTCGATGCTGCGCGGCATGGCCGCCTCGGAGGCCGCCGCCCACCTGCGTACCCTGGAGGTCAGGGGGGTCATCGGCCGCACCCCGGGGGTGGATCCCGTGCGCTTCGCCGTACACTCGTAGACATCCGATGTCTATGCGTCCTCAAGGAGGGTGAAGCGTGGCGGTCACCGACGCCGCTATCGACAGGATCAAGCAGATGATCCTCTCGGGCGAGCTCCCCCCTGGCAGCCGGCTGCCGAAGGAGGCGGATCTCGCCGAGCGGCTGGGGCTGTCGCGCAACTCCCTGCGCGAGGCCGTCCGCGCCCTGGCCCTGATCAACGTGCTGGACGTGCGCCAGGGCGACGGCACGTACGTCACGAGCCTGGAGCCCCGGCTGCTGATGGACGCGATGGCGTTCGTGGTGGACTTCCACCAGGACGACACCGCGCTGCAGTTCTTCGAGATCCGCCGGATCCTGGAGCCCGAGGCGACCGCGATGGCCGCGACCCGGATGACCGAGGCCGAGATCGCCGGGCTGCGGGAGATCCTCGCCGAGCTTCCCGAGGAGCCGAACGTCGAGCAGCTCGTCGCCAACGACCTGGAGTTCCACCGGCGCATCGCGGCGGGGTCGGGCAACGCGGTGCTGTGCTCCCTCATCGAGAGCCTCTCCGGACCCACGACCAGAACCCGGATCTGGGAGGGCCTCACCCGGGAGAACGCCCTGGAGAGAACCCGCCAGCAGCACACCGCCATCTGCGACGCCATCGCCGCCCGGCAGCCCGGGGTGGCGCGCGCCTGGGCGATGGTCCACATCGCCGGAGTCGAGGAATGGCTCCGTAACGCGCTCACCTGAGCGGATATCCCATCATAAAAGATCACAAAGTCGTACGCTTGGGACGGAACGATTCCCCGACGACGAGGATGACCCCATGCAGCCGCTCGACGGAGCCGATTTACGGGTGGTGGCCGCTCTTCAGGTGAACGGGCGCGCCACCTGGGACCGGATCGGCAGAGTGCTGGACGAGTCGACCCGCAACGTGGCCAGGCGGGCGACCCGGTTGATGGAGGCAGGCGTTCTGTCCGTCATCGGGCTGGTCGACGACCGCCGGATGACTTCGGCCGTGATGCGGCTGCGATGTCGCCCCGGCGCGGTGATCGACGTGGGCACGGCGCTCGCCGAGTTGCCGCAGACCCGCTTCGTCTCGCTGGTCTCCGGCTCGGCCGACTGCGTCACGGAGCTCTCCGTCGCCGACGACGCGCTGGTCGACCTGCTGTTCCGGGGCGTCCCCGCGATCGACGGGGTGGTGGAGAGCGTCACCTATCCCGCGCTGCGGTACTTCAAGACGCCCCAGGAGTGGCACGTCGACGTACTCACCCCGGAGGAGGTCGACGGGCTGCGCGAGCAGTGGACCCCGCTGCCCGAGCGTTTCCACCGGGTGAGCGAGACACCCTCCGCCGAGGACGAGCGGATCGTCGCGGCGGTGGCCACCAACGGCCGTGCCACCCACGCCGAGATCGCGGGGGCCACCGGGATCAGCGAGTCCACCGCCAGGCGGCGCCTCGACTCGCTGCTCCGCAGGGGCATCCTGCGCATCCGCGCCGAGATCGAGCCGGCCCACCTCGGGCTGCCGGTCGAGGCCGCGCTCTGGCTCCGGGTGGCCGAGCGCGAGGTGGAGGCGGTGGGGCACGCGCTGGCCCGCATGCCCCGGGTCAGGTACGTTGTCGCGGTGGCGGGCGACCACCAGCTCTCGGCCCAGGTGGCCGTGCCCGGGAGGTTCGAGCTCTACGAGTTCCTGCGCGAGGTCGGCGGGCTGCCCGGCATGCGGGCGATCGAGACGACCGTGATGCTCCTGCCGCTGAAGCGCGGTTTCATGATCAAACGAGACGGCCGCGTCGACCACTGGGCGGGCCCGCTCGTCTGAGGTGTTATGACCGGGGAAGACACCGGCCGGTAGGTGCCCGAGTCCGCGACGCCGCCAGGCGCCGCGGGAACAACACGGTGGGAGGGCCATTGGACATCAACCTTGTCGACCAGGACGTCTACGCGCGGGGCGGCGCGCCCCACGACCAGTTCCGCTGGTTGCGCGCCAACGCTCCGGTCTACCTGCACCCGGGTGACGCCGACCGCGACTGGCCCGCGTTCTGGGCGGTCACCAGGCACGCCGACGTGGTGCACGTCTCGCGGCGCTCCGACCTGTTCTCGTCGAGCAGGAGGCTCTCGCTCTTCAACGAGATGCCCGAGGAGCAGCGCGAGCTCCAGCGGCTGATGATGCTCAACCAGGATCCGCCCGAGCACACCCGGCGGCGCTCCCTGGTCAACCGGGGATTCACCCCGCGCATGATCGGCGCGCTCGAACAGCACATCCGCGACATCTGCCACGACCTGATCGACGAGGTCAAGGGACGCCCGTCGGTGGACTTCGTCCGCGACATCGCGGCTCCGCTGCCGCTGTACGTGATCTGTGAGCTGCTGGGCGCGCCCGCCGAGGACCGGGACAAGATCTTCAACTGGTCCAACCAGATGATCGGGGCCGACGACCCCGAGTACGGCTCGGACCCGGCGGCGGCCCAGAACGCGGCGGCCGAGGTGTACGCCTACGCGAACACGCTGGCGGCCGAGCGGCGCGAACGGCCCCGCGAGGACATCGCCACCAAGCTGCTCATGCCCGACGCCACCGGCGAGACCCTCGACGAGAACGAGTTCGACCTGTTCGTGCTGCTGCTGGTCGTCGCGGGCAACGAGACCACCCGCAACGCGGCCTCCGGCGGCATGCTGGCCTTCTTCGACAACCCCGGGCAGTGGCGGCGCCTGGTGGCCGACCCCGCGCTCGCGGGCACGGCCGCCGACGAGATCGTCCGCTGGGTCTCCCCCGTCAACCTCTTCCGCCGTACGGCCACCGTCGACACGGTGATCGGCGGTCAGGAGGTCAGGGAGAACGACAAGATCGTGGTGTTCTACGGCTCCGCCAACCGGGACGAGGAGGTGTTCGCCGACCCGTACGTCTTCGACATCGGCCGCACGCCCAACCCGCACATCGGCTTCGGCGGAGGCGGCGCCCACTTCTGCCTCGGCAACCACCTCGCCAAGCTGGAGCTTCGGGTGCTCTTCGAGACCCTGGCCGAGCGGCTCCCCGACCTCGCGCAGTCGGGACCCGCCCGGCGCCTGCGCTCGAACTTCATCAACGGCATCAAGGAGCTTCCGGTCACGCTCGCCTGACGACCGTCGGCGGCACGGGCGGGGGACGGCGCCGCACCCGGCGGGCGGCGCCCCGTCTCCCGCCCCCGCACGCCTCCCCCGCCCCCGCCCGCGCGAAAACACCGGCCACTATCTGAAGTGCTCTTTCGCGAAACGTCGACTATGGTCGGAGTGATGAGGGAACCGCGGTGGGGTACACCCAGGCCCACTGCGGCGGCCGTGGTGGGTCTTGTTCTCGTGGTCGTTCTGGCGGCCCTCACCCCCTCCTCGTGGTCCGGCGTGTGGAGACCCGCCGACTCGGGCACCAGCCTCTGGGTTCCCCAGGCCGACGGCGCGCACCAGGCGACCGCGCCGAGACTTCTGACCGGCGGAGCCGAGCACCTGCCGACGGCGGGTCAGTTGCGCTCCATGCCGGCCGTCGGCACCGCGGGCGCGGCCTCCACATCTCCGGCCGACATCTGGCTCTCCACCGGCCCCGCCTCCATTCCCCGGCGTGACGTCCAGCGGATCGTCACCTCGCGCAGCCCACCGCGTTCCTAGACTCCTTCCTTTTTCCGGCTCCGCCGAGCCCTCCTGGCCCTCGCGGAGTCACCCCGGCTCCGCCGAGCCCTCCCGGCCTCACCGGGCGGCGAGCTCGAACGGGGTCTCCCGGCCATGCGGTGCCGCGCACCGTCACGCGTCCGGGTTCCGGCTTTCACGGCGACGGGCCGCGCTCGGCCCCGGTCGCCGCGAGTCATTCAAGGAGTCGATGTCGTCATGAGTGGCATCAGATCGACGAGCTGGCTGCTGGAGGAGTACCGGCGCCACACCACGCAACTGGAGGAGCTGCGCGCGCTCCTGCACGAGAGGCTCGCCGCCGCGCGGGCGGAGTGGGAATCCCTCACCGAACCCGCGGACGACGAGCACGCGCCGGAGGCCGCCGCCTCCGGCGAACCGGTCCCGCTGTCCCTGGGACGCCTCAGGCGTGCCAGGACCGCCGTCTCGGAGATAGAGGCGGCGATCGACCGGCTGGACTTCGGGGTGTACGGCACCTGCCTGCGGTGCGGGGCGTTCATCGCCCTGCAACGGCTGCGGCGGTACCCGCACACCCGGCACTGCGCCGTCTGCCACGACGCGGAGAGGTGACGACGCGCCCGCCCACGGCGGGCGTCTCACCCCCGGACCGGCCCGGACGGCTCCCGTGTCTCCCCGACCTTTCGAAAGGATCCGAACATCATGATTTCCGACGTCCACCTCAGCAGCGTTCAGCTCGACGCCATCCGTGAGGAACTGGAGGGCCAGCTGCTGCGCTGGACCAGGCAGCTGACGGAGCTGGAGGCGGCGGTGAACGACGACGCCGTGGAGGTCTCGGCGAAGGCGGGCGTGCTCGCCGACATCGTCTCCGCCGAGCGGAACACCTCCGTCCTGCGCGGCGCCCTGAAGGAGATCGCCGAGCTGACCTACGGCCGCTGCGACGGCTGCGGCTCCGGCATTCCCTTCGAGCGGCTGAAGGCCCGCCCGCTGGCGCGCTTCTGCATGGACTGCCAGCGCCGCCACGAGAACGGCTGACCTCCCCGGGTGTTTCCGTGGGTCCCCGCGCGGATCCACGGAAACACCCGGGGACCCGTGCACGACGATCCCCTGCCACCGGACGGGCGGCCCCGCAGCCGGGGCCCGGGTCCGCGGGGCCGGCCGAAACGGCGAAGAGCCCCGCCTGACGACGGGGCTCTCGGGCGTCACCCCGCGGGCGGCGGCTACTCGACTTGACGCGCTCTTCGGCGTGAACGCCGAAGATTCTGGCCCGTGCCGCATTGCTGCGGCACCTCCACGGCTTCCTGTTTCATCGAGCCGTGCCTCCCCGGAAAACTCCGGAGCCGGTCTTACCAGCCCTCCGCAGGCGTTTTACGTCTCCGCCCGTCCGGCGGCGACAGGTCACGCCGTGTCCGTCGTGACCGGTTCCGAGGCTTCCGGAGTGACCCTTCGCCCCGCACGAAGCCGACCTTACCTGTAGCTGATGAGGAAGGGGAGCTTCTGGTTCCCGTCCTCGACGGTGCCGATCGAGCCGTTGGGGTGGAGGACGACGTTGCCGTTGCCGTAGTTGTCACCCTTCCAGGAGTAGATCCACGCCGGGCCGTCAAGGTACTTGGCGGCGCTGTCACGCCATGTCTCGTTGGGGATGTCGGCGAGCTGGTGCCCCTCTCCCTGGGCTGCGGCGAAGGCGCGGGCCTCGTTACGGGTCTTCTTGAAGTCCTTCCCGTACCAGTACAGGTGGTAGCCGTCCTTGGCGCGCTTGGCGCCGTCAGCGGAGATGGGGATCCGTACCAGCTGTTCGGTCATCGCTGCACTACCTCTCATTCTGGGGATGTGTGCGGAGCACCATCCCCCTAATGTTACGTAGAGCTACATATCCATCACCAATAGTGACAAAACAGGGGAAACGGTCGAGAACTTCCCAAACAGCTGGAAACAGCGCCCAGCAGGCGTCGGCCCACGGGCCGGGCGGCCCGTCGGAACGGCCCGTCAGGGCCAGGAGGAGTCCTGGTCGGGGTCCCCGCCCTCGGAGAGCAGCTTGATGTCGGACTCGACCATCATCGCGACGAGTTCCTCGAAGGAGACCGAGGGCTCCCAGCCGAGCTGGGCCCGCGCCTTCTTCGGGTCGGCGCAGAGCAGGTCCACCTCCGCGGGGCGGTGCAGCGACTGGTCGGTGACCACGTGGTGCTCCCAGTCGAGACCCGCGGCGGCGAAGGCGGCCTCGACGAGCTCGCGGACGGTGTGGGTACGGCCGGTGCCGATCACGTAGTCCTCGGGTCGCTCGGCCTGGAGCATCAGGTGCATCGCCCGGACGTAGTCGCCCGCGTAGCCCCAGTCGCGCCGGGCCTCCATGTTGCCCAGGCGGAGCTCGCCGGCCAGGCCGAGCTTGATGCGGGCCACGCCGAGGGAGACCTTGCGGGTCACGAACTCGGCGCCCCTGCGCGGGGACTCGTGGTTGAACAGGATGCCGGAGACCGCGAACATCCCGTAGGACTCGCGGTAGTTCTGGGTGAGGAAGTGGCCGTAGGCCTTGGCCACGCCGTACGGCGAGCGGGGGTGAAAGGGGGTGATCTCGGTCTGCGGGGTCTCGCGGACCTGGCCGAACATCTCGGACGAGGACGCCTGGTAGAACCGGATCTGCCCAGAGCCCGCGGCCGTCCTGGACGAGGAGATGCCGGAGCAGACCCGGATGGCCTCCAGCATGCGCAGCACGCCCATGCCGGTGACCTCGCCGGTGAGCTCGGCCTGCTCCCAGGACATCGGCACGAAGGAGATGGCGCCCAGGTTGTAGACCTCGTCGGGCTGCGCCCTCTCCACGGCGGAGATCAGCGAGCCCTGGTCGAGGAGGTCGCCGCGGACGAGGTTGACGTCCTGCAGGAGCCGGCGCACCCGGGAGACCCGCGGGTTGGCCTGCCCCCGGACGAGCCCCCAGACCTCGTATCCCCGGTCGAGCAGGCACTCGGCCAGATAAGACCCGTCCTGCCCGGTGATACCGGTGATCAGCGCGCGCCTGGCCAACGCGTCCTCCTCGCTTGTGGATGGAATTCCACCCGGCCGTGTGCCGTATGACGGCGAATGTATCGCCACGCCCGAGGATGGACACGCCACGGGTCACCACCACGCTAGAACATGTTTCACCGAACCACGCTCGGTCAGCATGATGTCGCAGTTCGCACGCGGTAGAAGTGATTTTAGGAGCTATTCCACATCGGGTGGAAGAGACCTACCGAATGGTAGGGTCCGAATACTAAGGTCATCTTTCACGGTACCTGTCCCCTTCCGGACAGGGTGAGGAAGGGGTTGCCGTGCCGGGTGCGGACTCGCTGCGGGTCGCGCTGCTGTCCTACCGCAGCAAACCGACCTGCGGTGGACAGGGCGTCTACCTGCGTCACCTCAGCCGCGAACTGGTCGCCCTCGGGCACCACGTGGAAGTCTTCTCCGGCCAGCCGTACCCCGAACTCGACGAGGGCGTCATCCTCAACAAGGTCCCCAGCCTGGACCTGTACCGCGACGAGGACCCCTTCCGCACCCCGAAGCTGCACGAGTACCGCGACTGGATCGACCTGCTGGAAGTCGCGACCATGTGGACCGCGGGGTTCCCCGAGCCGCTGACCTTCAGCCTGCGGGCCCGCCGCGCGCTGAGCAGGCGCGTCGGCGACTTCGACGTGGTGCAGGACAACCAGACGCTCGGCTACGGCCTGCTCGGCATCCAGAAGCTGTTCCCCATGGTCGGCACCATCCACCACCCGATCAGCGTCGACCGGCGGATCGAGCTGAAGGCCGCGCCGCCGCGCAAGAAGCTGACGCTCAGGAGGTGGTACGGCTTCGTCCGGATGCAGGCCAAGGTCGCGCCCCGGATGAGCCCCATCCTGACCGTGAGCGAGTCCTCCGTCGCCGACATCCACCGCGACTTCAACGTGCCCCAGGCCAACCTGCGGCTCATCCCGCTGGGAGTGGACACCCGCTACTTCCACCCGCGTCCCGAGATGCCCAAGCGTCCCGGCTCGATCGTCGCGGTCGCCAGCGCCGACTCCCCGATGAAGGGCGTCGCGACGCTGCTGCGCGCGGTCGCCAAGCTCGCCACCGAGCGCGACGTGAACCTGACCGTGGTCAGCAAGCCCACCCCCGGCGGCCCGACCGAGAAGCTCGTCTCCGAGCTGTCCCTGCACGACCGGGTGCGGTTCGTGCACGGCATCTCCGACACCGAACTGGGCGAGCTGATCGCCACCTCGGAGATCTCCGTCGTGCCCTCCCTCTACGAGGGCTTCTCCCTGCCGGCCGTCGAGCACATGGCCTGCGGCACCCCGCTCGTCGCCTCCAGGACCGGGGCGCTGCCCGAGGTCGTCGGCGACGCCGCCATCCAGGTGGCCCCCGGCGACCCCGAGGAACTGGCCGCCGTACTGCGGCGCCTGCACGACTCCCCCGAGGAGCGGGCCGCCGTGGGCAAGAGGGGCTACGACCGGGTCATGGAGCGCTACACCTGGCACGTCGTCGCACAGCGGACCGTGGAGGCCTACCGCGAGGCCATCCGGGCGCACGGCGCCAGGTGACCGATCACCCCGGCTCACCCCGACGTCAAGTGACCGATCACCCCTCAAGGAGCGGCAAGTGCTGACCGTCGACTTCGACCGGCTGCCCGTCGGCCCCGGCACCCGAGTTCTCGACCTCGGCTGCGGCGGCGGACGGCACGCGTTCGAGGTGCTTCGCCGGGGCGCCGACGTGGTGGCCTTCGACATGGACGCCAAGGAGCTGGAGGACGTGGCGAACATGTTCTTCGCGATGGAGGCGGCGGGTGAGGTGCCCGCCGGCGCCACGGCCGAGACCGTGACCGGCGACGCGCTGAAGATGCCCTTCGAGGACGCGAGCTTCGACCGGGTGATCGCGGCCGAGGTGCTGGAGCACATCCCCGACGACATGGCCGCGATGCGGGAGATCTTCCGGGTGCTCAAGCCCGGCGGCCGGGCGGCCGTCACGGTGCCGAGCTTCCTGCCGGAGCGGATCTGCTGGGCGCTGGACGAGGCGTACCACACCGCCCCCGGCGGGCACATCCGCATCTACACGCTGGCCGAGCTGAGCGCGAAGCTGAAGTCCGTCGGCATGGAGATCGGCGGGCACCACCACGCCCACGGCCTGCACGCGCCGTACTGGTGGATCAAGTGCGCGGTCGGCGTCGGCAACGACGACCATCCCCTGGCCAAGGCCTACCACGAGCTCCTGGTCTGGGACATCATGAAGCGCCCCGCGGTCACCCGGATCGCCGAGACGCTGCTGAACCCGCTCATCGGCAAGAGCGTGGTGCTCTACGTCAGGAAACCCGCGTGACCCCCGCGGGACCGGCGGGGCGGGACGTCCCGCGCGGCGGGCGGGGACGGTGAGCGTGCGGTGAAGTGGGAGCAGGTCGTCCAGACCGCCCGGAGCATTGCGGCCGTGCAGGAGCCGGACGGCGGCGTCCCCTGGCCGGAGGGACACGTGGACGCGTGGAACCACGTCGAGTGCCTGATGGCGATGAGCGTGGCGGGGCTCCGCGGCCCCGTCCGCGGCGGCTACGACTGGCTGGTCCGCACGCAGCGGGCCGACGGCTCCTGGCCGATGAGGCTGGTCGGCGGCCGGGCCGTCGAGCACGGCGGCGAGTCCAACCACGCCGCCTACGTCGCGGTCGGCGTCTGGCACGAGCTGCTGGTCACCGGGGACGCCGGCTTCGCCCGCGAGATGTGGCCGGTGGTCCGCTCCGCGCTGGACTTCGTGGTCGGGCTGCAGACGACCAGGGGCGAGATCGCCTGGGAGCGCGCGGCCGACGGCGAGCCCGCGAAGTACGCCCTGCTGACCGGCTGCTCCTCCGTCCACCAGGGGCTGCGCAGCGGCGTGCTGCTCGGTGAGCGTCTCGGCGATCCGCAGCCGGACTGGGAGCTCGCCGCCGACCGGCTCGGCCACGTGCTCACCGCCCACCCGGAGGCGTTCGCCGACAAGAGCCGTTTCTCGATGGACTGGTACTACCCCGTCCTCGGTGGCGCGGTGCGCGGGCCGGACGCCGCGGTGCGGCTGGCCGGGGAGTGGGACACCTTCGTCGAACCCGGCCTCGGCATCCGCTGCGTGTCCGACCAGCCGTGGGTGACCGGCGCCGAGACGTGCGAGCTGGTGCTCGCGCTGGACGCCCTGGGCGACCGGGAACGGGCGCTGCGGCTCTTCGCCGACGTGCAGCACCTCAGGCACGAGGACGGCTCGTACTGGACCGGCTGGCAGTTCGTGAACGAGAAGTGGTTCCCGCACGAGCGCTCCGCCTACACCGCCGCCGCCGTGGTGCTCGCCGCCGACGCGCTGCACGGTCACAGCGGGGGCGCGGGCGTCTTCCGGGACGCGGGCGGCTACCTCACCGACCGTCCCACGGCGGACTGCGGATGCAGCCACGCCGGCTCCCTGGCCTGACCCCCGGCTCCCACGGCCCCGCCTCCGCGCCCGGGTTCCTGCGTTTTCTTTGCCAGGGATCCGGGGGTGGTGCTTGAAGGCCCGCTGAGGGCTCACTACGTTCGGGCCTGTGAGCGATACGGAGGGCAGCGAAGGAGTGGCTCAGAGCGACGGATCCGCGGTTTCCGTCGCGGATGTCGCCGATGTCGCCGATGTCGCGGACAGGGCGCTCGTCTCCGGCATGACCGGCACCTGGGCGGACGGCGCGCCGGAGACGCGGCCGGGCGGCCCCGACGACGGGCAGGCCCGGCGGGTGCCCGGGAAGGACGCGGCCGGACAGGAGGCGTCCGGCAAGGACGCTCCGGGGAAAGCCGCGCGGGACACCCGGGAGGCCGGCGGGAAGGACATCCCCGAGGCCGGCGCGGAGAACGCCTCCGCAGGCGACACGGGGGACGACCCCGAAGAGGCCGGCGCGGAGGAGGCCCTCGGGGCCGGCGCGGAGGACGACCCCGAAGGCGACACGGAGGACACCTCCAAGGCCGGCGCGGAGGACGCCCCCGAAGAGGCCGGGGCGGACGGGTCGGCCGGTACCGCGCTCCCGCCGCCCTCCCGTCCCCGCCGCGGTGAACCGTGCGGCCCGGCGGAGCTGGGACCGGCCAGGCCGCGTGGCCTGTCCGGCCTGCTGTGGCAGGATCTCGGGCGGGCCGGGCTCGGAGCGCGGCGCTTCCGGCTCGGTCCCGCCCGTTCCCTGCTGGAGAGCGCCGGGCAGGCGTGCCTGGCGGGCCACAACGCGGTGATCGCGGGTGAGGCCGAGCGGATCGACGACCTCCACGAGGAGCTGCGCGGTTTCGCCTACGAGGGCGCGGGCATGGCCTGCGCGACCCTCGACGTGCTCACCTTCACCGGTGGGCGGCGGCTCAAGAGCCTGCTCAGTGGGCAGGGCCTGCGCCATCCGCACCTGATCCACCTGGGCGCCGGCCGGGCGTACGCCCGGCTGGGCATGCGCCCGACGTGGGGCATCCGCTCCGTGCACCCCCTGCTGCGCTGGCTGGCCTTCGACGGCTTCGGCTTCCACCAGGGATTCTTCGCCTCCGACCGGACGATCGGACGGCAGCGCACGGCCGGGCTGATGGACCGGACCCGGCGGGCGATCTTCGACCAGGGGGTCGGCCGGACGCTCTGGTTCCACGAGTGCGCGGGCGTCGACGACGTCGTCCTGCGCATCGCCGAGTTCCCCGCGGGACGCCGCGCCGACCTGTGGAGCGGGGTGGGCCTGGCCGCCGCGTACGTGGGCGGCGCGGACGTCCGCGAGCTGGAGCGGCTGGGCGCGGCGGCCACCGAGGACGGCTTCCGCGCCCACCTCGTACAGGGTGCCGCCTTCGCCTGCGCCGCCCGCCTCATCTCCGGGACCGTGCCCGAGCACACCGCCGCCGCCGCGCCCGCGCTGTGCGGGGTCGAGGTCGAGGAGGCGGGCCACTGGGCCGACACGGCGCTCGTCACCCTGGGCCGCGGCGCGCACAGCGGCGACCACTACCAGGCGTGGCGGGCGGGGGTCAGGAAGGCCTGGGCGAGGCGCAACCGCGATTCGTGACCACACTTCGGGGGAGCCTTGGGATCCACATCGAGGACGCGCAGGTGCGCGGCGGGGGCACTGGCCCTGGCCGCCGTCACCGTCGGGTGGGCGCTGACCGGGGCGTACGGCGGCCCCGCGCGGGAGACGGCCGGGACAGCCGGGGCCGGCGCGGGCTTCTCCTTCGTCGCCGATCCGCTCGGTCCCGCGGACCGGCCCGGCGAGCGGCGGCTGCGTGCCGTGGCCCCCGGCTACGAGAACGTCCGGGCCTGGGTGTCCTCGACGGGCGCGGGGGTCGCGCTGTTCGACGTGGACGACGAGATCGTCTCCGACGACGTCTGCCTGGTCGATCCGCGCCGCGACACGGTGACCGTCACCCCGGCACCCGGCACCCGCGCGGGCTACCGGCCGTTCACGCTGGTGGCGCCGGGGCGCGGGCGGTACGAGGCGCCGATGGGGTGCCTGCCGGCCGATCTCGACCAGGACGGCCACCAGGACCTGGTCGTCTACTACTGGGGCCGCTCCCCCTCGCTGTTCATGCGCGTGCCCGGGACGCGGCCGTCCGCCGCGGCCTTCCGCCGCCGCGACCTGACCCCCACGCCGGAGATCTGGAACACCGGCGCCGCGACGGCCGGCGACTTCGACGGGGACGGCCGCCTCGACCTGGTCTTCGGCAACTACTTCCCGGACGGCGTCCGGGTGCTGGACCGCACCGCCGGCCGCGACGACGCCGTGATGCCCGGCTCGCTGTCCGACGCCGGCGGCGGAGGAGGGGAGCGGCTGTATCTCGCGAGGGGGGCGGGGCTCTTCGCCGAGGCGCGGGGGGCCTTCGACGACGTCGGGGGCACGGGCTGGACCCTCGCCCTGGGCGCCCAGGACCTCGACGGCGACGGACGGCCCGAGCTGTACGTGGCCAACGACTTCGGCCCCGACCGGCTGCTGGTCAACGAGTCGACGCCGGGCAGGATCCGGTTCCGCCAGGCCCGGGGCACCCGTTACCCCACCACGCCCAGGTCCTCCGTCCTCGGCGAGGACTCCTTCGGCGGCAGGGGGGTCGGCTTCACCGACCTCAACGCCGACGGCGTCCCGGACATCCTGGTCGCCAACGCCGCCGGGGACCGCGGGCCGCACGAGGGCAACTTCGCCTTCGTCTCCCGGCCGGGCGGGCTCCACGACGGCCATGCGCCCTACGACGACCTCGGCGGGGAGCTGGGGCTGAGCCGTACCGGCTGGTCGTGGGACGTCGAGGCCGCCGACTTCGACAACGACGGCGACGACGAGGTCATGTACGCGACCGGGTTCGTCCGGGGCGAGACCGACCGGCGGCCGTGGCTGCGGGAGGCGGCGACGGCCAACGACCTGGCCGTGTCCGACCCCGCGCTGTGGCCGGGCGTCGGCGCAGGGGACGACCTGTCGGGCCACGAGACCGGCGGCTTCCTGACCAGGGGCGCCGGGGGCCGCTACGTGGACGTCGCGGAGCGGGCCGGGGTCGGCGCCGACGCGGTGAGCCGGGCCTTCGCGGTCGGCGACGTGGACGACGACGGGCGGCTGGACTTCGCCGTCGCCAACCAGTGGGCCCCGTCGGCGCTGTACCGCAACCACGGCGTCACCGCCCCCTTCGTGGGCCTGCGGCTGCGCCTGCCCGCCGGGCCCTGCGGCGCGGCCGCCGTCCCGCCCACCTCTCCCACCGCTCCCCCGCCCCCGGGCTCGTCCACGTTCCCCGCCGTCGGGGCCGCCGCCAGGGTGCGCCTGCCCGGCGGACACGTCCTGGCGCGGCAGCTCTATCCGGCCGGCGGCCACGGCGGCGTCTCGGCTCCGGAGCTGCTGTTCGGCCTCGGCGGCGACGCGGACGGCGGTCCCGTGCCGGTCGAGCTGTCCTGGCGCGACGTCTGCGGCGTCCCGCGCACCGCGTCGATCCCCCTGGAGCCCGGATGGCACCACATCCTGCTGACCGACAGCGGCGCGTCGGAGATGGAGCGGTCGTGACAGCCGCCCACCGGCACGCCACGGCGCTGCGCCGCCTGGCCGGATCCCTCACAGGGGTGACCGTCCTCGGTCACTGCCTGCTGGGCTTCGAGCAGGCCTACCTTGCCCCGCTGGTGGGCGTGGTCACCGGGATGACGGCCGAGTTCGTGCTGGAGACCGTCGAGGCGTGGGCCCGGGGGCGTCCGGCCCGCTACCTCGACAGGCGGCCCGGCCGGGCGGTCGAGTTCTTCCTGCCGTCGTACGCCGACGGCCTGCTCTGCGCGATGCTGCTGTACGGCGAGGCCCACCTGGCGCCGGTCGCGCTGGCCACCCTGGTCGGGGTGGGCGGCAGGTACGCCCTGCGGGTCAGGGTGCCCGGCGTGCCACGGCCCCGGACACGGACACGGACACGGACATGGGCACGGACACGGGCACGGACACGGGCACGGACATGGGCACGACCGGGAACACCGCCGGGAACACCGCCGGAAGAGTTCCCCGGGAGCGGGCCGCAGGAGCGGGACGCGCCGGGCAGGCCGTACCTCAACCCGGTGGCCTCCGGCGTCACCGCCGTCCTGCTGCTGTTCCCGTGGGTCGGCATGGCACCGCCGTACCAGTTCACCGCGTGGGTCTCCGGGCCGTTCGACGTGATCGTGCCGCTGGCCGTGCTGGTACTGGGGGTGCGGGCGCACCGGCTGACCGGGCGGCTGCCGCTGGTGCTGGGCTGGGTGGGCGGGTTCGTCCTGCAGGGCCTCGCCAGGAGCGCGCTGGGCGACGTCTCGGTGGCCGGCGCCCTGCTGCCGATGACCGGGACGGCCTTCGTCCTGCACACCTGTTACGTGCTCCCCGACCCGGGGACGACCCCGTTCAGGCCCCGTAACCAGATCGCCTTCGGTCTGGCGGCCGCGGCGGGCTACGGGCTGCTGGTCCACTTCCCCGTCGCCTTCGGGCCGTCGCTGTCCCTGGTGGTCGTCTGCCTCTGCCGCGGCGCGTTCCTGGCCCTGTCGGCCCGGGTCCGCCCGCCCGCCGTCCCGGCGGCCGTCACCGTCCCGGCTCCCAGTCCCGCCCCCGATCCCGTCTTCGCACTCGCCCTCCCCGAGGAGGCCGAGGACGCCCGGCCGTGGCTCCGCGTGAACACCTGAGGGGTGCGCGCGGACCGGCGGGCCGGTGCGAGGGGCCCGGACGGGAGGCCGCCCGGCCGCCGGTCAGCCGATGCCGGGGCCGACGCGTTCCAGGACCCGCAGGGATCCCTCGTGCCTGACCTCCTTGAAGGCCCCGGAGGCGAGAGCCCGCCGGTAGACGCGGTAGGGCGCCTGGCCGCCCGTGGCGGGGTCGGGGTAGATGTCGTGGAAGACCAGCGCGCCGCCCTGGACGACGTGCGGGGCCCACCCCTCGTAGTCCTTGGTCACCGGCTCCTCGGAGTGACCTCCGTCGACGAAGAGCATCGCCAGCGGGGTGTTCCACATCCCGGCGACCCGTTCGGAACGGCCGACGATCGCGATGACCTCCTCCTCCAGACCCGCGGCCGCGATCGTGGAGCGGAAGGTCGGCAGGGAGTCCATCTTGCCGAAACGGAGGTCCATCAGCGTGGGGTCGTGGTGCGCCCAGCCCGGCTGGATCTCCTCCGAGCCCCGGTGGTGGTCCACGGTGAAGACGACGGAACCGGCCTGCCTGGCTCCGGCGCCGAGGTAGACGGCGGACTTCCCGCAGTAGGTGCCGATCTCGCAGATCGGCCCGCGCGGGCCGTACTCGACGGCCGTCTCGAAAAGGGCGAGCCCCTCGGCCTGGGGCATGAAACCCTTGGCCCGCTTGGCCGCGTGCAGCAGATCGGCGGGCATGGTGGCGTTGCTCATCGGAGCAGGCTACCCGGACCGAACGATATTCCGAGCGTCCCTTGCCCGCCCCTGTGGAACGTGTTCTACTTTCACCGTGGACCAGCGCTCCCGTGTCTCCGTCTCCGATGGACGAGATGGCCGCCCCCGGCGGCGCGCCGTGGAAACTCCGGCTCGGCGCCGTCGATCCGGATGAGACACCGCACATGGTGACCATGTTGAATCGGCCGGCCGAGGGAAGGATTTCGTCCGGGACCGAGGGAAGGGCCCGGAGGACGTTCACCGGCCGACGGCCTCCCGGGTGAGCCGCCCGATCGAGGCCGGATTCCGGCGTACGGCGCCGCCCGCCCGCCCGCCGGCTCCGGGGGCGTCACGGAGACCGGGACGGACGTCGTCCGGCGAACGGCCGCGATGCCCGGCGGGGACGAACTCCTGGCAGAGTATGTCGCCTGCACCGGCCGCGAGCGGGTCGCCCTCACGGTCGAGCCGGCCCGAATGATCTCCCGGGACCACCGCAGGCCCGCGACCCATGCCTAGGAGGCTCACTTGAAGGTCAAAGTCGACTACCTGGTGTGCGAGGCCAACGCGGTCTGCACCGGACTCGCCCCCGAGGTCTTCGAACTCGACGACGACGACCAGTTGCACGTCCTGCTGCCCGAGCCGCCGCCGGAGATGCTGGACCGCGTCCGGCACGCCGTACGTTCCTGCCCCAAAGCCGCTCTCTCCCTTGAGGAGAACTAGAAGGGACCCCCATGCGTGGTGCGCTCCTGCACGCCGTCGGCGACGGCGGGCTCGACATCCGCGACGACCTCACCCTCGCCCCCGTGGGCCCGTCGGACGTCCGCGTCAGGATCAGGGCGACCGGCGTCTGTCACACCGACCTCTCGGTGATCAACGGCGTACTGCCCATGCCGCTCCCGGTCGTCCCGGGCCACGAGGGGGCGGGCGAGGTCGTCGAGGTGGGCGACCGCGTGACCGCGGTCCGGCCGGGCGACCACGTGATCATCAGCTGGACCCCGGCCTGCGGCGACTGCCCGGACTGCGTGGCCGGCCAGCCGTTCCTGTGCACGACCCACCTGAAGGACGGCTTCGTCAATCCCCGGTTCCGCTACGACGGCGACAGCCCGGCGTTCGGCATGGCCGGATGCGGCACCTGGGCCGAGGAGATCGTCGTGCCCTGGCAGGGCGCGATCAAGATCGATCCCGAGGTGCCCTTCGAGGCGGCCGCGCTGATCGGCTGCGGCGTCACGACCGGCGTCGGCGCGGTGTTCAACACCGCCCGGGTCGGCCCCGGCTCGACCGTGGCGGTCGTCGGCTGCGGCGGCATCGGCCTGTCGGTGATCCAGGGCGCCCGCGTCTCCGGCGCGACCACGATCCTGGCGGTCGACCCGCTGGAGTCCAAGCACGGACCGGCCCTGAAGGTCGGCGCGACCCACGCCGTCACCCCGGACCGGCTCGCCGAGGCCGTGGGCACGCTGACCGGCGGCCGGGGGTTCGACTACGGCTTCGAGGCCGCCGGCAGGTCCGCCGCCATCATGACGGCCTGGCAGGCGACCCGGCGCGGCGGCGACGTGGTCGTGGTCGGCGCGGGCGCCATGGACGACCTGGTACCGCTGAGCGCCTTCAGCCTGCTCTTCGAGGGCAAGAACATCCTCAGCTCGCTGTACGGCGGGGCGGACGTCCGCAGGGACTTCCCACGGTTCGCCGAGCTCTACAAGACGGGCAGGCTCGACCTGGAGAGCATGATCAGCGCCCGGATCGGCCTGTCCGACCTCAACGACGCGGTGGCCGCCCTGAGAGGCGGCGAGGCCCTGCGCCAGATCGTCGTCCTCGGCTAGGGCGCCTCATCTCAATCCGGTACGGCCCGCATCCACGCCACGATCGACGGACGCGAGCCGTACCGGCGCATCCGCCCCCCACCGGGTGGATGCGAGTCCGCGGGCACCGTTCTCCCGCCGTCGGCGGGTACGGGCACCTCACCGGATCTCCCGGGCCCGCCACGACTCCCGCGGGCGTCAGGCGGGCCGCCGCTGCGGCGTCTCCCCGTCGGTGTCGTCGTCGGCGAGCGCGGCGCGGTAGTCGCTCGGCGCGCATCCGTAGATCCGGCGGAAGGCCCGGCTGAAGGACGCGGCGTCGGAGAAGCCCCAGCGGGCGGCGATCGAGCTGACCCGGTCGGCCCGCAGGTGCGCCGTGGACAGTTCGCGACGGCAGCGGTCCATGCGGCGGGTCCGCACGTGGGCGGCCACGGTCATGCCGGCCGCGTGGAAGATCCGGTGAAGCTGACGCACCGAGACGTGGTGGGCGTGCGCGATGACCGCCGGGGACAGGTCCGGGCGGTGCAGGTTGCGCTCGATCCAGTCCGTGATGCACTGCAGCAGCTCGGCCCCGGCTCCGGGAACCGGCGACTCTCCGCTGAGCCGCTCGCTCAGCGCGCAGGTCACCATGTTCACGATGGCCTCTCCGAGATACTGGCCGTGCGGCCCGTCCAGGGAGTCGCCCTCGGCGGCCAGCGCGGTCAGGAAGGAGACCGTCAGCCTCCCCGGTCCCTGCCTGCTGGCCAGCAGCGTTCCCGCCAGATCGGCCACGTGGGCGGCGGGCAGCGGGATGGCGGAGCGCGGCACCGTGAGGGCGAGCAGGTGGTGGGCGTCGAGCACCAGCTCGACCGGGCGGGTCAGGTCGTAGAAGACCAGGTCCCCGGCCGTCGCGACGACACGGCGGCCCGCCTGCTCGACCACGCCCGAACCCCGCAGCAGCAGGCAGAGCTTGTAGTGGTCCCGGTTCTCCCTGCTGACGTGCCGCACGGCACGGCTGACCATGTGCGCGGGGGCGCGTACGTCGCTGACCTGGACGGGGCCGAGGGTGCGACCGATGATGCGGCCGACGAACCCTCCGGTGTCCCCGGCCCGCAGCTGCAGCGGGCCGAAGGCGTCCGACACGACATTACGCCAGAACTCGACCTGCTCCCTCGGGGGCACGCCGGCCGTACTGACGAGTGTGGGCATGACGCTCTCCTCGGCGTTAAGAGGCGATGACTCTAGCTTCGCCCGCAACTCCTACCCGGCGGCAATCCCATTCAGATGCAACATCACGTTATGCCCGGCACTTTCCGACAAAAAACTGGCACTCAGAGTCAACACTGTAGTCAGCTGGAGTCGATATACACATCTGGAGCCGTGCCGACCCCCCAGCACGGCCACCACGTTGCCGAAGGAGAACCTCGATGACCGACACCCCCCGTACCCCCGACGAGGAACTGGAGTCCGGCCTCAGCCGCAAGCAGTTCGTGACGGCGGTCGGCCTGGGCGCGATCGCCGCTCCCGTGGTCGCGGGCGCCGTCGTGGGCACCGCCTCCGCGTTCGAGGGTCAGCCCCTGCCCCTGGCCTGCACCCCCGGTGGTTCCACCACCATCTCGCAGACGGAGGGGCCGTACTTCAAGCCCAACTCGCCCCTGACCTCCAACATCATCCCCTCGGGGGCGGCGGGCACCAAGCTGACCGTGAGCGGCCGCGTCTACAGCCGCTCGTGCAAGCCCGTGGCGCAGGTGCTGCTGGACTTCTGGCAGGCGGACAACGCCGGCAACTACGACAACAGCACCTACAGGTTCCGTGGCCACCAGTTCACGGCCGCCGACGGGACCTTCAACCTGACCACGATCGTCCCGGGCCTGTACCCGGGCCGGACGCGCCACATCCACGTCAAGGTGCAGGCTCCCGGCAGGCCGATCCTGACCACGCAGCTCTACTTCCCGGGCGAGCCGCGTAACAGCACGGACACGATCTACGACAAGCGCCTGCTCATGAACGTGCAGACCGTGCAGGGCGGCAAGGCGGCCACGTTCGACTTCGTGATCTCCATCCCCTGACCGACCGTCCGAGTCCCTGACGGGATCTCCGGATCCCCCTGAGTCCCCGACGGGATTCCCCGATCGGCCGGGCCGTCGATCCGCCTCCCCCGTAGCAAGGCGGAGCGGCGGCCCGGTCCAATGTCCGGGCGTCCAATGTCCAGGCGTCCTCTGTTCGGGCGTCCTTGCCGACCACCGGAGACATCCTGTGGAAAGCCGTCAAAACGCTGGTAAACCCCATGGAAGCCCCGAAGAAGTCCGGCGGACACCCCGGAGAGACACGGCGATAAGCGTCCGGAAAACCGCCGCCGGAGGAACCGATAGAAACGCCGGTAATGCCGGAAATGGTGTAGAGCATCGCCCCCGGAGAGCCGGCGGCCTGTTCCCCCAGGAGGACTGGGGGTAAATAAGGCTTCTCGGCCATGATTGCCCCAAAATTGTCACGGATGTCCTCAACCGTGTGATTCTCCTGGCGCCGGCCGGGCCCCTCAGCGACGAAGACCTGGCGATCCGGCCACCGCCGACGGTGAAGACCTCACCGCCGATCTCGCAGGACTCGTGCGCCAGGAACGCCACCGGGGCGCCGACCCGCCCGGGGGCGAGCCCGGCCTCGAACGTCGAGACGTCGTCGGCGCCGGCGACCGTCTCACCGCCGGTGTCGCCGATCAGCCCGGCCATGTCGGCGGTCGGCCCCGCCGAGGCGCCGGTGCCGTCCAGCGCCCCGCCCAGGTCGTTGACGACCACCTTGACACCGCGCCCGGCCGGCGTCAGCGCGTGCGAACGGCCGAGGCCGTGCCCGGCGCCGGTGACGGCCGCCACCCCGCCGTCGAACCTCGGCTCCGGCATCCGCACCCCCACAGGAACATCGTTCCGCTTCGTGAGCGATGGCTTCTCAGCGCCCCCGGGTGCCACGGTGTTCACCTTCGGGAAGTCGTCCGGGAACCATCGAAAACATATTGTGAGTTGCGAGTTACCGTGGAAAGAGGACAGGATATCGAACCATCGCGGACAGTGATCGAGCGCGTGAATTTCTGCTAAAGTCTCTGCTTCTAACGGGCGAGGGTCGACGATTAAACTCCTCCCTGCACGGCCCTGCCCAAAGACCCGGGCTGGAGGCCCCCCATGCCCTCACCGTCGCCCCTCCGCGTGGTCCAGTGGGCCACGGGCGCCGTTGGGAGATACTCCCTGCGCAACCTGATCAACCGGCCGGAGTTCGAACTCGTCGGGGTGCTCGTCTACGACCCGGACAAGGTGGGCCTGGACGCGGGCTCCCTCGTCGGACTCCCCGACACCGGTGTCGTCTGCACCGACGACGTCGAGAAGATCCTCGCCCTGGAGGCGGACTGCGTGCTGCACATGCCGCTGCCCGCGTCCTACTTCGGCGGGGACCCCCTGACCGACGTGGAGACGATCTGCGCCCTGCTCGCCTCGGGCAAGAACGTCGTCACCACGACCGGGTTCGTCTATCCCCGATGTTATGGCCCGGTGGTGGTCGAGAGACTGGAGGCCGCGTGCCGGGCCGGAGGCACCTCCCTGCACGGCACCGGGATCAACCCCGGCTTCATGAGCGACATGCTCCCCCTCGCGCTGACGGGGCTGTCCAGCCGGATCGACCACGTCTACGTCCGCGAGTCCTCCGACTTCCGGGGCCACCCGTCCCGCCAGATCGTGGTCGACCTGTTCGGCTTCACCCGCTCGGCCAAGGACTACGCCGCGGCGGTGCGCCCCTTCCGTGCCTTCCAGCGTTCGCTGTTCGCCGAGAGCGTCCAGTTCGTGGCGGACAACCTCGACGTGACCCTCGACGAGGTCGAGGAGAGCGACGAGTTCGAGCTCGCCTCCGAGGAGTTCGAGATCGCCGCCGGTCTGGTGCGGGCCGGTACCGTGTGCGCCTCCCGCTGGACGTTCAGCGGCCTGGTCAGGGGCCGCCCCTTCATGACCGTCGAGTGCGTCTACAAGGCCGACGCGACCAAGGTCGAACGCTGGCAGGACCCCGGCTTCACCATCCACATCGAGGGGATCCCGGAGATGACGCTCAACGTCGAAGAGATGCCCCACGGCCTGGCGGGCGCCGCCGCGCACGCCGTCAACGCGGTGGCCGCCCTCTGCGCCGCCCCGCCGGGCATCCGGACCCTCCTCGACCTGCCCCTGGCCACCGGGCGGGGCACCGTCCGCCTGGCCTGACGACCCGGACACCGGGGAGAGGACCGGAACACCGGAGAGAGGAGGGGACGCCCGGGAGAGCGGCGTCCCCTCGCGCTCGGGTGTGCGAGATCTCGGGTGTGCGAGATCTCGGGTGTGCGGGATTAAGGCCGGGTTCGGATGTGCGGGATCTCGGGTGTGCGGATGAGGCCGGGTTCAGGTGTGCGGGATGAAGCGGCCGAAACGGCCCTGGTGATAGAGCAGCGGACGGCCGCCCGGCAGGAGGTTGGTGTCGGTGACGAGGCCGACGACCAGGACGTGGTCGCCGATGTCGACGGTGGAGTGCGGGGCGCAGACCAGCTGGGCCGAGACACCGTCCAGTAGCGGGACCCCCAGGGGGCCGGGCCGCCACTCGGTCGGGGCGGCGAAGCGGTCGACCCCCTTGCGGGCGAAGCGGGCGGCCAGCTCGGCCTGGTCGCTGGCCAGGACGTTCACCGCGAAGTGATCGGCCTGCCGCAGCGAGGGCCAGGTGGTCGAGGACTGGTCGACGTAGAAGGAGACCAGGGGCGGCACGAGACTGACCGAGGAGAACGAGGTGGCCGTCAGGCCGACCGGAACCCCCCGCACCTGCGCGGTGATCACCACGACCCCGGCCGCGTGGACGGCCAGCGCCTGCCGGAAACGCTCGGCGTCGACGGGCGGGGCGGGCAGGGTCTCGGTCATGACTCCCCGTCCCGCCGCTCGCCGTTCCCACGCCGCTCACCCGGGAGGTTCACACGCCGTCCGCCGGGAAAGTCGTTCACGTGCCGGCCGTCCGGGCACCCGACGGAAGTGACCGGGGTGGCGTACCCGCCGGTTACCTCGCTCCGCTCGGTCACTTCTCCTCCTCCGTGGAGCAAAACACGCTTATGGTCGGCAACCCATTCATAACGCCATCTCTTCCCGATCTCATACCGAAGCACCCGCCGCAATCGCCGCTCCCGCCGGATACTCCGGTACGGGTGCCCCGCACGCCGCGATCCGCCTCTCACGCCGGCGCACCCGTCGCGACGGCCGCGGACACCTGGGGGGCGACCCGGTCCGCCCAGCGGCCGAGGACCGCGTCGAGCTCGGGGATCTCGGACTCGACCAGCGCCAGGCCCGGCGTGGGCACCGTCGCGCCCAGCTCGACCAGGAGGGGCCGGAAGTGGACCTCGACCCCCAGGGCGTGCCTGGCGTCGCCCATCACCAGCAGCGGGAGCGCGACCTTCGACGTCAGCGCGCCCCCGGGCAGGCGGTCGAGGAAGACCTTGAGCAGGCCGGTGTAGGTCCCCTTGTAGGTCGGGCTCGCCACCACCAGCACGCTCGCCCCCGCGACCGCCTCCAGCGCCGCCTCGACCTCCGGCGACGCGCCGGGGGCGAGCAGCAGGGGCGCCAGAACCGACAGGTCGACGACCTCGACCGGCTCCTCGTGCCCGATCCGCCGGGCCACGGTCTCGGCCGCCTGGACCGCCACCGCGTACGTGCGCGACCCGGTCCGCGGATTACCCACCACTGTCACGATGCTCATGAAGCCACCGATACCTTCTGTTCGAACTGCTCGAACTGCTCGAAACGGGATGCCGGGCGCGCCAGACCGTAGTTCTGACGCAGCGTGCGGCCTTCGTACTCGGTGCGGAACAGGCCCCGGGCCTGCAGCTCGGGAACGACGTGGTCGACGAAGTCCGTCAGACCGCCCGGCAGGAGGGGCGGCATGATGTTGAAGCCGTCGGCCGCGCCGCCGGTGAACCACTCCTGGATCTGGTCGGCGATCCGCTCGGGGGTTCCGGCGACCACGCGGTGGCCCCGGCCCCCGGCCAGGCGGCCGATCAGCTGGCGCAGGGTCAGCCGCTCGCGCCTGGCGAGGTCGGTGACGAGCGTGAACCTGCTCTGGTGGCCGTCGACCGGCTGGGGGACCTCGGGCAGCGGCGCGTCCAGCGGGTGGCCCGACAGGTCGACGCCGAGGATGTTCGACAGCTGCCGCACGCCGTACTCGGGGACGGTCAGCTCTTCGAGCTCCCGCTCCAGCTCGAGCGCCTCCCGCTCGGTCGAGCCGATGATCGGGGAGATGCCGGGGAGGACCAGCAGCTCCTCGGGGCGCCTGCCGTACCGGCCGAGGCGGGATTTGAGGTCGGTGTAGAACGCCCGCCCCTCCTGGAGGGTCTGCTGGGCGGTGAACACGGCCTCGGCGAAGCGGGCGGCGAACTCCTTGCCGTCCTCCGAGGACCCGGCCTGGACCAGCAGGGGATGGCCCTGCGGGGGACGGGAGGTGTTCAGCGGGCCGCGGACCCGGAAGTGGGGGCCGACGTGGTCGAGGGCGTGGATCCTCGCGGTGTCGGCGTACCGCCCGGCCTCGCGGTCGTTCAGGATCGCCCCGTCCTCCCAGCTGTCCCAGAGCTTGGTGGCGACCTCCAGGAACTCCGCGGCGCGGGCGTAGCGGTCGCCGTGGGCCGGGCGTTCGAGACCGAAGTTGTGCGCCTCCGCCTCGCCCGCCGAGGTGACGATGTTCCACCCGGCCCGCCCGCCGCTGATGTGGTCCAGTGAGGCGAACTTGCGGGCCACGTGGAACGGCTCGTTGTAGGTGGTCGAGACGGTCGCGATCAGGCCGACGTGCTCGGTGACCGCGGCCAGCGCGGCCAGCAGCGTGAGGGGTTCGAGACCTCCGATCGCGTTGTGCCCGACGTCGCCCCACAGGGCCAGGCCGTCGGCGAGGAAGACCGAGTCGAGCCTGCCGCGTTCGGCGATCCTGGCGAGTTCCTGGTAGTGGCGGACGTCGGTGATCAGGGCGGGGTCGGTGCGCGGGTGCCGCCAGGCGGCCTCGTGGTGACCGACGCCCATCAGGAAGGCGTTCAGGTGAAGCGTGCGCTCGGCCATCAGGAGGTCCTCCACGTCGAGAAACGGCGCTCCAGACGGACGAGGAGCTGGTTGAAGAGCAGGCCGAGCACCGAGATCGTGAGGATCCCGGCGTACATCTCCGGCACCCGGAAGTTGAACTGGGCGTAGTTGATCAGGTAGCCGAGACCGGCCTTCGCGCCGACCATCTCCGCGGCCACCAGCACGAGGATCGAGTAGGCGCCGCCCAGCCTGACGCCGGTGAAGACGGTCGGCACCGCGGCCGGGAGGATCACCTTCTGGAAGAGCCTGAGCGGCCCGAGTCCCATCGACCTGGCCGACTTGACCAGCAGCGGGTCCACGCCTTTCACCCCGGCGATCGTGTTGAGCAGGATCGGCCAGGCGCAGGCGTACAGGATGATCGAGATCTTGGAGGTCTCGCCCAGCCCGAGGACCAGCACGAACACCGGGAGCAGGGCGAGCGCCGCGGTGTTGCGGAACAGTTCGAGCACCGGGTTGAGGAGGTCGGCCAGCGGCTCGTACCAGCCGATCAGCAGGCCGAGCGGGATGGCCAGGACGATCGCCAGCGCGAATCCGGCCAGGGCGCGGGCCAGGCTGGCCTGGGTGTGGTCGAGCAGCTCGCCGGAGAGCAGCAGGTCCCGCCAGGCGGCCAGGACCTCCGACAGCGGCGACAGGAAGGTGGGGTCCAGAACCCCCAGCCGTGGCAGCGCCTCCCAGAGCGCGGCCAGCACGGCCACCGCGACCGTGCGCCGACCGGCCGCGACGGCGAGGCGAGCCGCGCCGCGGAGCAGTCGCCGGCCCGTGCCCGGACCGGTGAGGGCCTCGCGCGACGCCTCGGCGACCGCGTCCCGCAGGACGTCGGGGGCGGCCCGCTCGGGGGCTCCGGTGGAGACGCTAGCCAACGGAGACCGCCTCCTCCGCCCTGGCCGCCGCGACCTCGTCGCGCAGCAGCGTCCACACCTGGTGGCGGTACTCGCCGAAACGGGCGTCGGCCCGCAGGTCACCCTCGCGGGAGTCGAACTCGACGTCGAGGATCCGCTTGATCCGGCCGGGCCTGGACGTCATGACCGCGACCCGCTGCCCGAGGTAGACGGCCTCGTCGATACCGTGGGTGATGAAGATCACGGTCTTGCCCGTCTTCTGCCAGATCCGCAGCAGCTCCTCCTGGAGCGACTCGCGGGTCTGGGCGTCCAGCGCGGCGAACGGCTCGTCCATCAGCAGCACCTCCGGGTCGAAGGCGAGGCTCCTGGCGATGGCCACGCGCTGGCGCATCCCCCCGGACAGCTCGTGCGGATAGCGGTCCTCGAAACCGCGCAGCCCGACCAGGTCCAGGTGGGCCCGGGCCCGCTCGGCGCGCTCCCGCTTCGGTACGGCCTTCGCCTCCAGCCCGAACTCGACGTTGGACAGCGCCGTACGCCAGGGGAACAGCGCGTACTGCTGGAAGACGATCCCCCTGTCCAGCCCCGGCCCCTCGACGGGGATGCCGTCGAGGAGGATCCGGCCGCTGGTCGGCGCCGTCAGCCCGGCGAGCAGGTCGAGGAGGGTGGACTTGCCGCAGCCGCTCGGCCCGACCAGGGTGAGGAACTCCCCCGCCCGCACGTCGAGGTCGACGTCGTCGAGGGCGGTGAACGGCCGCTCCGTGCCCCGGACGCGGAACTCCTTGCCGACCCCCTGAATCTGGATCTTCATCGGTTGCCTCCGAACGGGTTGTAGGCGTTGGTGAAGAGGTCCTGGGCCCTGACCTGGCCGGGCTTGATCTCGCCCTCGCGCTGCAGCCAGTCGATCCAGATCTGGAACTCCTTGGGATCGATCACGCCGCCCGTGCCGGCCACCCCGCTGCTCTTCCAGAACCCGATGGCGGTGGTGTCCTCGCTCCGCCCGCGCCTGGCGATGATCTCCTTCGCCCTCGCGACGTACTCCTCCCGCGAGTGGGTCTGCGTCCATTCGATGGCCCTGGCGACCGCCTCGACGAACTTCTTGGTGGTGTTCGGGTTCCGCTTGACGAACCTGTCGGTGAACACGTAGCTGCCGGCCGTGAAGGGGCCGAACAGGTCGATGTCCTTGAACAGCGGGCGGATCCCGCCGCGCTGCAGGGCCTTGTCGCGCAGGACGCCGCTCAGCGCGGCCACGTCGATCTGGCCCTGGCGGAGCGCCTGCTCGGTGTTGACCGGGGGCACGACGACCGGTTCGACCTGCTTGATCTCGTCGGGGGTCAGGCCGCCGCGCTTGAGGTACTCCTTGAGCACGGCCTCCAGGTGGGCCCCCAGGGTGTTGACCCCGATCTTCTTGCCGATCAGGTCGCGGGGCCCCTTGATCGGTGAGCCGTCGGGCACGAAGTAGCCGATGTAGCTGTCCTTGTCGCTGCCGTAGTAGCCGATGACGGCCTTGATGGGGGCCTTGGCCGCGGCCAGCTTGATGATGGCGCCGTTGAACGCGCCGCCGAAGTCGGTCTGGCCGGTCGCGGCGGCCTGGATGTCCTGCGGGCCGGAGATCGTGTTGCCGATCCACTTGAGCTTGACCGGGGCGAGGTAGCCGAGGTCCTCCGCGAGCTCGGGGAAGGTGACGGCGCCGACGCTTCCCTGGTAGCGAAGCTCCAGGGTCTCCGGTTCACCGGGCCGGGCCGCGGCCTCCCCGCCGCAGCCGGCGAGGGTCACGATGAGCATGGCGATGAGAGGGACGTTTCTGAGCTTGATCACGAGTGGCGTCCTGGGAGATGAAGGAGGGACGAAGGAGTCGATTCGTGATCACGGACACTGAGCGCTGAACACGCGGCAGAAGTCGACATGTACGCACCGGGTCAGATAGAGGCCCATACCGGAGAAGCTACGCACCACTTCGATCTAAGTCAATATTTCCTACTTGTTTTGCATGAAATCACACGCGGGAAATATGCGACAGGGCCTCCACCGGGGACGGCGCCTCCGTCCGCCCGGGACCGGGCCCGCGGGCGGCCTAAACTGAGGTCCGTGATCGAGGACATCTGGGTGGACCCCGCCGTCAGCGCGCTGAGGCCGGACTTCACGGTTCTGGCCATGGGCGCGTACGGCCTGCGCAACGGCCCCACGGACGACAGGTCCCGGGCCTGGCTGGCCGGGGCGGCCGAGGCGGCCGTGACCGCCGACGACCCGAAGGTCGAGGCGTGGCGGGAGGCGTACCGGGCCTTCGGCGCCAAGCCCCAGAGGACCAGGCCGTCGGTCGACGCGCTGGTCAGGCGGATGCCGCTGCCGGAGATCAACCTGGTGGTCGACGCCTACAACTCGATCAGCGTCCGGCACGGCCTGCCGATCGGCGGCGAGGACCTGGGCCACTACGCGGGAACGGCGAGACTGGTCCGCGCGGCCGGGGACGAGCCCTTCGAGGTGATCGACAAGGGCGAGCCCGCGATCGACACCCCCGAGACCGGCGAGGTGATCTGGCGGGACGACAAGGGCGCCACCTGCCGTCGCTGGAACTGGCGGCAGTGCGTGCGGACCCGGATCACCGAGGAGACCACCGACGCCCTGTTCCTGCTGGAGCGGCTCGCGCCCATGTCACCGGAGGAGCTGCGCGCGGCCGGGGACGAACTGGCCGCGCTGCTGCGGGACATCACGCCGGATGTCCGGATCGAGTCAAGAGTCGTCGAACCCCGATGACCATCCTCGTATCACCCAGATGGACCCCCCGGGGGTGACCGGTTTGAGCTGTCCTGAGAGGATCAGCCGGAGAGCTGCCGTCAGAATGGCGCAGGTCCGAGTCCGGGCGAGTAGCCTTGGACAGGTTCTCTATCATCAACGCCGATCTGCGGAAGAGGGCGATTTCCGCCGTGTCGTCTGAGTCGTCGCGGACAAACCCGCTGGCAGCCTTTGGTCAAAACGAATGGCTTGTCGACGAGCTGTACCAGAAGTACCTTCAGGATCCCGAGTCCGTGGACCGCGCCTGGTGGAACTTCTTCGCTGATTACAGCCCTGATTCCGGGGCCGGTCGAGCAGCCGCGCCCCCGGGGGCCGCTGCCGCCGCGCCCCCACCCCCGACCTCCGCTGCGGCTCCGGCGACTCCGGCTGCCAAACCGGCAACCCCCGCGCCGAAGCCCAAGGCTGCTCCGGCGGAATCCCCCAAGCAGGAGACGCAGTTGCCCGCCGGTGCCGAGGAAGTCCGACTCCGTGGTGCGGCCGCCCGTACGGCCGCCAACATGGAGGCCAGCCTCGAGGTGCCGACGGCGACCAGCGTGCGCGCCGTACCGGCGAAGCTGCTCATCGACAACCGCATCGTGATCAACAACCACCTGTCGCGGGGACGCGGCGGCAAGGTGTCGTTCACGCACCTGATCGGTTACGCGGTCATCAAGGCCCTCAAGGTCCTTCCGGAGATGAACCACTCCTACGCCGAGGTCGACGGCAAGCCGGTCCTGGTCAAGCCCGAGCACACCAACCTGGGCCTGGCCATCGACGTCGCCAAGGCCGACGGCACCCGGCAGCTGCTGGTGCCGTCGATCAAGGCCTCCGAGGACATGGACTTCCGCCAGTTCTGGGTCGCCTACGAGGACATCGTCCGCAAGGCCAGGTCCGGCAAGCTGGGCGTCGAGGACTTCGCCGGCACCACGATCTCGCTGACCAACCCGGGCACCATCGGCACCGTCCACTCCGTGCCGCGCCTGATGCCCGGACAGGGCACGATCATCGGCGTCGGCGCGATGGAGTACCCCGCCGAGTACCAGGGCGCCTCTCCCGAGACGCTCTCCCGCCTGGCGGTGAGCAAGGTCATGACGCTCACCAGCACCTACGACCACCGGATCATCCAGGGCGCCCAGTCGGGTGACTTCCTGCGCCAGATCCACCGGCTGCTGCTGGGCGAGGACGGCTTCTACGACGAGATCTTCGAGGCCCTGCGGATCCCCTATGAGCCGGTCCGCTGGGTCCAGGACATCTCGGCCACGCACGACGACGACGTGGCGAAGTCGGCCAGGGTCATAGAGCTGATCCACGCCTTCCGGGTCCGCGGCCACCTCATGGCCGACACCGACCCGCTCGAGTACAAGCAGCGCAAGCACCCCGACCTCGACATCAAGTCGCACGGGCTGACCCTGTGGGACCTGGAGCGCGAGTTCGCCACCGGCGGTTTCGGCGGCCGTCCCCTGATGAGGCTGCGCGAGATCCTCGGCGTGCTGCGTGACTCCTACTGCCGCACCATCGGCGTGGAGTACATGCACATGCAGAACCCCGAGGAGCGTGCCTGGATCCAGGCGCGGGTCGAGCGGCCCCACGCCAAGCCCGACCGCGAGGAGCAGCTGCGCGTCCTGGAGCGGCTCAACACCGCCGAGGCGTTCGAGACGTTCCTGCAGACGAAGTTCGTCGGCCAGAAGCGCTTCTCGCTGGAGGGCGGCGAGGCCCTGATCCCGCTGCTCGACTCGGTGCTGTCCGCCGCCGCGCAGGACGACCTCGACGAGGCCGTCATCGGCATGGCCCACCGCGGCCGCCTGAACGTGCTGGCCAACATCGTGGGCAAGTCCTACGGCCAGATCTTCGGCGAGTTCGAGGGCAACATCGACCCGCGCAGCGCCCACGGCTCCGGCGACGTGAAGTACCACCTGGGCGCCAGCGGCGACTTCGTCTCCCCCGACGGGTCCAAGATCAAGGCCTCGGTCGTGGCCAACCCCTCCCACCTGGAGACCGTCGACCCGGTCCTGGAGGGCGTGGTCCGGGCCAAGCAGGACCTGCTGGAGCGCGGCGAGGAGGGCTTCAGCGTCCTGCCCGTGCTCGTCCACGGTGACGCGGCCTTCGCCGGCCAGGGCGTGGTGGCCGAGACGCTGAACCTGTCGCAGCTGCGCGGCTACCGCACCGGCGGCACCGTGCACATCGTGGTCAACAACCAGGTCGGCTTCACGACGAGCCCGGCGAGCTCCCGCTCCAGCGTGTACGCCACCGACGTGGCCCGGATGATCCAGGCCCCGATCTTCCACGTCAACGGGGACGACCCCGAGGCCGTGGTCCGGGTCGGCCGCCTGGCGTTCGAGTACCGCAAGGCGTTCCGCAAGGACGTCGTGATCGACCTGATCTGCTACCGGCGCCGCGGCCACAACGAGTCCGACAACCCGGGCTTCACCCAGCCGCTGATGTACGACCTGATCGACGCCAAGCGGTCGACCCGCAAGCTCTACACCGAGGCGCTGATCGGCCGGGGCGACATCACGGTCGAGGAGGCCGAGAGCGCGCTGCGCGACTACCAGGCCAAGCTGGAGAACGCCTTCGCCGAGACCAGGGCCGCGGTCAAGCAGCCGACCGGCGAGTTCGCCCGCCCCTCCGACACCATGGAGACCATCCCCTGGTCCCACGAGGACACCCCGACGGGGATCTCCGAGGAGACCGTCAAGCGGATCGTCGAGACGCAGCTCAACCTGCCGGAGGGCTTCACCGTCCACCCGCGTCTGCTGCCGGTGCTCCAGCGCCGCGGCCAGATGGTCGCCGAGGACCGCGTCGACTGGGGCATGGGCGAGACCCTGGCGTTCGGATCGCTGCTGATCGACGGCCACCCGGTCCGCCTGGTCGGTCAGGACTCCCGCCGGGGCACCTTCACCCAGCGGCACGCCGTCCTGGTCGACCGCATCACCGGCGCCGAGCACACCCCGCTCAAGACGTTCAACCAGGGCACCACGAAGTTCTACGTCTACGACTCGCTGCTCAGCGAGTACGCCGCGCTCGGCTTCGAGTACGGCTACAGCGTGGAGCGTCCCGAGGCCCTGGTCGCCTGGGAGGCGCAGTTCGGTGACTTCGTCAACGGCGCCCAGTCCGTCATCGACGAGTACATCACCGCGGGCGAGCAGAAGTGGGGCCAGCGCTCCGGCGTCACCCTGCTGCTGCCGCACGGCTACGAGGGTCAGGGTCCCGACCACTCCTCGGCCCGCATCGAGCGCTTCCTGCTGATGTGCGCCCAGGACAACATGACCGTGGCCCAGCCGACGCTTCCGGCCAACTACTTCCACCTGCTGCGCTGGCAGACGAAGTCGAACCGGCACCGTCCGCTGGTGGTGTTCACGCCCAAGTCGCTGCTGCGGCACAAGGCCGCCACCTCCGCGGTCAGCGAGTTCACCTCCGGCGCGTTCCGGCCCGTGCTCGGCGACACCACGGTGAACCCGGCCGGGGTCCGCAAGGTCGTGCTCTGCTCCGGCAAGATCTACTACGACCTGGCCGCGGCCCGGGACAAGCAGGGCCGTACCGACGTGGCGATCGTCCGCCTCGAGCGGCTCTACCCGTTCCCGGCGAACCCGCTGGCGGCCGAGCTGGCCCGTTACGGCGACGGCATCGAGCTGATCTGGGCGCAGGACGAACCGGCCAACATGGGCCCGTGGCCGTTCCTGACGCTGAAGATGGCCGAGCACCCGGACGCCTTCGGCGGACGCCCGATCAGGCGGATCTCCCGCAAGGCGAACTCCTCCCCGGCGACGGGCTCGCACTCCGCGCACGAGGTGGAGCTGGAGCAGATGCTGAACCAGGTCTTCAACCAGTAGGGCAGGGCCCGTACGACCCCGAAGTCCCCCACAGGAACCCCTGTGGGGGACTTCCCCGTTAATGGACATGAACGCAAGGAGAACGATGTACTTCACCGATCGGGGCATCGAGGAGCTCATCGAGCGCCGCGGCGAGGAAGAAGAGATCACCGTCGCCTGGCTGGCCGAGCGGCTGCGCGAGTTCGTCGACCTGAACCCCGAGTTCGAGATCCCGATCGAACGGCTGGCCACCTGGCTGGCCCGGCTGGACGACGAGGACGAGTAACCCGAACGCGATATATCTTGACCACCGCATCCAACGCGACATATCGTGTCTTCCACAAGGAGGTCACGAAGATGCGGCAGTGGACCATCGAGAAACCCGAACAGCTCACCTTCGACGCCGTACGGAAGCTCAACGTGCGGATCGTGGCCGGCAGACTGGCGGTGCTGGCCAGTCAGGGGCCGCCCAGCCTTGAGGTCACCGACGTCGGCACCCCGCCACTGATCGTCACCCACGAGGACGACGGCACGCTGACGGTCGCCTACAAGGACCTGACCTGGGACGGCCTGCTCGGATGGCTGCGCCCGGGACGCAGGGAGACCACGCTGACGCTGACCGTGCCGAAGGAGTGCCCGGTCAACGCGGGAGTGGTCTCCGCCTCGGCCGTCGTGGCCGGCTTCGAGAGCCAGACCTCGGTCAAGAGCGTCACCGGCGAGATCGTGCTCGACGGGGTGAGCGGCGAGATCCACGCCGACACCGTCTCCGGTGACGTGGAGAGCCGGGGCCTGGTCGGCGACCTGTCGTTCAAGAGCGTCTCGGGCGAGCTGACCGTGGCCAAGGGGACGCCCCGCCGCCTGCGCGCCACCACGGTCTCCGGGCGGATCACCGCCGACCTGGAACTGCCTCCGACCGGCCACGTGACGCTGAACAGCGTCTCGGGCGACATCGTGCTCCGGCTGCCGCGCACGGTCGAGACCGACGTCACCATCCGGTCGACCTCCGGCAGGCTCGACACCGCCTTCCACGAGCTGAGCCACGTGAACCAGCACGGCGTGAGAACGCTGAGCGGCCGGATCGGCGGAGGCATGGCCTCGCTGTCGGCGACCACCATCTCGGCGGACGTCACGCTGCTGAAGGGAGAACAGGCATGAGCCCGGTCTTCGGCCACGGGCGGCTCCGTCTCTACCTCCTCAAACTCCTCCAGGAGAGCCCGCGTCACGGCTACGAGGTGATCCGGCTGCTCCAGGACCGCTTCCTGGGCGTCTACTCCCCCTCCCCCGGCACGATCTACCCGCGCCTGGCCCGTCTGGAGGAGGAGGGGCTGGTCACCCACGAGGTCGTGAACGGCAAGAAGGTCTTCACCCTCACCGAACAGGGCCAGGAGGAGCTGAAGGCCAGAGAGGACGAGCTCGCCGACCTGGAGCAGGAGATCTCCGACTCCGTGCGCGACATCGCCCGCGAGGTCAAGGAGGACGTGCGCGACACCGTCAGGTCGCTGCGCGACGAGCTCACCCAGATGGCGCGCGACGTGCGCCAGGGCGCCAAGCAGGACCAGCGCGACGCCCGGCAGGCCGAACGCGAGACCCGGCATGCCCAGCGTGAGGCCTGGCAGGAGCACAAGGCCGAATGGCAGCGGCACAAGCGTGAGTGGCAGCGGCAGAGCCAGGAGTGGAAGCAAGACTGGAAGCACGACTGGAAGCGCGTCTGGGCTGAGAGCTTCACCGGTCACGGATCACGCGACCACGACACCCAGCTCGGGCAGATGCTGGCCGAGTTCGTCCAGGAGATCCGCGAGGACGCCGTCGGCCGCCAGGTGACCGAGGAGACGCTGGCCACCGCGCAGGACGCGCTCTACGACGCCGCGCGCCGCATCCGCGACGCGATGCGCTGACCACGGCCGACGACCGCCCCACCTCCGTGGTGACCGCACGCCTCCACCGCGTACGCGTCACCACGGGGCCGCCCTCCCCTACATCCCTCCCCGCACGCCCACCACACCGCGACGCCCCCGCCGCGCGAACCACCACACGGCCACCACCCCCGCCACCACCACGTGCGAACCACCCTCCAGCGCCGGTACGGCGAGCCGTGACACCAACCAGACCGGCGCCGGTGGACGACGCGCACCCCGTCTCCCGGACCGACCGGCTCACTCCGGCGCAGTGAAGACGATCTTCCCGAACACGCCGCCCTCGTGCATGGCCGCGAAGCCCTCGCGGGCCTCGGTCAGCGGAAGCACCCGGTCGATCACCGGACGGACACCGGTCTGCTCCAGGAAGCGGGCCAGTCTGGCCAGCTGGTCGCGGGTGCCCATGGTCGAGCCGATCACCGACAGCTGCAGGAAGAAGACCCGGTTCAGGTCGGCGGGCGGTACGGCTCCGCTGGTGGCCCCGGAGATCACGATCCGCCCGCCGGGCCGCAGCGCCTTCAGCGAGTGGTCCCAGGTGGCCTGGCCCACGGTCTCCATGACCGCGTCGACCCGTTCGGGCAGCCGGGCACCGCTCTCGAAGACCTGGTCGGCGCCGAGGTCGAGCGCCCGCGCCCGCTTCTCCTCCGACCTGCCGGTGACCCAGACACGGTAGCCGCCCGCCCTGCCCAGGGCGATCAGCGCGGTGGCCACGCCGCCGCCGGCCCCCTGGACCAGCACGGTCGAGCCCGGCTCCAGTCCCGCCTTGTCGAACAGCATCCGGTAGGCGGTCAGCCACGCGGTCGGCAGGCAGGCCGCCTCCTCGAAGCTGAGCGCGGCGGGCTTGGGCACCAGGTTCCGCCGGGGCACGGCCACCCGCTCGGCGAAGGTGCCGTCGTGAACCTCCGACAGCAGGGACCGCCTGGGGTCGAGCGTCTCGTCGGCGCCGCCGCCGATCACCGCGTGCACGATGACCTCGTTGCCGTCCTCGTCGAGTCCGGCGGCGTCACAGCCGAGAACGATCGGCAGTCTGTCCTGGCGGATGCCCACGCCCTTGAGCGTCCACAGGTCGTGGTGGTTGAGCGAGGCGGCCTTCACCGTGACGACGGTCCAGCCGTCCGGCACCTCGGGTTCCGGGCGCTGTCCGAGCGTGAGCCCGGCGAGCGGAGTTTCGGGAGCGATCTGTGTGGCGGTTACGGCGAACATGGCCGCACCCTACGCCTCCGGCCTCGGCCGGCCGCCGGGGGTCCACCGTTCCGCGGCCGTGTCCCTTCGCGCCTTCGTTCCTCGCGGCCGGGTTCCTCCGCGCCTCCGGTGACCATGCCCCGGCCTGTGAGCATGTCCCGGCCCATGACCGGGTCCGCGACCGGGTCCGCACTACGACTTGAGCCGGATCCTGACGTCGGCCATCATCCGTTCGACGACCTCGCGCTCACCCGAGGCCGCGACGTACACGTCGCCCCGGCACGTCTCTGCGGAGAAGCCCTGGCTCGGATCGATCGCGGACACGGCGGTCGACGCGGTGTCGCAGTGCGGCGCGGGCGCGATCACCAGCAGCGGCCTCCCGTCGCCCCCGAACCACAGCTGCGATCCCACGAGCTCGCCCCGGAAGGTCTGTCCCGGAGCGGCGAGCCGTACCTGGGACGTGGCCTTCAGCACGAGGTAGCCGTCGCCGGTCGTCCTGCCTCGCAGGTTCTCGGCCCACATGAGCCGCTGCTCGTAGGTCATGCCGTTCTTGACGTCCCGCAGCGTGACATACCAGGGGGCGAAGTCGAACAGCAGCACCTGCCCCTCGGCCTCGCTCATGGGCTGCCAGAGCGTGACCCCGGCGGTCAGCCGTCGGATCATCGGCCTGTCCTGGGCGACCTCGGCCGATCCGCCGGACGGTACGGTCAGCTGCCGGAACAGGCTGAAGTATCCCTCCAGCCAGCCGCCCATCGCGGGCCGTACTCCCAGCTCGGCCAGGCCGAGGTCGGCGGGATAGTCGACCTCGGCCTTCGAGCCGTCGGGGAAGACGACGTCCAGAATCTCCCTGCCGCCCTTGCGGCGCGGCTTGGGATGGAGCACGTTGGTCGCCTGCCACGCGGCGGACGTCGATGCGACGCTCCCGGGCACGAGCTGCGGGCTCGCGAGGCCGGAGTCGGGACTGGGGCTGGAGGCGGGGCTCGGCGGTGTCACGCCGGGGTCCCGGCCGGCCAGCAGGCTGATCACCGGTACGGCCACGAGCGCGGCCAGCACGGCGATCCCGACCCAGCGCCGGGGACCTCTGGGTGCTTCGGCCTCGATGATGTCGTTCGGATCCCCGGCCACGTTCAGACTGCCTCACGCGAAAAATATGCTTTTGGCTCATCTTGGGGCGCCCCGACCTGAATGCCCATATCAAGTCGATCACAAATCAGAACCGATGTGTCACCACATCGCGACATTCATCGGCTTGGCCGGGGTGACGACGGGCCGCAGAGAGCGGCGCCCGGCCGCCCGATCCGGCGCGACATCCCCCGCGGGCCGGAATGACCGAGCCCGGCCCCCGGGGACACGAAAGGGAAAGGGATTTCCGGGACGGCCGCCGCGGGCACGTCCGGCGGGAGGAGCGGCAGCTCAACGGCACAGAGTTGCCCCCGTTACCCGAGTAACATCCGGTAATCGATGTTACCGATGGTGCCGGAGGTGCCGGGAATCGGCGACACACGTGCACCCAACTGCGGAAATACCAATTCGTTAAATCATAACGAGCGGATATTCAAATAACGGGATCGTATCGGACGGAACCGGCCCATACCTTTTCATGGCTGTTACCGGCCGGGCGGATGATCCATTCAGTAGCGTTCCGATCGCTTTCCTGGCGAGGAGATGTCCCGTCTCCCCGCCAAGAACGAAAGGAGCTCCATTGAATTCCCGAGCACGGCGCCTCGCGATCCCCCTCACCGGCCTTCTCCTGATCGCCGGAGTGATCGGCGCCACCACCCCCGCCGAGGCCCACGCCGCCCCCGGCGGCGTGACCGGTGCGGCGGCCTCCACTTCCGCCGCCGATGCCGTCGCCTTCTGGTCCCCCGAGCGGATGCGCGGGGCTGGCGACGTGACCGAGGACCTCGCCCTGACCGTCAGGAACGGCAGGACCCGGGACGCCACAGCCGCCACAGCCGCCACGACCCCCGACGGTCCGGGCGGGGCCGTCCCGCCGATCGGCGGGGAGGGCGCCAAGACGGTCAAGGGCAAGCACATCAACCTGCCCAACACCGTCGGCCGGATCTTCTTCACCCTCCCCGGCTCCAACCCGCTGAACCCGGCGAGCTGGAAGTACTGCTCCGGCAGTTCCGTCCAGGGCAGGTACCACAACGTGGTCGCCACCGCGGCGCACTGCGTCTACGACGTGAGGTCCAACCGGTTCCACGACAACTGGATCTTCGTCCCGTCCTACTGGGACGGCGACCGGGCCCGGGAGGGCAAGAACCCCTACGGCGTCTACGCGGCGGCGTGGTTCAACGCGCACGACGACTTCGTCGTGAAGGAGGACTACGACTTCGACTACGCCTTCGTCAACGTGCACCCCGGCCTCAAGGTGAGCTGGAGCGGGGGCGCCGGCGGCACCCGGAGGCCGTCCGTCAGGAACGTCGGCAGGCTCGGCGACAACGTCGGCGGCCAGGGCCTGGCCTGGAACCAGAAGGTCAGGAACAAGGTCTTCTCCTTCGGCTACCCCGCGGGACCGTATCCCGACGGGGACAGCCCCTTCACCGGCCGCACCATGGAGTGGTGTTACGGCACGACGGGCGCCATGCCCGCCGCGCCGAAGTACTCCGTCCAGGAGCACACCGGGCTCGCGTGCCCCTTCACCGCGGGCGCAGGCGGCGGCGCCTGGCTGCTGAGGTACGACGGCTCCACCCGGACCGGTTATCTCAACGGCGTCAACGGCCTCAACTGGGACACCGACGGCAACGGCAGGTACGACACCGTCTCCTCGCCGTACTTCAACGGCGACACCTACCGGGTCTACCGGGCCGCGGCCGGCCGCCGGACCGGCTGACCGGTTCCGCGGGCCGTCGGCACGCCCGCCGTACGGTCCCGGCCTCGATCCCGGTCCTACCGCTCACGGAAGGAGAAGACAGAGCCGGTCTCGGCGTACAGCGTGCAGGCGTTGCCGTAGGTGTGCTCGAACCGGATGAACCGGCCGTCCCAGGTGCCGGTCGCGGTGACCGTGACCGGGTCGTACTGCGTCGTGCAGACCACGCCGGGCAGCGGGGTGAGCGCCCCGGGGTCTCCGTGGACGGGGATCAGCGCCTCGCACGCCTCGACCGCCGCGGGGTGTGTGCCGCGCGGCGGATCGCACATGAGCAGGGCGTGCCGGACGACGGGCGCCACCCTCTCGCCGTAGGCGAAGGTCAGCACGAGTGCCCGCACCCGGCCGGGGGGCTTGACGCCGATCGGCCTGACCGGCCCGGGGACGATCGGGACGGGCTCCGTTGGGTAGGGGGCCCGCGGCCAGATCGGCTTGTCCACGGGCGGGTCGGGGTCGCGGGGTGGCGGCGGGGTGGCGGCGGCGGCCGTACCCGACAGGAGCAGGAACCCGGCAGCGGCCAGGCAGAAGAGACGTCGCAAGGATTCCCCCGAATTTCGTGTGACGTCGAGCGCCGTTCAGCCTCCCGCAACCGCCCCGCCCCGGCAACGACCGACTCTCACGTTTTCGCAGCTCATGGTCTTGCGGCGGCCGCACCCCCACCCGCCGTCAAGAGCGGGTAGATCAGACGTGGATCTTGAAGGTTCGGTTCCACCCATTTGGTAACGAAATTATAACGGTCAAGGCCAACGCCCGATTTGTTGTCCTTTAACCGTTCTTTGCCTAGTACGGTCTCCACTTGTCTCTTTACGCATGCGTGGGTTGAGCCGCAAGCGACCCATGACAAAGAAGGAGCTAGATTGAACTCCCGAGCAAAGCGCCTGATCCTCCCCCTCGGTGGTGCCGTCGCGGCCACCTCCCTGATCGGCGCCACCCTCGCCACCACGGCCCAGGCCGCCCCCGACCGCAAGACGGTCACCCTCGCCGCATCCGGTAACGCGAAGGCCATCGCGGGCTACTGGACCTCCGCCAAGCTGAAGTCCGCCAAGACGTACCTCTCCGAGGGCAGCGTCTCTGCCAAGCTGAAGAGCAGCGCCTCCCGGGCCTCGGCCGACGGCAAGGCCGGCACCGTCGCCCCGACCGGACAGGGCGGCAAGAACGCGGGCAAGTCGAAGAACCTGAACCTGCCGATCACCGTCGGCAAGGTCTTCTTCGTCGACGACAAGGGCCAGGAGCGCTGGTGCTCCGGCACCTCGGTCCAGTCGAAGTATCGCAACCTGGTCGCCACCGCGGGTCACTGCGTGTACGACACCGACAGGAACAAGCCCTACAACAACTTCGTGTTCATCCCGGGCTACTACCAGGGCAAGGCTCCCTGGGGCATCTACGTCGGCGCCAAGGTCAACATGCACTACGACTTCGACGTCTACGAGGACTACGACTACGACTACGCGTTCGTCAACGTCTACGACGGCATCAAGCAGCAGCCCGAGCGCGAGGTCGACTACAAGACGTTCAAGGCGCACGTCGACAAGGGCGGGGTCGGCCGCGAGGACGCCCAGACCGTCGACTACGAGACCTACGACCGGTGGACCCAGAAGGGCGGCCTCGGCAAGGTCGAGAACATCTCCTCCGAGGACGAGGTCGGCCCGCAGTTCAAGGACGCCCTCGCGGTCGCCACCGAGACCGACAAGTGGGCGTGGGAGAAGGTCTCGGGCGACGTCTACGGGCTGAAGGACGACAAGGTCACCAAGGACGGCAACGTCCTCGACCAGAAGTCCTGGCCCAAGAGCGGCTCCAAGCTGGAGACCCGCGTCGAGTTCGTCACCAAGTCGGAGTACGAGGCCTACAAGGGCCCGGCCTACCGGAAGATCGACGACAAGGGCAACTACACGATCACGCACTACTACGTGGTCAAGTACATCAAGAAGACCTCGTCCGTGAAGTACGTGATCTTCCGTCACTACATCACCACCGTGGTGAACGCCGGCCGTCTCGGCGACAACGTCGGCGGCCAGGGCTTCAGCTGGAACCAGAAGACGGGCAAGAACGTCTTCGCGTTCGGCTACCCCGCCTCCGCCCACCTGGACGGCGACAAGCCCTACAGCGGCCACACCATGAAGTGGTGCTACGGCAAGACGAGCACCGCCCCGGCCGTACCGCAGTTCAAGGCCGAGGAGCAGCAGGCCATCAAGTGCGCCTTCACCCCGGGCGCCAGTGGCGGCCCGTTCCTGCTGCAGTACAAGAGCAGCAAGCGGACCGGCTATCTCAACGGTGTCGTGAGCCTGACGATCGACAGCGACAAGAACGGCCGTTACGACCGGGTCACCACCCCGTACTTCAACGGTGAGACCTACGGCATCTACAAGTACGCCGCCAACCTCTGGACCGGGAAGCTCCCGGCCTAGAGCGCGGATGTCGTGATTGTGGGGAGGCCCCCGGCGTTCGGCGCCGGCGGGTCTTCCCGCAGCTTGACGGGCTGCTTATGCCCCTCGATGCAAACTTCATCGAGTAGCGGTACACAATTTTCCCGATAACGGTGTCAAAGCAGATCACTCCACCGAGCTGCCCAAAACTAAGTTGATCTGGAAAAATCACCCCTTACGACCCTCCCTAACCCTTGATCCAGAAGGGAAAGCCCTTCATGTTCCCCCGCGCACGGCGGTTGACGACCACACTGGGCGCCCTCGTCGCCACAGGTGTGTTCGTGATGTCCGCGTTCGCCGGGGGCGCGAGCGCCGCCGGCACTCGCAACACCCACACCTGGAACACCGGCGCCTCCAGCAGCATCACGTCCATCACGCTCACCAAGAACGACGCGGACATGAAGCGGGTGGCCGAGTACTGGAACCCGGCCAGGCTCAAGCAGGCCCAGGACAACAATCCCGCCACCCCCGAGGTCAAGCCCAGCAACGGCGGCACCGCCTCCTCCGCACCGGTCTCCCCGACGCCCACCGGTACGGCCGCCGACGCCACGGCGGCGAGCGGTGAGGCCACCCCGGCCAAGGCCACCTCCTACAGCATGACCAGGAGGACTTCGTCGGTCGTCAAGCCGACCCTGCCGACGAAGAAGTCCCCGAGCGTCAGCACGCTGCCGAAGACCGTGGGGAAGGTCTTTTTCAAGATCGGCAACAAGGAGTACTGGTGCTCCGCCTCGGCGGTCGCCTCCAGGTACCACAACCTGGTGGCCACGGCCGGGCACTGCGCCTACGACGCCAAGCAGGGCCTGAACGCCGACTACTGGATCTTCATCCCCGGCTACAACCAGGGCAGGACGCCCTACGGCATCTACGTCGGCCACTCGCTCAACCTGCACGAGAGCTTCACCGGCAGGGGCGACTACGACTACGACTACGCCTTCGTCACGGTGCACGACGGGTTCGTCTGGAAGCCCGGCAAGACCCCGAACACCTACCAGATGGAGTCCGTCGGCAGCCTGGAGGACAACGTCGGGGGACAGGGCCTGATGGTCAACCGCGGCGTCGGGCTGTCCGTCTTCGCCTTCGGGTACCCGGCCGCGCCGCACATCGACGGCAGCCGGCCATACGACGGTCAGAAGATGCTCTGGTGCGACGGGCGCACCTACCGGACGAGGGCGCCGACCCGGCTGGTCGAGACCGGCGTCTCGCTCGGCTGCACGTTCACCGGCGGGGCGAGCGGCGGCCCCTGGCTGATCGAATACGACCCGCAGCGCGGTGTCGGCTACCTGAACGGCGTCAACAGCTTCGCCTGGGACACCGACACCGACAAGAGGTACGACCGCATCTCCTCGCCGTACTTCACCCAGTCGACCTACGTCGTCTACGAGTACGCCGAACGCCAGCAGTCCAAGTAACGAGCCGCCCCGCGCCCCGTTCCCGCGGCGTCCCTCTCCTGCCGCCCCTCCTAGAGCCGCCCTGCCACCTCCGTGCCACCTCCGTGCCACCTCTGTGCCCCCACCGGTCTCCTCCGGCGGGGGCACAGCCGTTTCCGGCGCCCGGCGGACACGAGGGCTCTCAGCCTCCTTCCGAAGGCACGGCGTTTCCGATCTCCCAGCGGACACGGGGACTCCCCGCCTCCCGACGGCGGCATCCGCCCCTCCGGCTCCTGCTCCGGCACGAGCTCCGGGCACACGCCGGGTCCGTTTTTTCCGATCTGCCCTATAAAACAGGGGAATCCGAAGTTCGGTCCCGGCAATCTCGCGGGCCTTCCCGAGACCGCCAGAGACGGAGAAGTCGGCCATTTGGGACGGATCGGTCGCGTTAGACGTGGTTCAGCTCCGATCGGTGCCATCAAGTTTGTGTGATCTGCGTCACATACACTCTGCCACCCACCGTGTTCGCCCGATTACACCACATTGGTCACATGCGTATCGAGATCATGCCCATCTGCGGAAACGCGACGCACCGCCGCCAAGGCCGCCAAGCACTTCAGGGGTCGCCAAATGTAACGGAAAGGTCTCGGGCCACCACCTCGGTTCCTTACCCACCAAAGCGGCTTCCGATCCTCAAGATCAGCCCTGTATGTTTCTGGCTATCCCTTTACTGACGCATGGGACGCAAGAAGCGTTCCACATCAGACCAAGGAGTTTCCCTTGAAGCGCATTCTCCTCCCCGCCGGTGGCGTCGTCCTCGCCTCCGGTCTGCTGGCCGCTGGTCTGGCCGGTACCGCTCAGGCCGTTCCGGACTGGGCCTCCGACACGATGGCCAAGGACGCTCCGGCCGCCCTCGAGGTCGCGAACTTCTGGCTCAAGGCCAACGAGCACACCAACAACCTCGCCGCGGCCACCCCCTACACCTGGGAGACCAAGGCGACTCCGAAGCTGAACGCGGGCGGCGGCTACAGCCCCGACGGCAAGCCGGGCAACATCGCCCCGATCGGCGAGGAGAAGGTTGTCGCGTCGAAGGTCAAGAACATCAACCTGCCGAAGACCATCGGCAAGGTGTTCTTCGTCGACTCGGACAACAACCTGAAGTGGTGCTCCGCCACCTCGATCCAGTCGAAGTACCACAACCTGGTTTCCACCGCCGGCCACTGCGTCTACGACGACGGCAAGAACGCCAGCGTCATGGACAAGTGGGTCTTCGTGCCCGGCTACTACCAGGGCAAGACCCCGTGGGGCATCTACGTCGGCAAGCAGGCCTACACCCACTACGACTACAGCGTTTACAACGACCGCGACCGCGACTACGCGTTCGTGACCGTTTACAACGGTGTTCAGATCGGTGGCGGCAACGCCAAGCAGGTCTCCCAGAAGGACTACGACGCCTACACCGGTGTCAAGTTCGCCAAGGACTCGGAGATCTCCGAGGCCGAGTACCAGAAGACCGTTGACCTGAACGGCGGCGAGAGCGTCGACGCGTGGGCCAAGGCCACCTCCGTCGAGGACCCGGCCGGCCCGAAGACCCCCGGTAGCGTGGAGGTCAAGCAGGAAGTTTCTAAGGAAGTCTACGACAAGGCTCCGAAGAACAACGGCAAGCACGACACGAACGGCATGCAGCACGGGCACGTTCACACCGACTACGTCACCAAGTCGGTCTACGACGCCTACACCGGCCCGGGCTACCGCAAGATTGACGAAAAGGGCAACTACACCATCTCCCACTACTACCTCCAGTACTGGGTGAAGAAGAGCGCCGTCAAGTCCTACTACAAGACGACGTTCTACGTTGTTGCCGACTTCATCAAGGACACCGGTCGCCTCGGCGACGCTGTCGGTGGCCAGGGCTTCGCCTGGAACCAGAAGACCGGCCAGGCGGTCTACGTCTTCGGTTACCCGGCGGACGCGCACCCCGACGGCAACAAGGCCTTCACCGGCGTTACGCCGAAGTGGTGCTACGGCAAGACCTCCGGCAAGGTGTACGTCTCCGCGGCCGAGAAGGTCGAGGAGCACGTTGGCCTCAAGTGCTCGATGACCCCGGGTGCCGACGGCGCCGCGTGGCTCATCAAGTACAGCAACGCCAAGCGTCTCGGCTACGTCAACGGCGTGACCAGCCTGTTCGGCGACCAGGACAAGAACGGCCGCTACGACCTGAGCACCTCGCCGTACTTCGACGGCGAGACCGCCGCGATCTACGCCAAGGCTGCCAACGTGTGGTCCGGCACGATCGTCAAGTAAGTTTCGACGATCACCCGAGCCTCGGGGGTCCAAACCTCAGGCTCACCCTGCTTCATCCGAGGGGTCCGGCTTCTGCCGGGCCCCTCGGCCTTTTCCCGCCGTTTTTCGGAGGCGGCCCGCTCACACACCCGCCCTCCGTCCTCACCGGCCTCCCGGCCAGAGCGCCGGCATCTGCTCCCTCATCCGCCGCTCCAGCTCGGCCACCGGTGTCTCGGCGGCGAAGGGGGCGAACCGGCGCCGCAGATCCGTCACATATGACCGGGTGCGCACGGACTGCAGGCCCGCGGCCAGCTCCAGCGCCTCGGCCGCGGTGGTGCAGGCGTGCTCCAGCTCACCGTGTTCGAGCAGCCCCGCCGACAGCAGCGCCAGGTTGAACACCCGCCCCCTGACGTAACGCCCGTCCATCTCCAGCGACCGCCGCGCGTGCCGTACGGTTCCCGCTCCGTCACCCAGGTCGCGGAAACAGTGGGCGATCCTGGCCGACAGATAGGCCTCGTCGAAGTAGGCGATCCAGTCGGGCTCGTCGCCGTTTCCTCGCCGGTCGAAGGCCAGTTCCGCCTCGTGCAGGGAGTCCGCGCACGCCGCGCGGTCCTCGAGCAGGGCGTGGGCGTGGGCCTCGACCACGTGGGCCTCGGCCAGCAGGGCGAAGACGCCGGCGCGGCGGGCGGACAGCTGGGCGGCCCTGGCCAGGTCGAGGGCGTGCGCGGGCTGGCCGATGTACACGGCCTGGTGGCTCATCCCCGCGAGGATCTCGCCGCCGAGCCCGTGGTCCCCCGCCCCCCTGGCCAGCCGCAGCGCCTGGATCAGGTAGCGCTGGGCCAGTCCGTGCTGCTCCAGGTCGTAGGCCATCCATCCGGCCAGCCTGGTCAGCTCGGCCGCGGCCGAGGCCAGCGCCCTGCCGGTCGCCTCGGCGTAGGAGCCCTCACCCAGCAGCGGGGCGACCGCGGTGTCGAGGTACTTCACCACCGCCGACCTGACCCTGCCGCCGCCGAACCTGTTGTCCAGCTCGCCGAACGACCGGGTGACCTCCTTGATCGCGGCGATGTCGGCCATGCCCACCCGCCGCGGGCCGCTCGCCGCCGGACGGCCCTCCGTGGGAAGGGTCAGCCAGCGCAGGGCCCCGGTGGAGCCGGCACCGATCGCGAAGCCGGAGTCCAGCAGGAACCCGCGCCTTTCGGCGTCCCCACGCCACAGCGCCGTCACGGTGGCGACCCCTTCCCGCCACGTGTGGGGGAACTCCTGTCCGAGGTCGAGGGAGGTGGAGACGACCGGCAGGCCGAGATCCTCCGCGCCGACCATCCTTCCGAGCCGCAGGGAGAAGGTCTCCGCGAGCAGCGCCGGGACCGGGTCTCTCGGCCGCTGGCCGCCGATCCAGCGCAGCACCGAACCGTGGTCGTACCTCAGGCCGGGCAGGCCGCGGGCCGTGCCGAGCTCGTTGAGCCTGCGGGCCAGCCCCTTGTGGGTGAAGCCCGATTCGGCGATGAGCCGCTGGAGCAGCCGGTTGGGCTCACGTTCCATCGCTCTCCTCACGGTGAGGACGGTCTGGGCGCGGGGGCCGCGACCGCGACCGAGGTGTCCCGGTCCGCACGGCGTGTGCGCTCTTGCCCACCCAGATAACCGAGAGCTCTGTTTATAGCACAATCCGTAACGGCCTTTGAGGTTTCCCGGGCCCGGTCCCCGCCCGAACCGAAGACGCCCCTCGCCGATCGGGCGAGGGGCGTCATGACGACGGCGTACCGGCGCCGGGCCGGGAAGGGGGGTGACCCCGTGCGGGCTCGCGGCGCGGACGGTGAAGGACGGACCGAGGACGGACCGGGGGCGGCCGGGCGGGACCGGGTCCCGCGGGAGGGCCTACTGGCGGGCGACCCCGTCCTCGCGGGCCTGCGCCGCGACGGCGGCGACGACCGCGGGGGCGACGCGCTCGTCGAAGGGGCTCGGGATCACGTGGTCGGCCGACAGGTCGTCGTCGCCGACCACGGCGGCCAGCGCCTCGGCGGCGGCCACCTTCATGTTCTCGGTGATGGTCGTGGCGCGCACGTCGAGCGCCCCCCGGAAGACGCCGGGGAAGGCCAGCACGTTGTTGATCTGGTTGGGGAAGTCGGAGCGGCCGGTCGCGACCACCCGGGCGTGCCTCCTGGCGACCTCCGGGTGCACCTCGGGGGTCGGGTTGGACAGCGCGAAGACGATCGCCTCGGGCGCCATCGACGCGATGGCCTGCTCGGAGACCGTGGAGCCCGACAGTCCGACGAAGACGTCGGCCCCCGCCAGCGCCGACTCGGTCGAACCACGCAGGCCGGCCCTGTTGGTGTCGCGCGCCAGGGCCTCCTTGAACGGGTTGAGGCCGTCGCGGCCCTGGTGGATGAGGCCCTTGGAGTCGGCGACCGCGATGTCGCCGATGCCCGCGTTGAGGAGGATGCGGCTCACCGCGACCCCGGAGGCGCCCGCGCCGGCGACCACGGCCCGCAGGTCGCCCAGCGAGCGGCCGGTCAGCCTGGCGGCGTTCTTCAGTGCCGCCAGCACGACGATCGCGGTGCCGTGCTGGTCGTCGTGGAAGACGGGGATGTCCAGCAGCTCGCGCAGCCGGTCCTCGACCTCGAAGCAACGCGGGGCGCTGATGTCCTCGAGGTTGATCCCGCCGAAGGACGGCGCGAGCCGCGCGACGGTCTCGACGAGCTCGTCGACACCGGTGCAGTCGAGGCAGATCGGCACCGCGTCGACCCCGGCGAACTGCTTGAACAGCAGGGCCTTGCCCTCCATGACCGGCATGGCCGCGGCGGGTCCGATGTCTCCGAGGCCGAGCACGGCGGTGCCGTCCGAGACGACGGCGACCACGTTGGAGACCCAGGTGTAGTCGTTGACGAGGCCGGGATCGTCGGCGATCGCGGTGCAGACCTTCGCCACCCCGGGGGTGTAGGCCAGGGCCAGGTCGTCGGCGTTGCGGACGGGAACGGTCGAGCGGATCTCCAGCTTGCCCCCGCGGTGCAGGGCGAAGGCCGGATCGAGATCGAGAGATTCAAGGGAAATAGAGGATGGCGTGACAGCCACAGCGACCCCTGTAGTTCAGTCAGACACAGACGGATTGGTCCTTCGTAGACGCGCCGCCGCGGGCCTGGCCCGGCTTCGGTAGTCGCTCGGGGCCTGCTCGTGGGGCCGTCTGGAGGGGTACGGGGGTCACCCGTTGCTCGATTGTGCCACATGGTGAGACTCACGCAGGTGACAGGGGGCACTTACTTTCGTTACATGGTGCGCGCCATATTGCCGATGTAAGATGCGGCTCCTCTGCCATCACTTACAGCGACGGACCGCCCGATGGATCTGACCTCCTACGCCGAGCTGGCCGTGCTGTTGATCAACAGCCCGGACCGGCTGACCGGGCTGGACGGGCTGCGCGTCCTTCTCGAGGAGGGCGGCCGCTACCGCCCCGGCTGCCGCATCACGCGCGGGGACCTCGACGCCCTGCGCGACCTCCGCGAGGAGCTGATCGTCATCTTCGAGGCCGCGGCGAACGGCGACGAGCAGGACGTGGTCGACCGGCTCAACTCGCTGCTGATCCAGCACCCCGTGCAGCCCCAGATCTCCGGGCACGACGGCGAGCGCTGGCACATGCACCTCACCGAGGGCGGCCGGATGGCCGACCAGTACGCCGTCGGCGCCGTGATGGGCCTGGCCACCCTGGTGACCGACCTGGGCGTCGGCCGGCTGGGCCTGTGCCAGGCGGCTCCCTGCCGCCGGGCCTTCCTCGACACCTCCTCCAACCGGTCCAGGCGCTACTGCTCGGAGCGCTGCGCCAGCCGGGCGAACGTGGCCGCCTACCGGGCCCGCAGGAAGGTCGGCGGCCAGTAGCGCAGCACCACGCGGCCGACCAGCGACGACACCGGCACGGCGCCGAAGTCCCAGCTGTCGAGGCGCCCCGGGGCGCGCTGGTTGTCGCTCTCCAGCCACCACCCCTCGGCGCTCTCCCAGGCCGCCCGTTTGACGATCAGGAGCGACGGATCGGACGGGAGCCTGGCGACGACCAGGTCCCCGGCCCTGACCGGGGCTCCGGGGCGCACCCAGAGCCAGTCACCCGGGCGCAGCGCGGGCGACATCGACTCTCCCTCGACACGTACTCTCACGGAGCTCAACCCCATCCACACGGGCATTTGAAGACGAGTAAGGTCGGTACCGGACCATGCTGATTCCAGCATCAAGGAAGGATTTTCCGATGCTTGCACGACTTCTGCGCCCCCGGCACGTCGCATCCGCGCACTGCGACCTGCCGTGCGGTGTGTACGACCCGGCCCAGGCCCGCATCGAGGCCGAGTCGGTGAAGGCCATCATGGAAAAGTACGTCGCGAACGACGACCCGGTCTTCCGCACCCGTGCGCTGGTCATCAAGGAGCAGCGAGCCGAGCTGGTCAAGCACCACCTGTGGGTGCTGTGGACCGACTACTTCAAGCCCCCGCACCTGGAGGCCTACCCCCAGCTGCATCAGCTGTTCTGGGAGGCCACCAAGCTCGCGGGCGCCGCGGGCGGCAAGGGCACCGTCGACCCCGCCCAGGCCGACGAGCTCCTGGGCAAGATCGACGAGATCTCCAAGATCTTCTGGGCGACCAAGGCCGCCTGAGCCCGAGTCTCCTGATCGAGGGTCAGGCCCCGTGTGGAGTGCGACCACACGGGGCCTGACCTGTTCGTAGGCCCCATTCGGGTGTCTTAAAGTGTTCTTGAGGTGCTAAATCGCCCCGATCGCGAGTCCAAGCGGGCCAACTACCGCCACGGGGCTGTAGGTTGCAGTCAGCGACTCTGCGAGGAGGAACGTGACCGAACACACCGAGACGCCCGCGGTCGACATGGGCGGAATCCGTGACGTGGTGAGCGTCCGGCTGCCGGCCGCGAGTGCCTATCTGTCCGTGCTGCGTACGGCGACCGCCGGACTGGCCGCACGGCTGGACTTCACGCTCGACGAGATCGAGGATCTGCGGATCGCGGTCGACGAGGCGTGCGCGATGCTGCTGACCCAGGCCGTTCCCGGCACCGACCTGACGGCCGAGTTCGAGCTCACCGGTCAGCTGATGCAGATCCGGGTCGAGGTGAACACCGTCGGCACCTCCGCGCCGAAGCGTGATGACTTCGCCTGGATGGTGCTCACCGCGCTGGCCGACGACGTGGACGCCGTAACCGACTCCCCCGACCGCATGGCGATCGTGCTACGCAAGCGCCGAGGCGCGGCGAGGCCGGCGTGACGGAAAGGACTCGTGCCATGGCCGCCAGCGACCACGCGGTGCCCGACCGGGTGCGCGCGCGCCTGCTCTTCGCGGAACTGGCGGAGTTGACCCCCGACGACTCGCGGCGCCAGCGTATCCGTGACGAGCTCGTCGAGCTCCACCTCCCCCTTGTGGAGTACCTCGCCCGTCGTTTTCGCAACCGGGGCGAATGGCTCGACGACCTCACCCAGGTCGCCACCATCGGTCTGATCAAGTCGATCGACCGCTTCGACCTCGCCCGGGGGGTGGAGTTCTCCACCTACGCCACCCCGACGATCGTGGGCGAGATCAAACGGCACTTCCGTGACAAGGGCTGGGCGGTCCGCGTGCCGCGCCGCCTGCAGGAGCTCAAACTCTCGCTCACCAAGGCGATCAGCGAGCTGTCCCAGCGCGAGGGGCGTGCGCCCACCGTCGGGGAGCTCGCCGCGTTCCTGAAGATGAGCGAGGAGGAGGTGCTCGAAGGGCTGGAGTCGGCCAACGCCTACTCCACGGTCTCCCTCGACGCGCCCGACTCCGGCGACGACGACGCGCCCGCGGTCGCCGACTCCCTCGGCATCGTGGACGACTCCCTGGAGGGCGTCGAGTACCGCGAGTCGCTCAAGCCCCTGCTCGAACGGCTGCCGCCGCGCGAGAAGCGCATCCTGCTGCTGCGTTTCTTCGGCAACATGACCCAGTCGCAGATCGCCACCGAGCTCGGCATCTCGCAGATGCACGTCTCCCGGCTGCTGGCCAGGACCCTGGCCCAGCTCCGCGAGGGGCTGACCGCCGAGGACTGACGGGACGGCTACGGGCCGTCCTGGTGGTCTCCGTAGAGGGCGTGGGTCGTCGGCGGGGACAGCAGCGCGACCAGTCCGATCACTGCCGCGGCGATCAGCGGGATGCCGATGGCCCGCTGGTCGGACTGGATCAGCGTGACGCCGATCACCACGGCGAAGATCTGGGCGAGCACTCCGGGGCTGCGCGCCCATCGCTCCGCCCGGAGCATGCCCACCGCGACCCAGAGCAGCGCGACGCCGACGAGGATCCCGAATCCGGCGACGAATATCGAGCTCACCACGTCGGACGGCCGGCCGATCACCGTCTCGACGCCGACGTAGAGGCCGAGCAGCAGGGCGACGACGCCTTCCAGGGCCACGACGGCGGCGGCGACGGTGAGGGTCAGGGGGCGGTGATTCGACACGGTCCAACCCTATCGCCGGGGCATCTCGCCCCCTTCTTCGCCGCGATACCCCGGTTCCCGGCGGATACGCTGGCATTATGCGCGCGATGCTTCTGGTTAACCCGAAGGCGACGACGACCAATCAGCGGACGCGGGACGTGCTGATCCGAGCACTGGGCGCGACACTGGAGCTGACGGTCGAGGAGACCGGATACCGGGGGCACGCGGCCCACCTGTCCCGCAAGGCCCATGAGTCCGGGTTCGACGTGGTGGCCGTGCTCGGCGGTGACGGCACGATCAACGAGACCGTGAACGGGCTGCTCGGCGTGGACGACGAGGACGAGGCCGGAGACGGCCGGATCCCGGAGGCCGGCGAGGACGGGAGCGGGGGCGCGATGGAACGGCCCGCGCTGCTGGTGATCCCCGGCGGGAGCGCGAACGTCTTCGCGCGGGCGCTCGGCCTGCCGAACAACCCGGTCGAGGCGGTCGGCGCGGTCCTGGAGGCCCTGCGCGACGGCAGGCGGCGGACCGTCGGGCTCGGCGAGGCGATCTGGAACGGCCAGCGCAGATACTTCACCTTCTGCAGCGGGCTGGGATACGACGCCGAGGTGATCAGGGCGGTCGAGGGGATGCGCGGGACCGGGCGCAAGGCCACACCGGCGCGCTATGTGAACACCGCGTTGCACCACTACCTGTCGACGGACAGGCGGCACGCCCCGATGCGCGTCGAGGGCCCCGACTTGACGCCCGAGGGCAACATCTTCATGGCGATCGTCTCCAACACCTCGCCCTGGACCTACGTGGGCTCCCGTCCCGTCTGCCCGACACCGTGGGCGAGCTTCGAGACCGGGCTCGACCTGCTGGGACTGCAGCGCCTCGGCCTGCCGACGATGCTCAACCTGATGCCCCAGATCATCGGGCTCCGCGACACCCTGCCGACGGGCCATCACTTCGTGCAGTTCCACGACGAGCGGGAGTTCACGCTGAGCGCCGAGCGTCCCGTGGCCTTCCAACTCGACGGCGACTACCTGGGAGAGGTCGAGCGCGTGACGTTCCGCTCCATCCCGAAGGCGTTACAGGTGTTGGTCTAATCGGTTACAACTGGTCATCATGTGACGCATCCGACATGCATATCAGGCAAAACGTTCTCCCAAACCTCTTGCATGTACTGAGCGTGGCTGACAATCTCGACAGTGACGTCGGAACGTAGGACCTTTGAGCGGCCACATCGCTCCCGGGCCACCGGCGATCAAGTGAACAGGATCCCGAACCGACCCCGGCTCGGGTAATCGTTCGCGCTGGTTAGTGAAAGTCTTCACAAAGTACGCCGCCGGAGCCGAAGCAAGGGCTCCTCTTTTAAAAGGAGTGGACGCATGGACTGGCGCCACCGAGCTGCCTGCCGTGACGTGGACCCCGAGCTGTTCTTCCCGATCGGCAACACCGGCCCCGCCCTGATGCAGATCGAAGAGGCCAAGCAGGTCTGCCGTACGTGCACCGTTAGCGACGCCTGCCTGAAGTGGGCCCTGGAGTCCGGTCAGGACGCGGGAGTCTGGGGCGGTCTGAGCGAGGACGAGCGCCGCGCCTTCAAGCGCCGCACGGCCCGCGCCCGCACCCGCGCCGGCGTCTGAGAACCCCCACGGAGAATCCGCCGGAGCGGACTCTCCCGGAAGACCAGATCCGCTCCAAAAGAGCGGATCTTTCCGTGAACGGACCTCGAAAAGACGGTCCGCGAAGCCCCTCCGGCCGCGGCTCAGGCCGCGGGGAGGGGAATGCTCAGCGTGACCTCGGTGCCCCCGCCCTGCCTGGGCTCGATGGCCAACCGTCCTGACAGCTCGCCCACCACCAGCGTCCGCACGATCTGCAGGCCGAGGCTGGTGGACGACTCCAGGTCGAAGCCCTCCGGCAGGCCGGTGCCGTCGTCGGAGACGATCACGTCGAGGCGGTCGGCCCCCCGCGAGACGATCACCTGAAGCCTGCCCGGCCGCTGCGCCAGCCCGTGCTGGACCGCGTTCTGCAGCAGCTCGGTGAGGACCATCGCCAGCGGTGTCGCGATCTCCGAACGCAGCACCCCGAACGCCCCGACCCGGCGCGGCACCACCTGCGCCTCGGGGGCGGCCACCTCACCCGTCATCGCGATCACCCGGTCGGCGATGTCGTCGAAGTCCACCTGCTCCTCGGGCGTGTGGGACAGCGTCTCGTGCACGATCGCGATCGAGCCGACCCTGCGCACCGCCTCCTCCAGCGCCTCCCGCCCCTCCGGCACCTGCAGCCGCCTGGCCTGCAGCCGCAGCAGCGCGGCCACCGTCTGCAGGTTGTTCTTGACCCGGTGGTGGATCTCCCTGATGGTGGCGTCCTTGGTCATCAGCTCCCGCTCGCGGCGGCGCAACTCGGTGACGTCGCGGATGAGCACCAGCGCGCCGATCCGCCCGCCCCCGACGACCAGCGGGATGGCCCGCAGCTGCACGACCGTGCCCCCCGACTCGACCTCGGTCTCCCGGGGCTCCCTGCCGCTCGCCACGATCATCAGGTTCTCGTTGATGGGCTCGTCGGAGTAACACAGGATCGCGGTGGTACGGCCCAGCTCGGCGCCGACCAGGTCGGCGGTCAGCCCCAGCCTGCGGTAGGCCGACAGGGCGTTCGGCGAGGCGTAGGTGACCCGGCCCGCGCGGTCGAGCCTGAGCAGCCCGTCGCCGACACGCGGCGAGCGGACCAGGATCGGCTCGGCGCCGGAGAACGGGAAGCGGCCCTCGGCCACCATCTGGGCCAGGTCGGAGGCGCTCTGCAGGTAGGTGAGTTCGAGCCGCGACGGGGTGCGTGCCGAGGAGAGGTTCGTCGAGCGCTGGATCACGCCCAGGAAGTGGTCGGCCCGCCGTACCGGGATGGTCTCCTCGCGCACCGGGACCCCGCTCGACCAGTCGGGGTCGCCCTCCCGGCAGATCCGCCTCTCGTTCCAGGCGGTGTCGATGAGCGGGCGCTCGCCCTTGGCCGCGGTCATCCCGACGATGTCGTCGTGGTAGACGGTCGGGCCGGTGGTCGGGCGCATCTGGGCGACCGCGATCCAGCCCGTCCCCTCCCTGAGGGGGATCCACAGGATGAGGTCGGCGAAGGACAGGTCGGCCAGAAGCTGCCAGTCGGAGACCAGCGAGTGCATCCACTCGAGGTCCGCATCGTCGAGCGCGGTGTGACGAACCGCCAGGTCGCTTAGAGTCGGCACTCGTGCATCATGCGTTCTTTACGGGCCCGAACGCGAATCGGGCACACCACATTGGGAAAATGCCCCTATGACAGATAGCTCCGTTTCGCCCTCCGATCCGCTGGCACGGTTCCGTACGGCCGCGGCGACGCGGGCGGCGGCGGGGCTGAAGCGGACCCTGCGCGTCCGCACACCCGACGACGACGGCCTGATCGATCTGGCCTCGAACGACTACCTCGGTCTGGCCCGGGACGCGCGGCTGGCCGACGCGGCGACGGCGGCCACCCGGACCTGGGGAACCGGCTCGACCGGCTCCCGCCTGGTCACCGGCTCGACCGCGCTGCACGCCGCCCTGGAGGAGCGGCTGCGCGTCTTCGCCGAGGCGGGCGGCGCCCTGGTGTTCTCCTCCGGCTACCTGGCCAACCTGGCGGCCGTCACGGCGCTGGGCCGGGACGCCCTGGTGGTCTCCGACGCGGGCAACCACGCCTCGATCGTGGACGCCTGCCGCCTGTCGCGCTCGCGCGTGGCGGTCACCCCGCACCGGGACGTGACGGCCGTGGAGAAGGCGCTGTCGGACCGGGACGTCGAGCACGCGGTCGTGGTCACCGACGCGGTCTTCTCCGTGGACGGGGACCTGGCCCCGCTGGCGGAGCTGTACGCGGCGGCCGTACGGCAGAGCGCGCTGCTGGTGGTGGACGAGGCGCACTCGATCGGCGTCCTCGGAGCGGGGGGACGGGGGGCGGTGCACGCGGCGGGGCTGGCGGCCGAGCCCGGCGTTGTGAGAACGGTCACACTCTCCAAATCCCTGGGATCCCAGGGCGGAGCCGTGCTTGGGGCCCCAGAGGTGATCGAAACCCTGATAGACACGGGCCGTTCATTCATCTTCGACACCGGACTGGCTCCGGGGAGCGTGGCAGCGGCACTCGCCGCAGTGGATATCCTTCACAATCAGCCCGAACTGCCCGGACACGTACTGACCAGAGCGAAGGAGCTGGCCGCCATGGCCCGCGAACTCGGCCTGGAAACCAACGATCCGGCGGGTGCGGTCGTCCCGATCGTGCTCGGCCCACCCGAGACGGCGCTTCGGGCCGCCGTCATCTGTGCGGAACGCGGGGTGCGCGTCGGATGCTTCCGGCCGCCCTCGGTGCCGGTCGGCCGCTCTTGCCTGCGGTTGACCGCGCGGGCCAATCTGAGTTCCGACGATCTAGCGGTGATCAGGGGTGCGCTCACCGCCGTGGCCGAGATGAAGGTGACCATGTGAGTGAGCGAAACGAGCGGACCCTCGGACGAGGCGTCCTTCCCCCGGCCGACACCGGTCCCGAGCCGTCGGACGAGGTGCGGGCGTGACGGAAGACTCCCCCCGGATCCCGAAGTACTACGACGTCAAGCGCAGCCTGCTCGCGCTCACCAAGAGCCTGGCCGCCGGCAGCGCGCTTCCCCCGGAGCGGACCCTCGCGGTGCGCTTCGAGACGTCGCGCACCACCGTGCGCCAGGCCCTGTCGGAGCTCGTGGTCGAGGGCCGTCTGGTGCGCATCCAGGGCAAGGGGACGTTCGTCGCGCACCCCAAGGTCGCCCAGGTGCTCCAGCTGACGTCCTACACCGGTGACCTCAGGACCGTCGGCCTCGAACCCGACACCAAGATCCTCGACATCAGCTACATCACCGCCGACGAGCCGCTGGCCCGACGGCTGGCGATCAACCCCGGCGGCCGGGTGCTGCGGATCCACCGGCTCCGCCTGGCCAACGGCGAACCGATGTCGATCGACACCACCCACCTGTCGGCCCGGCGCTTCCCCAGGCTCAGGCGCGAGCTCGAGGTGCACTCCTCGCTGTACGAAACGCTGCACAACGCCTACAACGTGCGGCTGACCGACGCCGAGGAGATCATCGAGACCGTGCTGGCCACGCCGTACGACGCGCAGGTGCTGAGCGTCGACGTCGGCCTGCCGATGCTCCTGCTCACCCGGCACGCCTTCGACGCCGACGGCAACCCGGTCGAGTGGGCCCAGTCCCTCTACCGGGGGGACCGCTACAAGTTCGTCACCCGCCTGCGCCGCCCCTGACCTCCGCCCCCGGGTGCCCGGAACCGGGGAGGTCACGGCCACCTAAGGTGGGATGAATGAGCATCCTCGTGGTCACCGGGACGGACACCGGAGTCGGCAAGACGATCGTCACCGCCGCGATCGCCTCGCTCGCCATGGAGCGGGGGTCCTCGGTCGCGGTGGTGAAACCCGCGCAGACCGGGGTCGGTCCGGCCGAGCCCGGAGACCTGGACGACGTCATCCGGCTCTCCGGGGTGACGACCACGTTCGAGCTGTCCAGGTTCCCCGACCCGCTGGCCCCGGCGGCGGCCGCCCGCGTCGCGGGCCTGCCTCCGGTCTCCCTCGACCGGGCGGCGGTCCGGATCGGCGAGCTGGCCGCCTCCCACCGGCTGGTGGTCGTCGAGGGGGCGGGCGGGCTCCTGGTCCGCTTCGACGAGGAAGGCGCGACCCTGGCCGACCTGGCCAGGACCCTGGCCGCGCCGGTGCTCCTGGTGACGCGGGCGGAGCTGGGCACGCTCAACCACACCGCGCTGACGCTGGAGGCGATGGCCGGCCGCGGGCTGGATCTCGCCGGCGTGGTGATCGGGTCCTGGCCCGCCGAACCGGGCCTGGCCGAGCGGTGCAACGTGGCCGACCTGGAGATGCTGGCCGCCAGGCCGCTGGCGGGCGCGCTCCCCGCCGGAGCCGGGAGCCTCGACAGGCAGGCCTTCGCCCGTACGGCCCACGCGGGCCTGGGCCCCGTGCTGGGTGGCGGATTCGACGCCGCCGCCTTCCGGACCACCTTCGGGCTCCTGGCGTAGACGACGGCCGAAGAGTGGAGCAGCATGTTTCCTCCCCGCCTGAAGGCGGGGTCTCCACCTTCAAGGAGTTCTGATGAGCGACATACTCGACATCGCCCGCGCACAGGTCCTCGGGGAGGGCAGGGGGCTCGACGCGGCGCAGGCCCTGCGGTGCCTGGAGTTACCCGACGACCGCCTCGCCGACCTGCTGGCACTCGCGCACGAGGTGCGGATGAAGTGGTGCGGCCCCGAGGTGGAGGTCGAGGGGATCATCTCGCTCAAGACCGGCGGCTGCCCGGAGGACTGCCACTTCTGCTCCCAGTCGGGCCAGTTCACCTCACCGGTCCGCGCCGTCTGGCTGGACATCCCGTCCCTGGTCCAGGCGGCCAGGGAGACCGCGGAGACCGGCGCGACCGAGTTCTGCATCGTGGCGGCGGTGCGGGGCCCGGACCGCAGGCTGATGGACCAGGTCCGCCAGGGGGTGAAGGCGATCCGGGAGGCGGTCGACATCAACGTCGCCTGCTCGCTGGGCATGCTCACCCGGGCCCAGGTCGACGAGCTGGCCGAGATGGGCGTGCACCGCTACAACCACAACCTGGAGACCGCCAGGTCGCACTTCGGGAAGGTCGTCACCACCCACACGTGGGAGGAGCGCTGGGACACCTGCCTGATGGTGCGCGAGGCCGGGATGGAGCTGTGCTGCGGGGGCATCGTGGGCATGGGCGAGACCCTGGAGCAGCGGGCCGAGTTCGCCGGGCAGCTCGGCGAGCTGCGACCCGACGAGGTCCCGCTGAACTTCCTCAACCCGCGCCCCGGCACGCCGTTCGAGTCGTTCCCGCTGCTGACGGGCTCCGAGGCCCTCAGGACGATCGCCACCTTCAGGCTCGCGCTGCCGCGCACGATCCTGCGGTACGCAGGGGGCAGGGAACTGACCCTGGGTGACCTGGGCACCCGCGACGGCATGCTCGGCGGGATCAACGCGATCATCGTGGGCAACTACCTGACCACGCTGGGCCGCGCTCCCGAGGCGGACCTGAGCCTGCTGACCGACCTGAAGATGCCGATCAAGGCGCTCTCCGACACACTCTGAGCGAACCTCCGCAACCTCGGGACGCGCCGGGAACAGGCGTTCATCATGTGAGACATGAAGGCGATCGAACAGCCCGTTCCCGGCATCACCATCGGCCACGCGCTCCTCGCCCGCTCCGGCGGAGAGGCGGAGCCCGTCGACAAGCTCGTGCACGACGGCGACACGATCAACATCGCCGCCGACGGCAACTTCGGCGTACGCCTGCTCGGTGTGGACGCCCCGGAGGTCAGCTTCGAGCTGCCCCGCAACCCCAGCCTCCCCGACCTCCCCAAGGGGTTCGTCAAGATCTCCAACCCCGCCTGGACCACCTTCCTGGCCGACCCGTTCGCCGCGGGCTTCGAGCCGCTGCGGCTGCGCGCCGCGCTCCACGAGTACCTCCTGGGCAGGCTGGACGAGACCACCGCCCGTAACCACGCCGACCACGGGGCCCCCGCCACCCAGGCGCTCAAGGACATGATCAGCGCCGACATCACCGAACAGGGCCTGACCGGGGAGACGTTCAAGCTCAGGCTGGCCTTCGGCCAGGAGATCCTCGACCGGTACGGCCGGCTGCTCTGCTACGTCAACCGGGACCAGAAGGTCGCACCCAGGCCGGCGCCGTACAACGAGCGGCTGCTGGCGGGCGGGCACGTCATGCCCTACTTCATCTGGCCCAACGTGGACCCCTTCGTCCGCCAGGAGAACAAGGTCGCCCAGGCCGTGCCGGCCCCCGGATCGGCCCGCGAGCTGGCGGAGAAGGGCGCGCTCGGCCACGCCCGCGAGTCGGTACGGCAGGCCCGCGCGGCGGGTCTCGGCCTGTGGAACCCGGCGGACCCGCTGAAACTGCACGCCTTCGAGCTGCGCTACCTGGCCGGGCGCAGGGCGCCGGACCGCTACGTGCTCGACCTGTCGGACAGCTCGTCGGAGCTGCTGCACCCGCAGAGCTACCACCGGATCCCGAACGCGGAGGACCGGTTGTTCGTCAACGCCGAGCACGCGCCCCTGTGGGCGGAGAAGGGCTGGTCGGTCCCGCCGCTGTGAGCGACCGCCGGCAACTGTGAGCGACCGCCGGCGACCGCGGGGACCGGCCGCGCTGGCGCGCGTCACGGACCGTTCCGGGCGCGCGCCGTCTTCGGAAACCCCGCGGGACCTGGCCCCCGCGACGCCGGCGACGGGCGCCGACGGCGTTAGAGAGGACGAATCTGGGCAGGGTGACCAACCACTGTCCGGCTAAGTGACTGACTGGTAGGTTGCGCGATATGGAGTCCCCAAAGCACGCAGGTGACATCGCGGTCGCCGTCTCCAAGGTCTACGGCATCGAGGCCATGTTCACCCTGTCCGGCGGGCACGTCTTCCCGCTGTACGACGGAGCGGTCCACGAAGGCGTGCCGATCGTCGACGTACGGCACGAGCAGAGCGCGGTCTTCGCCGCCGAGGCGACCGCCCGGCTGACCCGCAGACCCGGGCTGGCCGTGCTCACCGCCGGTCCCGGTGTCACCAACGGCGTCAGCGGGGTGGCCACCGCGCACTTCAACGGCTCCCCCGTCGTGATCATGGGGGGCAGGGCGCCGCAGTCCCGCTGGGGCTCCGGCGCGCTCCAGGAGATCGACCACCCGCCGCTGTTCGCGCCGATCACCAAGCTGGCCTTCACCGGCTCGGGCCCCGACTCGATCGGGGAGGACGTGGAGATGGCGTTCCGGACCGCTCTGGCCCCGCACCGGGGCCCGGTCTTCCTCGACTTCCACATGGACCACCTGTTCGCCCCCGCGCCCCCGCTCGACCACGTCGCCGAGACGCTGACCCCCTCCCCCCTCGAACCCGACCCCGACGCGCTCGCCGGAATCGCCCGCCTGCTCGCCGAGGCCGAGCGTCCGGTGCTGGTACTGGGCTCCGACGTGTGGATGGACCGCGCGGAGGAGGTCGCCAGGGGCTTCGCCGAGGAGTTCCGCCTGCCGGTCATCCCCAACGGCCAGGGCCGGGGCGTCCTGCCCACGGGCCACGAGCTGCTGGTCACCCGTGCCCGCAGCCTGGCCTTCTCCCAGGCCGACCTGGTGATCGTGGCCGGCGCCCCCCTCGACTTCCGTCTCGGCTACGGCTGGTTCGGCGGCAAGGACGGCGCCCCGCTCGCCAAGGTCGTGCACCTGGCCGACGCGCCGTCGCAGCTGACCACCCACATGCAGCCCTCCGGGGTCGCCGCGGGAGACCTGTCGCTGGTCTTCTGGGGACTCGGCACGGCCTGCAACGAGGCGGGCGTGTCCCCCAAGGCGTACGCCCCGTGGCTGGCGAGGCTGAACGACGCCGCCGCGGCGGCGGCCGCCGCGGACGCCGACCTGCTGGCCTCCGGCTCCGACCCGATCCACCCGATGCGGATCTACGGCGAGCTCGGCAAGGTCCTGGCCGACGACGCCGTGGTGATCGGCGACGGCGGCGACTTCGTCTCCTACGCGGGCAAGTACGTCGAGCCCAGGCAGCCGGGCAACTGGCTCGACCCCGGCCCGTACGGCTGCCTGGGCACCGGCCTGGGCTACGCCCTCGCCGCCCGCCTGGCCCGTCCCTCCTCGCAGGTGGCGCTGCTGCTCGGCGACGGCGCGGCGGGCTTCTCGCTGATGGACGTCGACACGCTCGTCCGGCACCGCCTGCCGGTCGTGATGATCTGCGGCAACAACGGCATGTGGGGACTGGAGAAGCACCCCATGCAGCTGCTGTACGGCTACGACGTGGCCGCCGACCTGCAGCCGCAGTGCCGCTACGACCAGGTGGTGACCGCCCTGGGCGGCGGTGGCGAACTGGTCACCGACCCGTCGGAGATCGGCCCGGCCCTGCGCCGCGCGTTCGACTCCGGCGTGCCGTACATGGTGAACATCGCCACCGACCCGGCCGTCGCCTACCCGCGCAACACCACCGGCATCTGAGGCACCCGCCAGGAGGCGGCCGCCGGGCCGCCTCCTAGGAGGCGGCGCGGGCCGAGGAGGTGGGCGTGGGGGTCGCCGTCGGGGTCGGCGGGCACCTGTCGTTGACCACGGTGAGCTCGACCGGCTGCCTGGGATCCCACATGGTCCCTCCGGCGGGCCGCTGGGAGATGACCTTGATGCACCCCGAGGGGTCGACGTCGGTCTCGTCGCTGAGCGTCACCTTGAATCCGGCCTTCTGGAGCATGGCCTCGGCCGCCTCGGCCGACAGATCCCTGACGTTCGGCACCTTCTTCTTGGGCACCGCCGTCTTGGTCGGCGTGTGGGTCGGCGTCGGGCTCGGCTTCCCCGTCGGGTCGTCGGTCGGCTCCGCGGTCGGGCTCTTCGTCGGCGTCGAGGTCGGGGTGGGGGTGTCGCTGGGCGTCGGGGTGTCTTCCTGGGTCGGCGTGGGCCGCACGGGCGGGGTGCTGGTGCGCGGCGGCCGGGTGGTGGTCTTGTGGGGGTTCGAGGTCTTCGGGGGGTCCGCCGGCTCGCTGATGGTGGCGGCCGAGCCCGGCTGCGCGGCCGGGTCGATCGTCACCCCTCCCGAGGCGGCCATCCCGTTGATCGCCACCGCGACGAGCCCGACGCACATCACGCCCGCGGCGGCGGAGACGACCAGCATCCCGCCTTTACGCCGTGGCTTGCGCGAGGCGCGGCGGCCGCGTCCCGCCGGGGCGATCTCGGTCGTCGGACCCGGCGTGGCCGGTGCGGGAGAGGCACCCGCCTGCGGCACGGGGGCCGCCTGCCAGCCGGTCTGCGGCGGGGCCGCGCCCGGCCAGCCGCCCTCCGTCGTCCCCTCCCCCTGCGTCCCCGGCGCGGCCGGAGTCTGCGGGAAGTGCGGCGACGCCGCCCCGCCGGTCTCCACCCCGAGGGCGGCCTGCCGGGCGGCGGTGCTCATGGCGGCGGCGCTCGGGAAGCGCCGGGCGGGGTCCTTCGACAGGGCCCGCTCGACCAGGGCGCGGACCGCGGGCGGGATGTGCGGCGGCAGCGGCGGCGGCGCCTCGCGGATGTGCTTGAGCGCGATGGTGACCGGCGTGTCGCCGTCGAACGGCCGCTGCCCCGCCAGGCACTCGTAGGCGACCACGCCCAGCGCGTAGATGTCCACCGCGGGGGTGACGGGAGCCCCCTCGGCCTGCTCCGGGGCGCAGTAGGCGGCGGTTCCCAGGACCATGCCAGCGTCGGTGAGCCTGCTGGCCGCGTCAGACCTGGCGATGCCGAAGTCGGTGAGCACGAGCGTGCCGTCGGAACGCACCAGGAGGTTGCCCGGCTTGATGTCGCGGTGGACGATGCCCTGGTCGTGCACGGCCTGCAGGGCGGAGGCCGCCTGGGCGATGAGCTCCATCGCCGCGCCGGGGGCGATGCTCCCCAGCCGGGCGAGCAGCCGGTCCAGCGGCTCGCCGTCCACGAACTTCATCACCAGGTACGCCGTCGCCCCCGCGCCGGGCACCTCGTGAACCCCGTAGTCGTAGACGTCGACCACTCCGGGGTGGTTGATCGTCGCCATGGCCCTGGCCTCGCCCTGGAAACGCACCAGGAACCCCGGGTCGTCGGTGCGACCGGGAAGCAGCACCTTGACCGCGACGGTACGGGCCAGGACGATGTCCTCCCCGCGCCAGACCTCGCCCATCCCGCCGGCGCCGATGCGGGTATCCAGGCGATACCGCCCCGCCAGCGTCGTGCCTTGGGCCACCATGACTCCCCCGTAACCCTCTCCGCTCTCGCCCCTGGGCTCTCCAACAAAGCGGATTTGTATCGCGGCAACGTCACGGCGAAGTAACGAAACCCTGAGTGCCGGACAGCTCATAAACAAGGCGCGTGCCGTAGCATCGCACAAATCTCAAAATCTTTAGATGTACTTGTACAGATTGCCCGGATATGCCCCTAAGAGCAAAAACAGTACCGCCGTCCCCGGAGGCCACCGTCACCGACCTGGACCGCCGGCACACCGGGCACTTGGGGCATCCCGGTTCCCGGGCGGGACACGGGGATGCGGGCACGGCACGCCCCGCACTCCGCTCCGGGATCGCCGGGCAAAGAAGAATCTACGCAGCGGGCACAGGAATCCGCCCCCGGAGTGAATGAGATCTACCCAACGGTGATGGAGCCGAGATCAACCGCTCAGCGGACCGTGCTCGGCACAGCGCGCCGACCAGCCGCGCGGGGTCACCTGGACGACCATCCGGCGGCGGCAGCGGGCGCAGTAACGGGGTGGCTCCATCGCGCGGGCGGCCAGGCAGGGCGCATGGTCGCCCTCGTCCGCCGGACGGCCGCAGTGGTCGCAGTATGACGTCACGGAAGCAGACCCTATGCTGACGCGCATGACGCTCGTTCCCGGTATGCACGCCCGGTTTGTCATCACGGTCGAAAGAGCGGACACCGCGCTGCAGGTCGGCAGCGGAGACGTTCCCGTGCTGGCCACCCCCCGCGTGCTGGCCCTCGCCGAACGCGCCACCGTCGAGGCGGTCGGCGGCGGGCTGAACCCCGGCGAGACCACCGTGGGCACCAGGGCGCAGCTGGAACACCTGGTGGCCAGCCCGGTCGGCGCCCATGTCGAGATCACCGCCGAGCTCACCGAGGTCGACGGCCGCCGCCTGCTGTTCGCCTTCACCGCCCGGGACAACGAGACCGTCATCGCGACCGGCACCGTCGAGCGCGTGGTCGTCGACCGCGAACGCTTCCTCGGCAGACTCGCCCGCTGATCCGATCGGCGGGACCCACCCCCGCCGGGCGTGCCCGTCCGCCGCCGGCCTCGGCACCGCCGTACGGGGCCGCCCGCCCGGCGCCGCCGTACGACGGCCCTTCCGGCGACGGGCGAGGGCTACTCGATGACGGCGATGAGGTCGCCCTCCTGGATGACGTCGCCCTCGGTGACCTTGAGCCGGGCGACGACGCCGTCGTCCTCGGCGATGACGGGGATCTCCATCTTCATGGACTCGAGGATGACGAGGGTGTCACCGTCCTCGACGGCGTCGCCCTCGGCGACGAGGACCTTCCAGACGTTGGCCACCATCTCGGCGTGTACTTCAGCCACCGGACACTCCCATCGATCACTTTGGTCCAACTGTGCCAGATGGAGCCCGTCGGGCCCTCATTCGCGAAACCGGCCCGGTGTCGTGGTCACCGCCCGCGAAGGCGGGGTGCCGGAACCCCCTCGGGACACGCCCTCAGAGCCGGTGCAGCGAGGCGAGCCTGTCGATAACGCGGGTCATGGCCTCGACCACCGCCGGGTCGTACTCCTCGCCGGCTCCGAGGCGGAGCCGTTCGAGTGCGGCTCCCGCCCGGTCCCGGTCGGTGGAACCGCCGACCAGGTCGTCGTAGGCGTTGGCGGCCTTGATGACGCGGCTGGCCATGGGCGGGGCCGCCGAGCAGGGGTCGCACTGGCGGCGGACGACCTCCGCGACGCGGTCCAGCACGCCGGTCTGCCGGATCACCTCGGCGCCCAGCTCGGCGATGCGCCGCGCCTGGTCGGGCTCGGTGAGCACCGTGGCGCCGCCGGGGATCGGGTCGCGCAGCGAGAGCTGGCCGATGTCGTGCATGAGCGCGGCGTACTCCAGGTCGAGCAGCTCGGGCTCGGCCATCCCCAGCTCCCGCCCGGTCGCGACCGCCAGACGGCTGACCCGGTGGGAGTGCCCGGGCTCGACGTATCCGCCGACCTCGGTGACCCGGGCCAGCGCCCTGACCGTCTGGAGGTAGGTGGCCCTGATCCCGGCGTACTTGCGGAAGGCGACCTGGGTGACCAGCAGCGGGGCGGAGAAGACCAGCAGCGCCGCCATGCCCATGCTGTGCGAGGCCAGGGCGAGCAGGATGCCGGAGGCGGCGACCGCGGCCCACAACGGCGCGGCCATCCGCAGCTCGTCCTGTACGGCCACGCCGAAGGCCGCCCGCACCTGCTCGGCCCGCAGCACGGCGGCCAGCAGCACGTCGACCATCACCATCATCAGGATGAGCAGGGCCATCACCCCGAGGGCGGGCCACCAGTCGCCCTCCGGCCCCTTGGCGAGATCGAACAGCGGCCCGGCCAGCGGGCGGTAGGCCAGGGCCAGCAGGGCGCCGGTGAACAGCCTGCGCGCCATGGCGTCGGGGTTGGGCGGGCGGCCGACCGCCAGGTGCGGCAGCGCACCGGCGATCATGCCGACCGTCAGCACCGCGATGACCTGCAGCGCCGGGTGCCGGGCCGGTACGTCGCCCATGTCCAGCAGGAGCGTGTAGCCGAGCGCGGCGGCCGCGCCGATCGGCGCGACCTCCCGGTTGCCGGGCATGGTGAGCCTGGCCAGCTCCCCCGCCGCGATCAGCGCGCCGAAGCCGATGGCGATCTCGGGGTCGAGCAGCCCGGTGGCGGTCGTGTGCGCGACCCCGGCGACCGCCAGCAACCCGGCCGCGCAGATCAGCAGGAGCTGGCCCGAGTCGAGCCGCTGGAACGCCCGGGTGGCGAGGGTGGTCGTGGTGCTGCTCACCGTTCGGGCACCACCTGGATGGGCACGGTCGGGTCGTCGTGGTCCTTCGCGGTGGTCTCCACCGTGTCGGCGGGGGGCGCGACGACCTTGCGCGGCGGTTCCCAGCCGTCGCGGTCGACGGCCTTGATGAAGGCGACGACCATCTCCGGGTCGAACTGGGTCCCCGCGCCCTTGCGCAGCTCGGCCATGGCCACCTCGACCGGGCGCGCCCCCCGGTAGGAGCGGTCGGAGGTCATCGAGTCGAAGGCGTCGGCCACCGCGATGATCCGGGCGAACTCCGGGATCTCGTCCCCTGCCAGCCCCATGGGGTACCCCTTTCCGTCCTGCCGTTCGTGGTGGTGCATGATCCCGGCGAACGCCTCGTCCAGGAAGTCGATGCCCCGCACGATCTCCAGTCCCCGCATCGGGTGAAGCTGGATCGCCGCGAACTCCTCCTCGGTGAGCGGGCCGTCCTTCTGCAGCACCTTGGTCGGCACGCCCAGCTTGCCCACGTCGTGCAGCATCCCGGCGTAACGGATGGCCCGCAGCCGCTCGGATCCCATGCCGATCTCCTGAGCGATCATGCCGGAGGCCAGCGAGACGCGGGTGCAGTGGCCGCGGGTGTAGTAGTCCTTGGTCTCGACCGCCTGGCAGAGCGCGGCGATCGTGGCGTCGTAGGAACGCTGCTGCGCGAGGTACTGGCCGAAGGCCCAGCGGGCGACGAACAGTGGCAACAGCACGAGCACCGCGGAGATCGAGTTGACCGTCGTCCACAGCCCGGCGATCAACAGCCCGAAGGTGGCGTATCCCAGGTAGGAGACCATGAACTGGGCCAGGCCCCGCAGGGGCACCTGGTCGGCCTGCCCGGTGACCACCAGGACGATCGCGATCAGGACGAAGTTGAGCGGCACGAAGACGGCCGCCGCGCCCGCGAACGGCACGATCAGGGCGTCGAACCCGGCGATGTCGGGCAGCCTGGCCCTGCCGCCCAGCCACTCGTAGGCCCAGCCCGCCGCGTAGCCGCAGATGGCGAACTGGGCACCGTTGAACAGCCGCTTCACCAGCGGCAGGCCGGGCCGCACGCTGAGCACCGCCGTCATGCCGACCAGCGCGGCGCCCTCGGGGCCGACGAGCACCACCGCGGCGAGCGCGGCGGAGAAGCTCACCGAGACCGCCGCCTGCCTGACGTTGAGCAGGGTCGGCACCGACTCGCACACCAGGAACAGCAGGGCCAGCACCAGCAGGTTCGACCAGTCGAGCCACTCCAGGCGGCCGCTTCCCGCCACGCTGTATCCGAGCAGCACGCATGCCACTCCGATCACAGCGACCAAATAGACCTTGGCAAACCACGGCAGTCCACGCAAAGCGGCCACCCTTGGGTCCCTACGTGCGCGTGCTCAGGTCCAGGAGATCCCCAGGTGGAAGGGACTGACCGTTTCCTTCAACATGCGCTGCCTCCATGTCGATTTCCCAACTCAGGCTACAGAAGCGGGCCGACCCCTGAACGGCAGACGGGGAATCGCAAGCAAAGCGTAACCAATCCATCACCCCACGCCATCGCGGGACCTCGGACCCACCGCATCCCACCGGGACGGGCCGCGAACGCCCCGAGACACAGCGTGACGGCCGGAACCGGCCGGGGTCACGACACGGCGAACCGGGGCTACAGCGCGGCGAGCCTGGCCCTCGCCCAGTCGACGGTGACCTTCAGACCGGCCGCGAGGTCCGTCCGGGGCCGCCAGCCCAGTCCCTCGAACGCGGGCTCGGGGTCCACCGCCATCGCCGGCAGGTCGCCCAGACGGGCGGACGCCGTGTCCGGCTCGTCGGGCGCGCCCGCGACCTCCGCCACCAGGGAGTGCAGCGCCCGGTCGGTCGTCTCGACGCCCGTGCCCAGGTTGAACCTGCGGCCGTTGCCCACGTCCCCGCAGGCGCGCGCGAAGCCGTCGACCACGTCGTCGACGAAGATGTAGTCACGGGTCTGGCCGCCGTCGCCGTACACCACCGTGGGAGTGCCGTTGAGCAGGGCGTCGGTGAAGATGGCCACCACCCCGGCCTCGCCGTCCGGCGACTGGCGCGGGCCGTAGACGTTGGAGAGCACCAGCGTGGTGTAGTCGATGCCGTGCAGCGCCTTGAAGGCCGCCAGGTAGGTCTCCGCGCTGAGCTTGGAGGCGGCGTACGGCGAGCGCGGGTCCGTGGCCGTATCCCCGGGCACCGGGATGACCGCGGGCCTGCCGTACACCGCGACCGAGGAGGCGAAGACGACCTTGCGCGTGCCCCCGTGGTGGGCGGCGGTCAGGACCGACGCGGTGCCCTCGACGTTGAGCCGGGCGTCGTGGACCGGGTCGGCCACGCTCTTGCGCACGCTGATCTGCGCGGCGAGATGGCAGATCACCTCGGGCCTGACCTCGGCGGCCAGACCGATCAGGGCCGGGTCGCGGATGTCCATCTCGTGCAGGGTGAAGTGAGGACTCTCGGCCGCCGCGACGAGGTTGGCCCGGTCACCACCGGACAGGTCGTCCACGGCCGTGACCTCGTGACCGTCGGCCAGCAGCCGATCCACCAGGTTGGACCCGATGAATCCCGCTCCACCGGTGACGAGTATCCGCATGCCGACCCCCAGGTTCGTGTGGCCAAAGCCGTACGAGAGATCCTAGGAGGTCAGCCGGTCAACTCCGAGCGCACCTGGTCGATTCGGCTGAGCACCTTGGCGCGCAGGTCCTCGGAGGCCTTGTCGCAGCCGCAGTGTTTGGCGATCAGCTGCTTGACGACCTGCTCCAGGCCGTACTCCTCCAGGCAGGGACCGCACTCGTCGAGGTGCTCGCGGATGTCGACGCAGTTGCCCTCGTCCAGCTCGCCGTCGAGATAGGTGTAAACCTTCTCCAGAACGTCACGGCAGTCGGTCGCGTGGGGCTTGCCGCAGCTCATGCGATCACCTCGCCCGGAAACTCGCCCTGCCTGTCACCGCACTCGCTCACTTCGCACCCTCCGCGGGAACCAGGCCACGCTCGCGGGCGTAGTCCTCGAGTTGCGTCCGCAACTGACGGCGGCCACGGTGAAGCCTGGACATCACGGTCCCGATGGGAGTGCCCATGATGTCGGCGATCTCCTTGTAAGGGAAGCCCTCGACGTCGGCGAGATAGACCGCGATGCGGAACTCCTCGGGAAGCGCGGCCAGCGCGTCCTTCACGTCGCTGTCGGGGAGATGCTCCAGTGCCTCGATCTCCGCCGACTTCAGCCCGCCCGAGGTGTGCGACTCGGCCCTGGCCAGCTGCCAGTCCTCGATCTCCTCGGCGCCCGACTGCTTGGGCTCCCGCTGCTTCTTGCGGTAGCTGTTGATGAAGGTGTTGGTCAGGATGCGGTACAGCCAGGCCTTGAGGTTCGTGCCCTCCTGGAACTGGTGGAAGGACGCGAAGGCCTTGGCGAAGGTCTCCTGAAGGAGGTCTTCGGCATCCGCCGGGTTCCGGGTCATCCGAAGTGCCGCGGAGTAAAGCTGGTCGAGATAGGGCATGACATCCCGCTCGAACCGTGTGCTCCGCTGCTCCAGAGTCTCCTCGTCTGTCGCAGGGACCGGACCCACCCCCTTAGGATCGCCGGAGTCCTGCTGACGCGGGACGCCGTACTGAGCGGAGGATACCCGCTCATCAGGGAATGACCGATCACCGGGGCGGACGACGGGTTCGATCAAGGCGAGCATTGGCTGGCCAACCTCCCGAAAGGATCTGCGTTGTCCGCTGCAACACCCCCGGCCGGTCATCTGTTCCCACAAGATAGAAGGTGACGAACACCCCCGGGCGGGGAAAAACATACGTACCGGCAGGTACTGGAGACCACCGGAAACCTGACGCCAGGAGCCGCTTGTGCTGCCCATCCCGGCCGAAGAGCTGAACGGCTCAGGAACGCTCGGGCCGTACTGGACCTTTTATCGCGCGGTCGCCGCCGAGCAACTGAGCCGATGGCTGCCGGAGGAGCCGTCGAACGTCCTCGACCTGTCGGGCGGCAGGGGCCGCTGGGCCGCCCAGGCGGCCAGGGCCGGACACCGGGTGCTGGAGGTCGTCGACTTCCGGCGGACCGTCGAGAGCCAGGCGCCGCTGCACGACGCGTCCAAGGTCCGCCAGGTCCGCGCCGACGACCTGCGCTTCCTGCCCGACCGGAGCATGGACGCCGTGCTCGCCGAGGAACGCGCGATGTCGATCGAGCTCATGGCCGAGTCCGCGATGGGCGACGTCGCCCGCGTGCTGCGCCCCGGCGGGCGGGCACTGGTCTGCGTCGACTCCCTGGTGCTCGGGATGGCGATCCTCGCCGAGCAGAACTACTGGGCCCACCTGCGCCAGACCGACGAGGTCATGCTCGTGCCCTGGCCCGACGGGAGCATCACCCGGTGCTTCAGCAGCGGCCAGCTCCGCGAGCTGCTCACCGAGGCGGGCCTGGAGGTCGAGTGGATACGGCCCCGCACGGTGCTGTCCCCCTCGACGGTCGACCACGTGCTCGCCTCCGACTCCCGGGCGCTCACCTGGCTGGTCAACACCGAACTCGAGGCCCACCCCGACGACGACGACACCGTGGGCATCCACCTGGTGGCGAGCGCCCGCAGACCGTGATTCCCGCGATTCCCGCGATTCCCGCGACGCGGCGTCTCCTCGCGGTCCCCTTGTCGTCCCCTCGTCTCCCCGCGACGCCCGGCGGCGTCGTGGGGACGACACGGCGTCACCTCCTGCGTTCGCGCCTCGCCTGGCACTGCACGCAGCGGGCGGCCTCGGGACGCGCCTCCAGCCTGCCGTCGGGCACGGCCCCGCCACAGTCGGCGCAGCGGCCGTAGACCCCGTCCTCCAGCCGTCTGAGCGCCCGCAGGACCGCGCGGCGCTGATCGGTCGCCGCCTCCAGCATGGCCTGGTTACGGTCGGTGTCGGTCAGCACCGACCCCGCGTCCGCCGCGGAGCGATCCCATCCGGTCGGGGGATCTCCCCGCAGGACCCGGATGGACCGGTCGAGTTCGGCGAGCATGCTCTCCAGGCGTATACGCACGGTCGCGGCGTCCACGAATCCGCACCTCCGCAGAGTGAAGGGCGGCCTGTGAAGGGATTCCCCGATTTCTCCCGGCAGGCGGCAAAGGATGAGGTTCCTGGGCGACGACCTCGGTGACTCGTCCTGAGGTATCGCCTTCCTCTGCGGATGCCCACTCTCCGTGGTTTCTACACCGTTTAATGGGAGTTTTCAGAAGAGCGCTTGACCCTCGCCCCCGCCCTCCGGCAGCGGCTCGACGAGCTCGGGGCCGTTGTTGCGCACCGAGTTGACGGCGGTGGAGACCGGATAGGCCGTCAGCCCCGCGGAAAGGGCCGGGACCAGGAACCCCCCGGCGTCCGGCACCCCGGGATCCAGCCACTCGGCCCAGCGGTCCCGCTCGATCAGCATCGGCATCCGGTCATGGATGGCGCCCAGCTCGTCCTCCGCGGTGGTGGTGATGACCGTGCAGGTCACCAGCCACGCCAGCGGATCGTCCTCGGCCCTGCCCCGGTCGCGCCAGAACTCGTACAGGCCCGCCATGGCCATGACGCCGCCGTCGGCCGGCCGGATGAAATAGGGCTGCTTCCTGGGCCTCCCGGCGGCACCCCCGCCGCCCTCGTCCTTGAGCACCGCCCACTCGTAGTAACCGTCCGCGGGCAGCAGGCACCGGCGCCCGGCGAACGCCTTGCGGAACGACGGCTTCTCGGCGACCGTCTCCACCCTGGCGTTGATCATCTTCGACCCTATGGACGGGTCCTTCGCCCAGGCGGGGACCAGTCCCCACCGGACGATCCTGAGCTGCCGCACCGCCCTGCCGTCCGGCTTCGCCTTGGGCACGCGGCTGAGCACCGCGTAGACCGGCTTGGTCGGCGCGACGTTGTAGTCCGCCCCGAGCTCCTCGTCGGGGGCCCCGTCCAGCTCGACCTGGAACTCCTCGAGCAACTCCTGCTTGGGGCGAGCAGAGGCGTATCTCCCGCACATATCACCACCCTGCCACGGGTTCGGGGGCGCCGTGTCCCGGTCCCGGTAGGCTTTCGACCATGTCCGCTCCGCTGTGGCCCGCACCGACCGCCACCGAACCCGTCCGCGCGACCGTCTCCCTGCCCGGATCGAAGTCCGTGACCAACCGCGCGCTGCTGCTGGCCGCGCTGGCCGACGGCCCCGGCGTCGTACGGCTGGCGCTGCGCAGCCGCGACTCCGACCTGATGGCGGACGCGCTGCGGGCGCTCGGCGCCACGATGACCCCCTCGAACGAGAGCCCTTCGAGCTCCGACTGGGCCGTCACGCCCGGTCCCGTGGTCGGCGGGGCGCGGATCGACGTGGGGCTGGCGGGCACGGTGATGCGGTTCGTGCCGCCGATGGCGGCGCTGGCGGACGGCGAGGTGTCCTTCGACGGCGACCCCCACGCGCGCAAGCGCCCCATGGGGACGATCCTGGGCGCGCTGCGCGCCCTCGGCGCCGAGGTGACCGGCGACGCGCTGCCGTTCACCGTCCGGGGCCCGCTGTCCGGCGGCGAGGTCACGCTCGACGCGTCCGGCTCCTCGCAGTTCCTGTCCGGCCTGCTGCTGACCGCCGCCCGGTTCGACAAGGGCGTGACCGTGCGGCACGAGGGGCCGCCGATCCCGTCGCAGCCGCACATCCGGATGACGGTCGCGATGCTGCGCGAGTTCGGCGTCCACGTCGACGACTCCGAGCCCGACGTCTGGCGGGTCGAGCCAGGGCCGATCCGGGCCAGGGACTTCACCGTCGAGCCCGACCTGTCCAACGCGGCGCCGTTCCTGTCGGCCGCGATGGTCACGGGGGGCTCCGTCACCGTTCCCGGCTGGCCCGCGGAGACGACCCAGCCGGGCGACCAGCTCAGGCAGCTGCTGACGGACATGGGCGCCTCGGTCGAGTTCACCCCCGCGGGGCTGACGGTCACCGGCACCGGACGCGTCACCGGCATCGAGGCGGACCTGCGCGACGTGGCCGAGCTGACCCCGACGATCGCCGCCCTGGCGGCCCTGGCCGACTCCCCCAGCCGGATCAGCGGCGTCGCCCACATCCGCGGGCACGAGACCGACCGGCTCGCCGCCCTGGTGGCGGAGATCAACGCTCTCGGCGGCGACGCGAACGAGACCGAGGACGGCCTGGAGATCAGGCCGCGCCCGCTGTCCGGCGGGGTCTTCCACTCCTACGCCGACCACCGGATGGCGACCGCGGGCGCGGTGATCGGCCTGGCCGTGCCCGGCGTCGAGGTGGAGGACATCGCGACCACGGGTAAGACCCTTCCCGAGTTCGCCTCCATGTGGGCTGCCATGCTGCGGGGCGCCCGGTGACGGGTGCCGCGGCGGGCCCGGCGGAGGTCACCACCGGGGGTACGGCCGGCCGGCGGACGGTCACGGCGACCCCCGGGGCGGGCACGTCGCGGTGCCGCGGGCCGCTTAGCCTGGGAGATGCCCGACGGGCGACCGGCCGTCGGGACGAGGGCAGATAGAGGCGGAGAAGCTGAGAAAGCGCGAATACGACGAGGACGACGTCAGGGTCCGGCCGGGAAGAGGCTCCCGGCCCCGGACCCGGATCCGTCCTGCGCACGAGGACGCGGTCCAGGGGTTCGTGGTGGCGGTCGACCGGGGCCGCTACACCTGTCTGGTCGAGCCGCCCGCCGAAAGGGGACGCGGCCGCAGGAGGGACCGGGCCGACGACGCCAGGCTCGTGGTCGCGATGAAGGCCAGGGAGCTCGGCCGCAAGGGGATCGTGGTCGGCGACCGGGTCGCCCTGGTCGGCGACGTCTCCGGCGACTCGGACACGCTGGCCCGTGTCGTCCGCGTCGAGCCCCGCACCTCGATGCTCCGCCGCTCCGCCGACGACACGGACAACACCGACGGCATCGAGCGTCCCGTGGTCGCCAACGCCGACCAGCTCGTGATCGTGACGGCCCTGGCCGACCCGCAGCCCCGGCCCCGCATGATCGACCGGATGCTGGTCGCGGCCTTCGACGCCGACATCGAGCCGATGCTCTGCCTCACCAAGTCCGACCTGGCCCCGCCCGACGAGCTGATCTCCCTGTACGCCCCGCTCGGCGTGCCGTACACGGTGCTCCGCAAGGGCGGCGTCCTCGACGATCTCAGAGAGCGTCTCAGCGGCCGGACCAGCGTGCTCGTCGGCCATTCGGGCGTCGGCAAGTCCACCCTGGTCAACGCCCTGGTACCGCACGCCAACCGGGCCGTGTCCCACGTCAACGCGGTGACCGGCAGGGGACGTCACACCTCCACCTCCGCCGTGGCCCTCGAACTCCCCGAGGGCGGCTGGATCATCGACACCCCGGGCGTGCGCAGCTTCGGCCTGGCGCACGTCTCGGTCGAGACCGTCCTGGCCGGTTTCCCCGACCTCGTCGAGGGCACGGTCGAGTGCCCCAAGGGCTGCAACCACCTCGGCGAGGAGTGCGCCCTGGACGCCTGGGTGGCGGCGGGCCACGCGGACCCGGCCAGGCTCGTCTCCCTGCGCCGGCTGCTCGCCAGCCGCGAGGGCGCCCCCGACGAGGACTGACGGCGACCGGGCGCGTCACGGCTCTCAGCGGTTGGGACGCAGGGTCCAGGTGACGGTCATCTCGGAGACCGGGGTCCCGTCCGCGGTCCTGACTCCGACGGCGATCTCGAACTCGGGACGTTCACCCGCGTCCAGCCTGGCCACGACCTCCTCCCGGGACGCCTGGAGCCGGGCCTCGGCGACGACCTCGCCCATGGCCAGCTTCAGGTAGCGGATGGCGGCGTTCACGGCCAGCGGGGTGGCCCGCGCCAGCTGGTCGCCGAAGGCCGACAGCAGCGCCGCGCCCGAGGCGGACTCCGCGAGGGTGAACAGCGCTCCCGCGTGCGGGCCGCCCACGTGGTTGTGCAGGTCGGCGCGGTCGGGCATGCGGGCGACCGCGAGCCCCGGCTCGACCTTGTCGAAGGCGATGTCCAGCGTCCGCGCGAACGGAACGCTCTGCAGTACGAAGGCACCCGCGTCGAATGTCATGACCGAATGCTACTCGCCGGTAACACCGAAGCCAACGGATGTTCCCCCCGCTGTCCGGCGGATGTTTCCTCCGCTATCCGGTTGACCCGCGTGACGCGACACAATTCCCCGGCTTGCGCCCCCGATCTCCTGTAACAGACCACCGACGCGATAGCGTTGCCCATCATGACGGGTTACAACGACGACCTTCGCCTCGCGCACGTCATGGCCGATGCCGCCGACGACCTGACCATGCGCCGGTTCAAGGCCGTGGACCTCCGGGTCGAGACCAAGCCGGACCTCACCCCGGTGAGCGACGCCGACCAGGCGGTCGAGGAGATCATCCGGGGCACGCTGAGCCGGGCCCGCCCGCGTGACGCGGTCCTCGGCGAGGAGTTCGGCATCACCGGGAGCGGCTCCCGCTCCTGGATCGTCGACCCCATCGACGGCACCAAGAACTACGTGCGCGGCGTCCCCGTCTGGGCCACGCTCATCGCCCTGCTGGACGAGGGCCGGGTCGTCGTGGGCCTCGTCTCCGCCCCCGCTCTCGGCCGCCGCTGGTGGGCCGCCAGGGGCAGCGGCGCGTGGACCGGCAAGAGCCTCACCAAGGCCACCCGCTGCCAGGTCTCCTCGGTCACCCGCCTGGAGGACGCCTCGTTCTCCTACTCCAGCCTCGGCGGCTGGGAGGAGGCGGGCAAACTCGACGAGTTCCTCGACCTGAACAGGTCCGTCTGGCGCACCCGCGCGTACGGGGACTTCTGGTCGCACGTGCTGGTCGCCGAGGGCGCGGTCGACCTGTCCGCGGAACCCGAGCTCTCCCCCTGGGACATCGCGGCGCTGACCGTGATCGTCGAGGAGGCGGGCGGCATCTGGACCGACCTGTCGGGGGTTCCCGGCCTGGACGGCGGCAGCCTGGTCTGCAGCAACGGCCCGCTGCACGGAGAGGTCCTCAAGCGCCTCGGCGGCGGCCCGCTCACCCTCCCCGTCTAGTGCGGTGACCGCCCGCCTTCACCGTGTCCGTGACCGTCCGGGCGCCGGTACGGCGGGCGGCGAAGCGGGGCGGATCGGCGCCGGTGAACGGCGCCCGGCCCGGTGAACGCCCCCGGTCACGGCACGGGGCATCCGGAACGGGAACGGACTTCGGAGCCGGACAGAGCCGCCCGGAACAGGGCGGCTCCCCCTCCCGACCGACCTGCCTCGGTTGCGTCGCCCTTGTGAAGCTCTTGACCCTTCGTTCATCATCGACCGGAAACAACCGTTCAGCATGGTTAAGACCTGGTTCGCCCAGTTCAAGACCGTTCAAAGCTTCGCCCGGCACCCGCCCCCCGCACCGCCGCTCCCGTTTCGCGCCCGACGTCGGCGTTTACGGCCCGTTCCCTCGTAGAGTCCGCCCACCCCCGGACTTTGCCCACCGGGCCGGACTTCCAAGACTCGCCCAACCGATCGCCACAATCGCGACCGGAGGCATTCATTTTGCGTTCATCTTTCTACCGGCTTTGGGTCACCTTCCCTCCTTACTCTCCTGAACGTTGAAGGACTTAGTGGGAGGAACCCAACCGTGAAGTATGCAGGCCGGCTTGCCGCGGTAACCCTTGTCGGCGCGCTCTCGCTCGCTGCGTGCGGCACCGATAACAACGGCAGCAGCCCCGCCACGTCCAGCGCTCCGACCTCGGGGGCCTCCTCGGCCGGGTCAGACGCCGCCGGTCTCAGCGGCACGATCAACGCCGCGGGCTCCTCGGCCCAGGCCAACGCCATCGACGAGTGGAAGAAGAACTTCCAGCAGGCGAACTCGGGCGTCAGCCTCAACTACCAGCCCAGCGGCTCCGGCGCGGGCGTCCAGGCCTTCATCCAGGGCACGATCTCGTTCGCCGGCTCCGACTCGGCGCTCAAGGACGACAAGGGCGAGCCCGCCCAGGCCGACGCCCGGTGCAAGGCCGGCAAGGCCATCAACCTTCCGATGGTGACCGGCCCGGTGGCCGTGGTCTACAACCTCCCGGGTGTCGACGGCCTGCAGCTGTCGCCGAAGACCATCGGTGACATCTTCAACAGCAAGATCACCAAGTGGGACGACGAGGCGATCAAGAAGGACAACCCCGACGCCAAGCTCCCCTCGACCCCGATCCAGGCGTTCCACCGCTCGGACGAGTCGGGCACCAGCGACAACTTCACCAAGTTCCTGTCCAAGACCGCCGGCTGGCCGTACGAGCCCGCCAAGGCGTGGCCCGCCGAGGCCAAGGGCCAGGGCGCCAAGGGCTCCGACGGCATCGCGCAGGCCGTCAAGAGCACCCCCGGCACGGTCAGCTACGTCGAGCTCTCCTACGCCGAGAACTCCAGCCTGACCAAGGCCAAGGTCGCCAACGGCTCCGGTGAGTTCGTCGAGCTGAGCCCGGAGAGCGCGGCCAAGACGGTCGAGGCCGCCGAGGTCGTCGGCCAGGGCAACGACCTCAAGCTGAGCATCGACTACGCCACCAAGGCCGCGGGCGCCTACCCGATCGTCCTGGTGACCTACGAGATCACCTGCGAGAAGGGCCTGCCCGCCGAGGAGGCCAAGCTGGTGAAGGCCTTCCTGACCTACACCGCCAGCGACGAGGGCCAGCAGGCGCTGACCGGCCTGGGCTACGCCCCGCTGCCGGCGACGCTGCTCGCCAAGGTCCGGACCGCCGTCGAGGCGATCTCCTAAGTCAATGGCGACCTCCCTTTCTCGCGACGGCGGATCGGCCAAGCGCCGATCCGCCTCGCGGCGCAGCCGAGGTGAGGTTCCCTTCCGCTACGCCTCCACCGGCGCCGGAATCCTCCTGCTGGCGATCATGGCGGCCATCGCCGTCTTCCTCGTCGTCGAAGCGATTCCGGCCCTGCGGGCCAACGAGGGAAACTTCCTCACCACCACCACCTGGGAGCCGAACAGCGCCCAGTCCTTCGGCATCGCGGCCCTGGCGTTCGGAACCCTGATCAGCGCCGTCCTCGCCCTGATCATGGCGGTTCCGGTGGCCGTCGGCGTGGCGCTCTTCATCTCCCACTACGCGCCCCGGCGCATGGCCGGCGTCCTGGGATACGTCATCGACCTGCTGGCGGCCGTTCCCAGCGTCGTCTACGGCCTGTGGGGAATCGTCTTCCTCGTCCCCTTCATGCAGGGACCCTCGGAGTTCCTCAACGAGTACCTCGGATTCATCCCCCTGTTCAGCGGCGACGTCGTCGCGGGCCGTTCGATGCTCACCGCGTCGATCGTGCTGGCGGTGATGATCCTGCCGATCATCGCGGCGATCTCCCGGGAGGTGTTCCTCCAGGTGCCGAGGATGCACGAGGAGGCGGCCCTGGCCCTCGGCGCGACCCGCTGGGAGGTCATCAAGACCGCGGTGCTGCCCTTCGGTCGTCCCGGCGTCATCAGCGCCTCCATGCTCGGCCTCGGCCGTGCCATGGGCGAGACCATCGCCGTCGCGCTCATCTTCCCGGCGACGTTCGGCATCAGCCTCCAGATCCTCACCCCCCAGGGCAACAGCATCGCCGCCAACATCGCCAACGGGTTCGGTGAGGCGACGCCGATCGGACGCGGCGCGCTGATCGCGTCGGGTCTGGTGCTGTTCATCATCACGTTGCTGGTGAACACCGGTGCCCGCCTGATCGTCGCCCGTCGCAAGGAGTTCTCGGGGGCCGCCGCATGACCGCGATCCAGCACAGCACGGTCCAGCGTGGCGCGATCCAGCGCATCTCGGCGGGCAGGCGTTTCAAGGACCGGCTCGTCCAGACGCTGGTCTATCTGTCGTTCGCCATCGCCGTCGTGCCTCTGGTCGCGGTCCTCTGGATGGTGATCAGGAACGGCATCGCCCGGCTCGACATGGAGTTCCTGACCCACTCCATGCGCAACATCGGTGCCCGGGAGGTGGGCGGTGGTGCCTACCACGCCATCCTCGGCACGCTGGAGCAGGTCCTGCTGGCCTCGATCATCTCGATCCCCGTCGGACTGCTCACCGCGATCTACCTCGTGGAGTACGGCCGGGGCGACCGGCTGAGCAGGGCGATCAGCTTCTTCGTCGACGTCATGACCGGCATCCCCTCCGTGGTCTCCGGCCTGTTCGTCCTGGCCTTCTGGATCCTGGCCCTGGGCATGCCGTTCTCCGGTTTCGCCGGCGCCCTCGCCCTGTCGATCCTGATGATGCCGACCGTGGTCCGCTCCGCCGAGGAGATGCTCCGCCTGGTCCCCAACGACCTGCGCGAGGCCTCGTACGCGCTGGGCGTGCCCAAGTGGCGGACGATCGCCAAGGTCGTCCTGCCCACCGCGTTCACCGGCATCGCGACCGGCGTCATGCTGGCGATCGCCCGTGTCACGGGAGAGACGGCTCCGCTGCTGCTCACCGTCTTCTTCACCGACTCCATCAACAGCGACCCCTTCAACGGGCCGCAGATGGGGTTGCCGCTCTACGTCTTCGACCAGGCGGGCCGTCCGACGGACGCCGCCGTCGACCGGGCGTGGGCCGGAGCGCTCACGCTAATTCTGATCGTCATGCTGCTCAACCTGGTGGCGCGCCTCATCAGCTGGTGGCGTTCGCCCGCCCGGGGTCGATAGGAAGGAATGTCGAAGATGAGCCAGCAGATCCAGGTCTCAAGCCTCGACGCGTACTACGGAAAGCACAAGGCGATCGAGGACATCTCGATGACGATCGAGCCTCAGTCGATCACCGCCTTCATCGGTCCTTCGGGATGCGGGAAGTCGACCTTCCTGCGAACGCTGAACCGCATGCACGAGGTCATCCCCGGCGCCCGCGTCGAGGGCAAAGTCCTGCTCGACGGAGAGGACCTCTACGCCCCCGACGTCGAGCCGGTCTCGGTGCGCCGCATGATCGGCATGGTCTTCCAGCGCCCCAACCCGTTCCCCACGATGTCGATCTACGAGAACGTCGCGGCCGGGCTCAAGCTCAACGGCAGGCATGCCAAGTCCGAGATCGACGGCATCGTCGAGGAGTCTCTGAAGGGCTCCAACCTCTGGAACGAGGTCAAGGACCGGCTGAACAAGCCGGGCGCGGGCCTGTCCGGCGGACAGCAGCAGCGTCTGTGCATCGCCCGGGCCATCGCGGTCAAGCCCGAGGTCCTGCTGATGGACGAGCCCTGCTCGGCACTGGACCCGATCTCCACCCTGGCGATCGAGGACCTGATGGCGGAGCTGAAGAACCAGTTCACGATCATCATCGTGACGCACAACATGCAGCAGGCCGCGCGTGTGAGCGACCGCACCGCCTTCTTCAACCTCGCCGGACAGGGCCAGCCGGGTCGCGTCATCGAGATGGACGACACCTCACGAATCTTCACGAACCCCACCCAGAAAGCGACCGAGGACTACATCACCGGCCGCTTCGGATAAATCAACCGCATAAGGAGGAACCCGGGTGATCCAGCCGCAGACGGCACCCGAGGTGAACGGGGACACCCGGACAGCGCCCCTGCTGCTGGTGGCCGATCCGGAATCGGCTTTGGTTCAGGGCCTGGCCAACGCCCTCGAACGGGAGGGAGTCGAGGTCATGGGCGTGACCGACGGCGCCCAAGCCTTGTTACAGGCCGGAGCTCTCCAGCCCGACGTGGTGCTCGTCAGCGCGTCGCTGCCGATCATCGGCGCGGTGGAGTTCATCCGCGCCGTACGACTGACACGGGCCGTGCCCGTCCTGCTGGGGGTGGGTGAGGACCACGCCGAGCAGGCCGTCCAGGCACTCGCGGCCGGGGCCACCGCCTGCGTGGCCCGGCCGTACCGGGTGCCCGAACTCCTACCCTTGGTCCAGGCCGCCTTCTCCGGAGAGTCAGGCATGCGCCGCACGCTCGTGGTCGGAAACGTGGAACTCGACGTCAACGCCTACCAGGTCAAAGTCAGCGGCCGGACCGTCCACCTGCCGCTGCGGGAGTTCGAGCTCCTGCACTACCTGATGCGCAACGCGCATCGCACGGTCACCCGCGAGCAGATCATGCGTCACGTCTGGAACTCCACGGACACCACGTCGACGAACACGATCGCGGTGCACGTCAAACGGCTGCGCGCCCGCCTCGGTGACACCGACGACCAGCTGATCCAGACCGTACGGGGTGTCGGTTACCGGCTGGTCGACAAGACGGCCTGATCCTCGCCGCTCGCGCATCCTCGCTCGCCGCGAAAGGCCGCCAGGATGCGCTTGGCCATACCCTCCACCTTGGCGATGCCCACGTCCTTGCTCGGGCTGTCCTCGGTGAGGACAGCCACGACGTACTCGTGCCCGGGCTCCCGGATCAGCCCCGCGCTGACGACCACCCAGAGCCTGTTGGCCATGTGGTGCAGCCAGCCGTTCTTCAGCGACACCCGGCCGCCTTCGCACGCCGCCGCGCTGATCCCCCAGCTCTGTCTGGGCACCACCTGCGTCATCAGCCGGAGCACCCTCTCGCGCTCGTCCGGGGCCAGCGGGCTCCCGTCCCTGACCAGGGTTTCGAGAAGCCTGATCCGGTCCGGTGCCGTGGTCTGCGTGATGCCCCAGCAGTACACGTTCGCGCACCGCCCCGGCGGCGCGTAGGTGTCCTTGAGCCCGAACCTGCGGTTCGCCCACGCCAGCCCCGCCTCCAGGCCGATGCGCTCGTAGAGCCGGTCGGCCGCCGCGTTGTCGCTGGAGCGGATCATCATGCCGGCGTCGGTCCTGCCCCGCTCGTCCAGCTCGCGCCACGGTGTCTTGAGCAGCAGCGCCATCAGGATGTCGACCTTCGAGGTGCTGGCCGTCGGCAACCGTAGATCAGGGTGATAGGTGTAGACACGACCGGTCGAGAGATCCCGTACCGCGGCGGCGGCCCGGCCGCCGTAAGGTTCGAGGAAGCGGTCGAGAGCGCGGGTCAGTCTCGGAGCCGAAACCTTCGGCGGGGCCTTGGGCCGGGTCGCCTCCGAAGTTCCGGTGTCCTGCACCGGCCGCGGGGAGGGGCCCTCGGCCGTCGTCTCCGGGGTGAACGGCGAGAGCGACGTCAGAGGAACGCTCAGCCCCATGACGTTCCCCGGTGAGCATCCACAGGTGAGCGCGGCCCCCAGTACGGCCGCCGCCGCGCCCGCCCGACGCGTCGCTCTCCCCATCGGGACCCGTTCCGTCCTCCCCCACACGCCCATGGGCGAGAGATCTATCGCATCGGAGCGCTCGCGGAAGGGAACGAGGGGAAACCCGGCCCGAACCTCGCCGAGCCCTTGACCACACCCCAAACGGTGTGCGGCGGCCTTCACCGGTCCTGGGCCCGCCCACGGCGCCGGTGCGGCAGGTGATGCCCCGACCCGGCCGGCGCCGATGAGCGGCGAGCGGTACCCCGGTTCGGCGCGCACTCCCGTGCGCGTCCCGGTGTCCGCCCCTCGCCAGAGGTCTTCTCAGCGAGTGTCGGCGACCAGTCTGGCGATGGACTCGTCATCACAGGTGGCCCAGAAGTCCCCGACCACATCCTCCAGATGCTCCAGCGACTCCGCGCGGAAGAGAACATCCTGGTACTTCGTGATGTCGTACTGGGTCGTCCCCATACGGGCGACGTCGAGGGGCCGGATGTCCATTCCCCGGAACTCCTCGATCTCACCGTAGGAGGACAGGATGCCCGCGCCGTACGCCCTCAGCTCGCCCTGGTCGGTCATCACCCCGAACTCCAGGGTGAACCAGAAGACCTTCGAGACGAACTCCAGCGCCTGGTCGCTCTCGACCCGTCGCGCCGCGCTCCCGGCCAGCCGGTACAGGCGCGCGTACCTGTCGGAGGCCAGGGAGTTCGCGTGCCCGATCACCTCATGGATCACGTCCGGTTCCGGCGTGTAGAGCGGGGTGGAGTGGTGCCGGATGTACTGCGTCGAGTGGAAGAACCCGTCGGCCAGCACACTGTAGAACTCACGGAGTGGCACCAGGCCCGCGGCGGGAATGTAGCGGAACCCGGTCAGCGGCTGCAGCAGGTCACTGACCTCCTGCAGCTGCGGGATCCGATCGCGGGGCAGTCCCAGGCGCTCGACGGCGTCCAGGTATTCCGCGGTCGCGTACACACGGTGCTTGATCGCCAGCTCACGGCTGACCAGGGCCCAGACCTCATGCTCCTCGGGGGTGTACTCGGCCGTGGGGATGGGCGTTCCCGGTACGTAGTCGACCGCGAGCGCGGCGATGGCGTTGCGCCGTGCGCGGTAGACCGGATCGGCGAAACCCGGGTGGCTCGCGGCGAGCTCGACCTCGACGCTGCCGTCGTCACGAGTCGCCACCGGTGCGAAATACTGTGCTTCCTCGAACATACATAAAATGACAGCAATATCAGGAATCGTTGGCAAGAGCGAGCAGTTTTACTACGCGATCCGCGCATGATCGCATCGCTGTAGCTATCAAACACTGGTCATATCGCCTAGTCTGATGCGATGCCCATAGACCAGCTTGACAGTCGCCTCCTGGTGACGATGCGCGCCAATGCCCGCGTCGGCCTCACCGAGCTCGCCCGTCTGCTCGGCGTGGCCCGGGGGACGGTCCAGGCCCGCGTGGAGAAACTCATCAGCCGCGGTGTGATCTCCGACTTCGGCCCCACAGTCACCCCCGAAGGAGTCGGCTACCCGATCCTGGCCTTCGTCTCCCTGCAGATCGCCCAGGGCCGCCTGGCCGAGGCCGTGGAGGCGCTGAAACCCGTGCCGGAGATCCTCGAGGTGTACGGCACCAGCGGCCAGGCCGACCTGCTCTGCCGCGTGGTCGCACGCAGCACGCCGGATCTACAGGAGATCATCGCCCGGGTCCTGGCCTCGCCGGCGGTTCAGCGCACCGACACCACCATCGCCCTGTCCGTCCAGGTCCCTTACCGGATCGAACCCCTGCTACACACCGCCCCCGACAACTGACCCCGCGAAGACCCGGAAGAAGAACCCCCGGAAAACAAAAAAAGGGGGACCGCCCCCGCCACACACGAGACACGACCCCCGAAACCCGGAACACCCCCCGGAGAAACACAAAAGGGGGGACCGCCCCCCGCGAACGAGACACGTCCCCCACCCCCTCCGAACCCCTCCAGCAACCCCCCGGAAAACACCCGAAGAAGAACCCCCACACACCCCCCCCACACACACCCCCACACACACCCGGAGAACCCCCCCGGAACCCTCTTCCGGGAACGCCAAAAAGGGAGGACCACCCCCTCAACCGAGGGGACGATCCTCCCTTTTCCGAAAGATTGTCCGGCGGCGACCTACTCTCCCACACCGTCCCCGGTGCAGTACCATCGGCGCTGAAGAGCTTAACTTCCGGGTTCGGAATGTAACCGGGTGTTTCCCCTTCGCCATAACCGCCGTAACACTATGAAACACACAAACACTGTTTGCTGTCTCAGAATTGCCTAGTGGACGCGAGCAAGAAAAGATTGCTTTGTGGTCAAGTCCTCGGCCTATTAGTACCGGTCAGCTCCACACATTACTGCGCTTCCACCTCCGGCCTATCAACCCGGTCGTCTACCGGGAGCCTTAC